>JAFDBP010000037.1 GCA_019313245.1 Deltaproteobacteria bacterium
ATGGGGTTTGAGCCCGACAGCACCCCGCCACCGACCCCGAGCAACCAATTCCGTCAAAAGTGTTCAGCGATGTTTGGAGAGCCACTCGCCCATGGTGGTCAGGAAGCCGGGGGCGAAACCCAGGTAGCCGTCGCCATCCAACTGCAGGATTCCGTGGTTGGCACCTTCGAAGACGACGACGGTGACATCGGTGTTGCCGTTGAGCTGCGGGATCTCGCGGTAGGCGTTCGCTGCGAGAGCTGTATCGACGAGCGCGTCTGCGGAGCCGTAGATCGCGAGGACGGGCATGTCGAGGTTTTGCAATTCGGGCGGCGAGATCAGCGATCCGCTCCGATCGTTGATCGAGAAGAACTCGAACGTCTCGGGATCCGTCGCCATCAAAAAATCCTGGAAGATCAGTTCGTCCAGATGGCTCTCCAGCTTCGGGTACCACGGGCGCAACTTCATTTCGGCGAGCCACGCGCGTTGGCGGGGCAGGAATTCTTCGTAGCTCAGGCCCTCGCGGATCAGGTCGTAGAATTCGAGCCGGTGCTCGAGCGCGTCGGCGAGTTCTGCGTCGGAGAAACCGATTTCGGCCAGCTCGTTTGCCGCGCCGAACAGATCCTGCTGCTGACCGGTCTGCGCCGAGCCGGAGACCGAGATTGCGAACGCGACCTTTCGCCTCGCCGCAACCAGTGGCATCACCCAGCCGGCCTGGCTGATGCCCCAGAGCCCGATCCTGTCCGCGTCGATATCGGCTCGCTGCGCGAGCTGCGCCATCGCCGCCGCGACTTCTTCGGCGCGCATGGCCATGGTCTGTTTCAGGTAGTGCCCCGTCGATTCGTCGACCCCGGGCTTGCTCCAGATGAGAGTGGCAAAACCGCGCTCGAGGAATTCGGCCGCGATCGATTCGAGGTATTCCGAGCGGCGCGACGCCGGGCCGGAACCGTGAACGAATGCAACCGCGGGATGCGGCGGGGGGCCGGCGGGCAGGGCGAGGTCTCCCACCAACCGATTCCGACCGTGATGGAACACGAGCTCCTCTTGCCGATAGACCGGCACGGCCACGTCAACCGGCACAGCCGCGTCGGCTGCACCCGCTTCGGGCGCGCCCGACCCACCGATCTCGCCCGCATGCCCACAACCGAAGAGCAGGAAGAGTAGAACGAACAAACGCACCAAATCATCCTATCACGCCCGAAACGAGCGTCCCGATCCGAGAAAGCGTCACTGGGGGTCGGTGGCGGGGTGCTGTCGGGCGACATGGGGTTTGAGCCCGACAGCACCCCGCCACCGGCCCCGGGCACACAGCTTTCCCATGATTGGGTGCTGCGACTCTCAGAGGCGGTGACAAAGCAAAAGGGCGCGGCACTTTGCAGTGCCGCGCCCTTTTTTTTGCGAGCCCTAGGGCTCTAGCAGATCAGTCGCTGCTAGAACTCGTAGGTCATCTGAGCGCCGAGCAGAACCTGTCGGTTCGTCAGGTGAGTTCCCTCGCACGACTTGTTGCAGAAGAACTCGTTGTTCGTGGCTCCACCATTCGCTCGGTGATTGGTATTGCCCTCCTGGTAGACGACCTCAGCCCTGACGGTGAGGTGCTCGGTCAGCGCGTGATCGAGCGTCGCCGTAACGGACCAGAGGTTCTGATCTTCCTTGAACCAACCGGGCGTCGCCGACAGCGGGAGCGGAGCCACCCCGTTGGCGATGAGGTCGAATGCAGCCTGCGACAGGAGCAGCGGCGCGGTGATGCCCAGGTAGTTGTCGTTGGAGCGGATGTACTCGCCGCGGAGCGAAATGCCCGTGGCGTCCGTGATCGCATAGCGACCCGCCGCCGCAACGCCGACCGCCCAGGGCTTGCCGGTGCGTCGATCGTTGGCCGGAGCCATGTAGTCGAGGTTGATCCAGGTCGACAGCGCGTCCGACGGATCCCAGTTCATCGTGAAGTCGACGAGGATCTGCCGATCGTTGTTGCCCGTGTTGGCTCGGCCAGTGCCGTCGAACGTGATGCCGCAGCCACCCGCGATCGGGATGGTGCCGGCGCCAACGCCGAACAGCTGGTCGGATGTCGCGCAGTTTCCGCCGTAGAGGGCGTTGACCGCCACCGACATCGTGTCCGACATCTCATAGCCCACGCGCCCGATGAAGGCCTTCGCGGCATCCGTGTCGTAGTTCTGGGCATTCGGAAGCAGCGCGTACGGGTTGCCGCCGAGTGTCGGGTAGCCCGAGTTGTTGGTGACACCGAGCATCCAGTCGAGGCCCGAGTCGTACTTCGACGAGACCTTCACACCCGTAAAGTTGCGGGGCTGCATCGCGAAGAGCAGGCCGCGCGTGATGTTGAAGTTTTGCGTATCCCGCACCGACTCCGTGCCCGTGTGAGACTCGAAGCGGCCCGCGGTGACCTCGATTCCGGCATCCGTGAGCGGAATCAGGTACGACACGTTCGCGTTGAAGAGATAGTCGAACAGTGCGTTCCCGTCGTTGCCGATCGCGAGTTGATCGGCCGTCTGGCCGTACACGATGTCGACTTCAAAGCCGGCACGGCTCTCCGGTGTGGCCTCGTTGCTCATCGAGAACCAGACCTGATCGACCTGGAAGCTGTTGTGGTTCGGGTGGTACGGATTGGCGCCAATCGAGCCGCCATTCGCGCCCATTCCCCGGCCCGAGTCCGGATCGTTCGTGTTCCAGAAATAGCTCGCCGACACGTGGCCACCGAAGGTCGTCTCGGTCAGGAAGTCCGACAGAGCGGCCATCGGGCCGGATTGGTTGGACGTTCCGAGCTTGCTGAGCATCTTCTGCTGCTGGTTGACTTTTGCATTCGACGCCGCGAGCGCGTCGTTAGTGGCCTTCAGCTGCTGCTCCAAGTCGGACATCCGGGACATGACTTCTTGAAGGTCGTCCCCACCTCCAACATCGTCCGCACTCGCGAACGACGGTACGACCAAAAATGCGGCCGCAACTGCGATAATTGATTTCAGGCTGGATCGCATTGCGATTCCCCTCCTACCTAGTTGTAATTATCCAGACGAGGTTCCGGCGCCGTATAGACGCTAGCCGACCCCCTATCTGGGAGTCGAGCGCGGAATTCCGCTCCTACACATTTACAAATCAATGAGGGGGAATACCCACGAGAAGACATGGTGTGTTCCACCATTCGCTGCATCACCCCACCATCCCACCATCCATACGAAATGCCCGCGAGCGTTCGGGCCTCACCAACCCGTGCATCAACGCTTTGCGTGCATTCCGCAGATGCGATTTACCTCAAAAAACAGAGGTTTGCAAACCCTAGTTTCAGTTATTGCATCACGCAATACCGCTGCGTTCTCGCGCCTCTAGACCGCCGTTTTGAATTTGCGCGGTGATCCCGGTCACCTCGATTGCGGCCAGAGGCCTTCCGCATCCAGAAAAGACAGCGTGCGTGGACACATATCTGCGACACACGAAGCGCTCGGACCCGCGCGCGCGGCAGCCAGCCGGTTCAGATCGCTCGCGGTGTCCACATCGAACGAAGCGGGTTGCACTTTTGTGCGTAGGCCTAGCGCGGCCGCGTTGGCGAGTGTGTCTTCGAGTACGGTTCGCGTGCTCATCGGATGATCGAACAGCCCGGGTGTGGGCTTCCGCACACCCAGCAGGTTGTAACCGCTGCCGAGGTCGGGACTGATTGCGAGATCGAATTCATCCAGGGCAACCAGCACGGCTTCGATCCGCTCCAGATCGAGAATTGGGCTGTCACTGCCGCGCAGCAGGATTCGATTGGCGCCGCTCGCCGCGGCCTCCCGAATCGCCCACTCCATTTTCTGGCCGAGATTGGCTCCCCGCTGGGGGACGATGCGAAACTCCGTCGGAGCGCGGCGCGCCAGCGCGGCGACAGCGCGCGGCGGATCGACCACCAGAACCGGC
Source organism: Deltaproteobacteria bacterium (assembly GCA_019313245.1). Lineage (GTDB taxonomy): Bacteria > Myxococcota_A > UBA9160 > UBA9160 > SMWR01 > JACZVU01. The sequence continues at coordinate 3,877 of JAFDBP010000037.1, forward strand.
GCGAGGCCGATTTCGACGGCGATCCGGCCGGAGGCGATCAGCACGTCTTGCAGCATCTCGCCGTATAGATCGGACGCCTGTTGCGGAGAGAACGGGGGAACCATCCGGGTCTTGACCCGGCCGGGTTCGGGCTCCTTCGCGAAAACCAACAGGACGCCGCGCCGTCTTCCGGTCACGCCGCGAACACTCCGGAGCCCGCAAACGGCAGCTCGGCCACGCGCGCGGCCTGGTCCGCTACCCACAATTCAGTCCCGCTGGCGGAGTGAGCGGCGCGCACGAAGCCGAGCGCGATCGAGCCCGCGAGCGCGGACCGACAACTGCTCGTCACCTCGCCGACCCGTTTGCCGTCCAGAGTAATTTTCGAACCGGGTTGCGGGATCGCACCCTCGCCCAGCGCGAGACCCACGAGCAGATGACTCACCCGGCCCGCCGCCTCCATTCGGGCGACCACTTCCTGGCCGACGTAACAGCCCTTCGATTGGGCCACGGCGCGCCCGAGCCGAACCTCCGCGGGCAAGACCGTGTCGTCGATTTCCGCACCGAAGCGCGGGATGCCGGCTTCGATGCGCAAGATTTCGAGGGTATTTTCACCCGCTGATATCGATCCCAACTCGGATCCGGTCGCTTCGAGCTCTGCGGCTATGGCCGCGCCGCTGCCCGCGGGCGCCAACAGCTGGAAACCGGGCTCTCCCGACCAGCCGTAGCGCGCCGCGACGACTTCGGTTTCGCCGATCCGGATGACTTTGCAGGCGTCGAGCGCGCAATCCAGCGCCGCGCCCGCCGCGCGTTCGAGCAGCTGCCCCGCGAGCGGCCCTTCCACCGCGAGCCGGTCGACACTCGAGCCGATGTCGCGCAGTTGGACGTCGTCCGCGATCAGGTGGCGTTCGAAGTGCGCCAACAGACCGCCGACTGCAGCCGCCGCGGTTTCGAGCCAGAAGCACTCGCCGCGCACCAGCACGTGCACGTCGGCGACGATCCTGCCCTTGGCGGTGAGCGTGGTCGCATAACAACCCGCACCGTCGCCATCGTTGCGCAGACGCACGACGTCATTCGACAGCATGCCGTCGAGCCAGCGGACGCGATCGCCGCCGTCCACCGCGACCAGTCCGCGCCCGGACAGCCGGAAGATTCCCGCAGCCTTGCGGACGGCGGCGGCGCACTCGGCGTCTCGATCGACTCCGCTCAACGCGACTCTCCGGATTCGCGCGCGCCAACTTCCGAGCTGACGGAAATCCCTGCCAGGTAGCGCTCCGCCCGCCCGCGCTGGGCGGCCCTCCAGGCGTCGAAAGCGATCACCGCGACGTCGTAATCGTGCTCTTTGTCGATATCGAGCGCGCAGCCTCCGATTTCCGTCACCGTAAACTGGAAGTTGGCGCGCAGCAGCGAGCTGACGGCCTCTGCCACGCGATCGAGCGGAATCCAGGCGCGCAACCAATCCGCCAGCCGCCGCCAGCCCCGCCGATTCGCAAAGCCCGCGAGGTGCATGAGGATGTAGTAGCGGAGGATGCGCAAGCCCCCCTCCTCCGTCCTCATCAACCGCACCGCCAGGGCGAAGATGTTGCCGAATTGTTTTTGATAGCGGTGCTCGTAGATCTGTTCGATGTAGGTGCGGTTGACGATCCGGGCGGGCTTGACCAGGTGCAGGTTGCTGACCCGAAAGCGACCTTCGCGCACGTTGAAATAGGCCATTCGGATGCCCGGCTCGCCCGGAGCCGCCGGGTAGAAGCCCCGCATCGACTCCTCGGTCACGAGCCCGCACGCGTAATCGCAGTCGAGCTGGACGGAGCGCTGGACGAATTGCGAAATCTCCTGGGGAGTCGCGAACGGCAAGTCGGCCGACAGGTAGAGCACCCACCCCTGCTCGTCGGCGACCCCGGGGTCGCGTCCGGTCGGCCCGCCCCCAGGAAGCATTCTCCGGTAGGTCTGCCAGATGTTCTCGTAGAGGTTTCGAAACTGGGGAACGATCTGGAACGGCTTGCGGAGCTCGCGCGCGAGATCCTCGCGCGCAAAGACTTCGCGCAGGCGCTCGGCGTCGCCGACGACCCAGACCTCGGAGATCTCGGGGACATCCTGCAGCGCCGCAACCACATGGGCTACGAGCGGGCGCCCGCCGATCTCGAGATAGACCTTGCTCTGACCGTAGACGGCCTTCGCTGCCCTCCTGTCTCCGGCGGCGACGATGGCGGGAATCGCCTTCAAAAGCGCCTCCTTGGGGCTCTCGGTGCGCACTCGAGGGGGCCCGAGAGCGGGGATCGGTGCGAGCCGATCCACTGCACGCCAGCATAGGACTGCTGGGGCGCCCGGCTCAATCCGAAAAGAATGGCCGTGTCCCAAAGATTGTGCTGATCGCGGTCAAACCCCTGTGCGCTCGGGGCCTGGCAAATGAGTTCCGAAGCGGATTCGGAACTGGACGCCGCCACTGCGCAATCTTGCGTTGGAGCACAATCTTCGGAACACCACCAAAAGAATGCGAACGCATTCGCAATTGGAGCGGCGCGAGGGAATGCGGATTCGTCGGGGTGGTGGAGCCGAGCGGGATCGAACCGCCAACCTCCGCGTTGCGAACGCGGCGCTCTCCCAATTGAGCTACGGCCCCACGATCCGGCTGATCATCTCCGGAGGCGCGACACGGTAAGACGCCGCCTCGCGCGAGTCAAATTCTACTGGACGAAATCGAGATTGGGATGCAGGCTTCCGTCATGACTATCGAAATCCGCACGATCCTCGTCCCGATCGATTTTTCGGACAGCGCCCAGCAGATCATCGAGTGGGCGGCTCATCTCGCCGGTGAATCGAAGAGCAAGCTGGTGCTGTTCCACGCCTACCACTTGCCGGTCGAATTCCAACAGCTCGAGGGCGCCTATCTGCCGCCCGACTTCTGGGCCAACGTGAAGTCCGAATCGCAGGCCTCTCTCGGTCGGCACGAGACCGAACTCCGAGAGCGCGGTTTCGACGTGGAGTCGGTGGTCCGCGAGGGCTACGCGGCGACGGCGATCGTCGACGAGGCGAACGAACTCGGCGCCGACCTGATCGTGATCGGCACCCACGGCCTCTCGGGCCTCAAGCACATGTTGCTCGGAAGTGTCGCGGAACGGGTCGTGCAGAAGGCGCCCTGCCCCGTGCTGACCGTGAAGGGCGTCTGAGGCGCTCGATCGCGGCAGGTCGCGGCGTCCGGCGGGCGACGGCTGCCCGCCGCCCGCCCGGAATCACCGGAGCGAAGTCGCGCTTCGCTCGAATCTCGCCCTAGACGGTCTCGAAGAAATAGGTCATCCGGACTTGAAGCGCGGTGGCGAGTTTGTGAAGCGTCGACATCGAAGCCGCGCTCTTCCCCAACTCGATCTGCGAGATCAGGCTGACGGAGAGACCGGTGCGGTTGGCGAGTTGCTTCAGCGTGAGTTCCAGCGCGGTGCGCTTCTCGCGCAGCCGCTTGCCGACCACCTGATTGAGGCGCGTCTCGAGATCGACGAGCAAACCCTTTTCGCGAATCGCGCTCTGGATCACCGCGCGCAGCTCTTCCACCTCCAGGGGTTTCTGGAGATAGTCGAACGCGTGGTTCTTGAGCGTGCGAACCGCGGCCGCAACCGTCGGAAGACCCGTCATCGCGATTACACAGATATCGGAATCCGTGCTCCGAATTCGCTCGAGCAACTCGATGCCGCGATCCTCGGGAGGTGAAACGTCGAGGATCACCATCTGATAGCGGCCCTGCTTGACGGCTTCGATCACCTGCTCACAATCGTTCAACACCTCCGCCTGATAGCCCTCGGAAGTCAGCACGTCCTTGATCTGTACGTTGCTTCCCTCGTCGTGGTCGACGACGAGAACGTTCAATTGCTGTTTGGATGCCATCCCATCCTCCGACATCGGCCGACTGCTCGCCTTCGCCCCCCCGGCGCAGGTGCATCTTCGGCAATGTGAAAGCCGGTCTCCGAAGCCGTTCGAATCGCTAAGGATTTCGCCCGGCCGACCTTCGGGAGGACTGTTCGGTATTTCTACCGAGTTCCATTAGCCCTGAATTGCGCAGAGGCGAAAAAATTCGATCTCGCGATTGGGAGCGGTGGCTCAGGAGCTCGGAACGGACTCTCGGGGATCGGCGGGAGCGGTGAGCCAGTCCATCCCGAACGCGGCGGCCGGGGCGTTCGCGGGCGCGACGCGGATGACGTCGAGCCGCGCGTCGGGCTGGCCGGGCGACACCACCTCGATCCAACTCGGCGCCTGGATGCCCTCGAAGACCGTGGTCGGACCAAAGCGAAAGCGGACTCCGCCGGGGCGATCGATCTGCACGATCTGGTAGGTCTCCAGATCCACCCACACCGACGGCAACATCCGCTCTTCACCCTCCGCGCCGCGCGGCAGCCGGCCGCCGAACACGTAGCAGTCGCGATCGCCGACGCGGCCGAGCACCACCTCTCCCGACGCGACGCCGTAACTCGCCAGCGCGGCGCGGAACGCGGCGCCGGAATCGGCCTGCAGGAAGAAGGTGGGGGGCAGGAAGGGGTGCGGCGAACTCAGGATCTGACCGTCGCGGCTCGCGGTGTAGGAATTTCCCTGCAGGAGATGGCGCTCGACGAAGCCGCGGCGGCTGCGCAATTCGAGCCGGGCCAGGCCGGTCGGATGACTGGCCAGGCGGCCCGCCCCGACGGCTTCGCCGTCGCCGATACTGAGCGTGACCTCGAGCAGCACGGGGCCCGATCGGCCCGAAAGGCGATTCGTTTCGGCCACGGCGTCCGCGATTTTTTCGGCGTTGGGGATCGCCGCGCTGGCCGTAGCCACCGCGACGCAGAGCGCCGCGACCCCCTTCAGCGCGGTGCGAAGCGAGCTCGAGCGAGCGGCGACCCTCAACCCACCGCTCCCGCGAGTCCGCTGCGGCCCGCATAGCCGGCGCGCTCTGCGAGTTCTCGCTCGATGTAGAGCAGCCGGTTGTACTTGCAGACCCGGTCGGTCCGACACAGCGAGCCCGTCTTGATCTGACCGCAACCCGAGCCCACCGCGAGATCGGCGATCGAAGTGTCTTCGGTCTCGCCCGAGCGGTGGGAGATCACCGCCGCAAATCCCGCCTCGCGCGCCTTGCGGATGGCTTCGAGGGTTTCGCTGAGCGTTCCGATCTGGTTCAGCTTGATCAAGATCGCGTTTGCGGCGCCCTCGCGAATCCCGCGATCGAGTATGGCGGGATTGGTGACGAAGAGATCGTCGCCGACGATCTGGATTCGCTTGCCCAGCGCCTCCGTCAACGCCGACCAACCCTCCCAATCCTGTTCGGCGAGCCCGTCTTCGATCGAGACGATCGGATATTGGGACGCCCACTCTTCCCAGAACGCGATCATCTCCTGCGTGCTCTTGGTCGCGCCCTCGCCGGCCAACACGTAGTGGCCGTCTTCGTAGAACTCGCTGGCGGCCGGATCGAGCGCGATCGCCACCTGATTGCCCGGTTCGTAGCCGGCCTTCTCGATCGCGCGGAGCACCAACTCGATCGCTTCGCGATTGCTCGAAAGGTCGGGCGCGAAGCCCCCTTCGTCGCCCACCGCGGTTGCAAATCCCCTCTCGGCGATGACGTCCCGCAACGTGTGGAAGATTTCCGTCCCCCAGCGGATGGCCTCGGCGAAGCTCGGCGCGCCGATGGGAAAGATCATGAATTCCTGGAAGTCGACGGTGTTGTCCGCGTGGGCTCCCCCGTTGAGCACATTCATCATCGGAGCCGGCAGCAGCCGCGCGTCTTCGCCGCCGAGAAAGCGATACAGCGGCAACTCCGCTGCATCCGCAGCGGCGCGCGCGGCGGCGAGTGAAATGCCCAGAATCGCATTTGCACCGAGACGCGATTTGGTGTCGGTGCCGTCGAGGGCGAGCATCGCTCGATCCAGCTCGGCCTGCTCATCGAGTCCCCCGAGCGGCCGGCCGATCACCTCCTGCGCGAGTTCGCCATTCGCGTTCGCAACCGCCTTCAACACGCCCTTGCCGCGAAAGCGATTCGGGTCGGCGTCGCGAAGTTCGAGCGCTTCGCGCGAACCCGTGGACGCGCCGGATGGAACCGCCGCGTTCGCGCGCCGCCCTTCCGACGTGGTGATCTCGACTGCAACCGTGGGGTTTCCGCGAGAATCCAGAATTTCCCGGGCCGACACTGCTGCGATGGTGGGTCCAGCCATGCTCTCTCCTGAACGGGCGCGGGGCGGATGAAGCTAGCTCATGGCGTCCGAGGCCGCGCTCCGGGGAATCACCAGCGGGCTGCCGTCCGGCGCCTGGATCACATCCGCGCGAATCCCGAACGCCGTCATCAGATTGACCGGAGTCAGCACGTCGGCCGGCCGGCCACAATCGAGCACTCGGCCTTCGGCGAGCAGCGCGAGGCGGTCCGACGCGCGCGCAGAGAGCGCGAGATCGTGGGAAATCACCAGCGCGCTGCGCCCGTCTCGCGCGAAATCGCGCACGAGATCGAGCACCGCGACGCGATGGGCGAGATCCAGATGGGCGGTCGGCTCGTCCAGCAGCAGCACCCGCGGCTCCTGGGTCAGCGCCCGCGCGATCAGCACGAGTTGCCGCTCGCCCCCCGAGAGGTCGAGGATCGATCGGTCTGCGAACTCTTCGATGCCCACGCGTTCCATCACCTCACGCGCCAGCGCGACGTCTGCGCGGGACTCGAAACCGAGCACACCCAAGTGTGGCGAGCGCCCCATCAGCACGACTTCGATCACCCGAAACGGGAATGAAACCGGCGTGTCCTGGGGAACCACCGCGAGCTCCTTCGCGAGATCCCGGCGCGAGAAGCCCTCGATCGGAGCGCCCCGGATCGAAATTCGGCCCGAACTCGGACGCAGCACCCGGGAAGCCACTCGCAGCAGTGTCGTCTTGCCGGCGCCATTGCGGCCCGCCAGCGCGACGACCGCGCCTTCGGGCACCTCGAGGTTGACCCCCTTCAGGATTTCGCGTTCGCCGAATTTCAGCGCGACGTCTTCGATACACAGTGCGGCGTCTGTCATGAGAACACTCTCTGGTGATAGCGCCTCAGCAACCACAGAAACAGCGGACCGCCCGCGAGTGCGGTGATCGCCCCCACCGGGAGTTCGCGTCCGTCGAGAATCGTGCGCGCGACTGCGTCGCAGATCACGAGGAAGGCCGCACCTCCAAATGCCGAAGCGGGAATCAACAGGCGGTGATCGGGCCCCAGAATCAGCCGAAGCAGGTGCGGAATGATGAGCCCGACGAAGCCGATCATGCCCGCCACCGACACGGCCGCACCCACCATCAGGGAACTCGCGATCAACACCACCCGCCGCTGGCGATCGATGTCGACGCCGAGCTGCTCGGCGGATTCACCCCCGAGTGCGGATAGATTCAGGCCGCGCGCGAGCGGAAACGTCGCGCCGAGCCCGAGCACCAGAAAGATCGCCACCCAACCCGTCACTTCGGTTCGAATCGAGGAGAGGCTGCCGATCAACCACAAGAAGATGCTCGCGCCCTCGGTCAGGCCGGCCATCGATGCCAGGAACACGATCGCCGCCGAGGCGAACGCGTTGAAGACCACGCCCGTCAACAGCAGGCTCGTGGTGGAAACCCGGGCGTTGGCGCCCGCGATCGCGTAGAGCACCGCGGTCGTGATCAGGCAGCCCGCAAACGCGGCGGGCGGGACCGCCGCGTAGCCCAGGCCGATCGCACTGCCGAGGCTGAGCACGAGAATGCCGCCGAGCGCGGCGCCGCCCGAAACCCCCAACACGTAGGGGTCCGCGAGCGGATTGCGCAGCATCGCCTGGAACAGCACGCCCGATACGGCGAGGCACGCGCCGACGAGCGCGCCGAGCAGCACCCGCGGAAGCCGCACGCGCAAGACGATGTCCGCGGCGGGACCGCTGGCGTCGCGATCCGCGAGCACCGAGAGAATCTCGCCCAGGCCGAGGCCGCTCGGCCCCGCGGTCAATCCCAGAGTCAAGGCGCCGAGCAACACCGCACCGAGTACGGACAGCGACCACAGGGCCCGCATCGGCGTCAGGATTTTCACTGGAGCCTGGCCCCTCCACCGGTGTCCGAAGTTCGATCGGCGTTGCGAATGGCGTCGACCATCGTCAGCAGGGAGCGATCCAGATAGGGGCCGGGCAACGTGACCAGCCCCTGTGGAACCGCGACCACCCGGTTCTCCGCCACGGCCGGAATCGACTCCCAACGCGCCCAGTGCTCGACCGCGTTGACGGGGTCGGCGCTGCTGTCGATGATCACCTGCGGCCCGGCCGCGATCAACCACTCCAGCGAAACCCGCGGATAGGGCTCAGGATACTCCGCGGCCACATTGTCGAGGCCGGCCGCGTCGAGCATCGCGTTCAGATAGCTCTCGCCGCCCACCACGTAGAGCGGGTCGCGTTGGACGATCAGCACCGCCGAGCGCCGGGGTTGAAGCGAGGCCTCCCGCGCCACTTCGCGCCAGGTGCTGCGAATCGCCTCGACCCGCTCGCGCGCGGCCTCGGAGCGGCCGATCCGGTCACCGAGCGTTTGCATCGACGCGAGCAGCTGCTCGAAGGTGATGCTCGCCAACTCCAGCACCTCGACCCCGAGTTCCCGCAAGCGCGAGCGAAAATCGCGCTGCTGCACGCTCGGAACCACGACCACGAGATCCGGCTCGAGGGCCACCACCGCCTCCAGGCTCGGGTTGAAGAGCCCCCCGACGCGCGGCAGCGCGGCGACCGCCGATTCGTGGTCCCCCGAGTACTCGTCGACCCCGACGAGCAGCTGCTGCGCGTCGAGTGCGATCAGCATCCGCGTCAGCGACGGGTTCATCGAAACCACCCGCAGGCTCGGAGCCGCGGGGGCCGGCGCATCGCTCGCGGCGGACGCGCCCGTCCAGCACGCCGCCACCAGCGCGATCCCCAGCCATAGCCTCGCGGAGCCGATCATCCGGCAATTGATATTTCGCCCGGGGCGCGAGCGCCAGGGTGATCTTCGGCGAAGTGGGGGCCGGCGGCGGCACCGCCGACCCCCGGAACTTCACTTGAGCTGGGCGGTGGTCTTGCCTTCGGTGCGAACGAAGGGCCGCAGGCGCTCCAGGGCGACCTCTCCGATCCCCTTCACCTCCAGCAGCTCGTCGACGGACTTGAATCCGCCGCGCTGCTTGCGCATTGCGACGACCGCCCTGGCGCGAGACTCGCCGATCCCCGGCAGCAGTTCGAGCTGCTCGGGTGTCGCGGTGTTGATGTTGACGGTCCCGACGAGTCTCGGCGAGGCGTCCTCGGCGAGGCCCGATCCGGCCAGCACGAGGCCGAATGCCGTCAGCAGCGCGAGCGAGAGCACCCGCCCGTATCGCGTGTTGCAGTTCATGGTGATTCTCCCGGGACCAACGGGATGAGAAGTTGCCAGGCCGCCGCGAGGCTCGGCCGGTCGATCGCCTGCTAGCGGTCTCGGGTCACCGCAAATTGAGCGGCCGCGGTCAGATCGACCTTGGCTTCCGAATCCGGAAACGGGGCGATCGACGCAATCGCGCGCTCGGCGTGCTCCTGGGCGCGGCGCACGGTGTCTTCGACACCGCGGTAGCGCGCGATCAGTTCGAGCACGGGCGAGAGATCGAGCGCCTCGCGCGCAGCCGCATTTTCGGCGCCGGAGTCCGACAGTCGCGACGCGCTCTTGATCAGGACCGCGACTCCCTCGCGCTCGGCCGATGTGCAGCGCTTGAGCGCGAGCAACAGCGGCAGGGTCACCTTGCCCTCGCGAATATCCGTGTTGGGGATCTTGCCCAGTTCTTCTTCGCCGGCCTCGTAGTCGAGCGCATCGTCGCGCAACTGGAACGCCAGGCCGAGTTCCCGGCCGTAGTCCGAGAGTCGCCGTCGCTCGGCGCGGGTGACACCACCGAGGATCGCTCCGCACTCGGTGGAAGTCGACAGGAGCATCGCGCTCTTGCGCTCGATGACCTTGAAATAATGGGATTCGGTGACCGTCGGGTCGTAGCTTCTCTCGAGTTGGAGAATCTCGCCCTCGGCCAGGCTGCGAATTGCATTCGCGAAGATCAAGAGGATGTCGGGGTCTCCGTCCTCGACGATCATCGTGCAGGCGCGCGAGTAGAGGAAGTCTCCCGCGAGAATCGCGCGGCGGTTGCCCCACAGCGCATTGGCGGACGGCCTGCCGCGCCGCAGCTCCGAGAAGTCGACGACGTCATCGTGCAACAGCGTCGCGGTGTGGAGCAATTCGATCGCGGCTCCGACCTGAACGCGGCGCGAGCCCGTGTAACCGCAGAGCTGTGCGGTCAACATCACGAGTGCGGGGCGCATTCGCTTGCCGCCGGATTCGAGCAGGTGGTCGCCGAGCAGACCGACCAACGCGGCGTCCGAGCTGAACTGCTCGCGCATCGCGCGCTCGACGAGTTCGAGGCTGACGGCGTTGCGATCGAGGGCCTCGGAGAAGGCCCGTGCAGTCGAAATCAACTCTTGGGGGGGCTGCGGCATCGCGGCGCAGGCTAGCCAATCCCAGCTGCCGCTGTCAAAGATTGCCAAAGCGAAAAGCGATGCAAAACCGAGTGCTTAACAATGGTTCTCGGGGCTGTGAACGGCGCTTGACGCGCGCAGCCAGGCAACCGCGGCCGCCACGTTGGCCACGGGGATGAGTTCGGCACCCTCGGGCCGCGCGACCTCGACACCAGCGGGCAAAACCACGCGCCGAAAGCCGAGTCGAGCCGCCTCTCGCAGGCGCAAATCGATCCGGCCGACCCGCCTCACTTCGCCCCCGAGCCCGATTTCGCCGAACGCCGCGACATCGGCGGGCAGCGAGGCGTCGAGCCGACTCGATACCAGCGCCAGCGCGAGCGCGAGGTCCGCGCCGGGCTCCGACACCCGCAAGCCCCCGGTCACATTTGCGTAGACGTCCCGGGACAGGAAATCGACGTCCGTGTGGCGGTCGAGGGCCGCGAGCAGCAGGGCCAGCCGGCCGTCGTCGAGGCCGACGGTCGTGCGGCGCGCAGTCCCGTAACCCGCGGGAGCCACCAACGCCTGCAGTTCGACGAGCATCGGCCGGCTGCCCTCCACGAGCGGCGCGATGCAGGAGCCGGGCGCGTCGGCGCGACGTTCGGCGAGAAACAGCTCGCTCGGGTTTTCGACATCTTCGAGACCGCGCTCGGTCATGCTGAAGACGCCCACTTCCTGGGTCGAGCCGAATCGATTCTTGCTCGCGCGCAGCAGCCGAAAGATCTGGCCGCGGTCGCCCTCGAATGCGAGCACGACATCGACCAGGTGTTCGAGCACCCGCGGTCCCGCGATCGCGCCCTCCTTGGTGACGTGCCCCACCAGGATCAGCGCCGTGTTGCGCGACTTCGCGAGCGCGCTGAGTTCCGCCGCGCACTCGCGCACCTGCGCGACCGAACCCGGCGCCGATTCGATGCGATCGGTGCGCAGTGTCTGGATCGAATCGACTGTGACGACCGAAGGCGTTCGGTCGCTCCAGATCTCCGCGATCGACTCGACGCGCGTCTCGGCGAACACCAACAGGTCTTTCGGCACGGCCGCGATGCGCTCGGCGCGCAAGCACAGCTGTTCGGGGCTCTCTTCGCCGGTGACGTAGAGCACTGCTGCTCGCGAACCCAGGCCCGCGGCGATTTGCAGCGCGAGAGTCGATTTGCCGACGCCCGGTTCACCCGCGAGCAACACCACGGAGCCGGGCACGAGTCCACCGCCGAGAACCCGGTCGAACTCGGCGATGTTAGTCGCGAAGCGCGGCGCCATGGCGGTATCGATTTCGCCCAGCAGCACCGGCTTGATCGGCGCGGTGTCGGAGTTTACCCCGAGTTTTCGCGAATCAGCGTGCGCACCAATCGTTTCTTCGACGAGCGTCGACCAACCGCCGCAAGACGGACAGCGGCCGACCCAACGCGGTTGTTGTCCGCCGCATTCGGTGCAGCAATAAACCGTTCGCGAGCGCGCCATCCCGGCATTGTACCGATCTGGCGTCGACGGGCTGAACGTGTTTTTCGAAAATCCTCCGACCCGAGAGCCGTTCCGCGTTAGACTCCGCTGCGACACCACGCCGAACCTGCGACGGAGGATCGGCCGCATGCCGGACATGCCTGGCCTGTTGCGCGCATTCATGGCGCTCGACAAACGGCGAAAACAAGGCGGCCTTTCGCCGGCCGAGATGTCGCGCTGGTCGGATCTCAAGAGCGCGCTGAACCGCCACTTCGATCCCGGCGTAAAGGAGCAGCACGCGCAGAAGCGGAAATCCGTGCGCGTTCCGCTCGACCTCAACGTCGATTTCGAATCGCGCGGCGAGGTGCGCAAGTGCCTGATGAAGAACCTCTCGGCCGGGGGCCTCTTCGTCGCCACCGAGTCGCCGCTGCCGATCGGCACCCCGTTCAACGTGCGCATTCGGATCGAGCGAACCGGTGAGGAGATCGAACTCCCGGGCGAGGTCGTCTCGGTGGGCGTGAGCGCCAATCTGGCGCGAGAGCAGCACGGCATGGGGATCCGCTTCGTCAACCTCAGCGCAGAACAGATCCAGCTGGTGACGGAGATCTCGGAAGAGGCCATGAAGCGGGCGATCGGGGATTCCGCGTCCTCGGAATCCGAAGAGCCGTAAACCCCCGCTTCAGATCCGGTTGACAGCTCCGGGCGATCCCGCTTCACTGCCCGTGCGCCCGAGACCCCCGCTACAGCGCCACAGGCCCGTTTTCTCAGGAGAATCCATGTTCGAACGCATCTACCGCCTCGCCGAGCAGGCCCTGCGCGACGAACCGCCCAGCCGAGACGACGCCCTCTGGATCCTGGACGGCCAGGACGTCGACCTGCTTCCGCTGCTCCACGCCGCCTATCTGCCGCGCGAGCGTCACTTCGGGCGCAAGGTGATGGTTCAAATCCTGAACAACATCCAGAACGGACTGTGTCCGGAAGACTGCGGCTACTGCTCCCAGTCCAGCGATTCCGAAGCGGCGATCCGCAAGTACCCGATCAAGAGCGACGAGGAGATCTTCGCGGCGGCCGAACACGCCGCCAGAGCGGGCGCGAGCCGTTACTGCATGGCGCTCTCGGGCCGCGGCCCGACGCTCGAACGCACCCGCAAGCTCGCAGCCCTGATCCGCCAGCTGAAAGATCGCTACCCGATCGAAATCTGTCTGTCGGCCGGCCTGGTCGACGACGAGCGCGCTGAAATCCTCGCGGAGGCCGGGCTCGATCGACTGAATCACAACCTCAACACCAGCGAGAGTCACTACGGCAAAGTGTGTAGCACGCACAGCTACTCGGACCGGGTGCGCACGCTGGAAGCGGCGCACAAGCGCGGAATCGAGACCTGCAGCGGATTCATCCTCGGTATGGGCGAATCGAGCCACGACGTGGTCGAGCTGGCGTTTCGGCTGCGCGAACTCGAAGTCCCGTCGATACCGGTGAACTTCCTGATCCCGATCGCAGGCAACCCGCTGCAGGCCGACGGCAGCCTCACGCCCGAGCGCTGTCTGCGAACGCTCGCGCTGGTGCGCTTCGTCAACCCGCGCGCGGAAATCCGCGCCGCGGGCGGGCGCGAGGGGCACCTGCGCTCGCTCGAACCGCTCGCGCTGTACCCCGCGAACTCGCTCTTCGTCGAGGGCTACCTCACCACCCGCGGCGATGCGATCGCGGACACCTACCGCATGATTCGCGACGCCGGATTCGAGATCGAGGGAAACCCGCTGTACGAAGCCGGCACCGAGCCTTCGGACGCCTACCACCTGGCGGGCGGCGACGGCGAAATCCTCAAGCCCGAAATCGCGCGTCAGGGCTGAGCGGCCGGCGGCTCGACCGGCTGTGCGCGACTGCGGCGGTGTATTAAGCTGCGTTGAAGCAGGCGACGCGAGTTGGATCTCCAATACTGAAGAAGAGGTAGGCGCGAGAGATGGCCACAGCCTCGACGGGAAGAGAGCGCATGCGGCGCGCCCTCGAGGGGAAGCGCGCGGATCGGCCCGCGCTCGCCTATCTCTTTTTGGGGGGAGCGCGCCACGTGCTCGAGCGGCTGGGCGAGCGCATGCACACCGCCTATCGCGATCCCCAGTTGATCGCCGACGCCCAGATGATCGCCGCCGAACTCTTCGAGCACGACAGCGCGATGGTTCCCTGGGGTTGCCTGACCATCGAGGCCGAAGCGTTCGGCTGCAGACTCCGCGAGTACGACGACTACTACCCGCAGATCGCCGAGCGCCCGCTCGAAGAGGCCGCCGACCTGGGTCTGCTCGACGACCCCGACCCGGCGCAGAGCGGCCGCATGCCGCTCGTGGTCGAAGCCCTGACGCGCTTGCGCGAACGCGCGGGTGACGACCTCTTCATCTCCGCGATGGTGGTTTCGCCGTTCTTGGTGGCCGCCGAGCTGCGCGGCATGGCGGGACTGTTGATGGACTTCATCCGCGATCCGGCCTTCGCCGAAGCCCTGTTCGAGCGCGTCACCGAGGGCACCGCGCGCTACCTGAAGGCAATCCTGCAAACCGGCGCCTGCGACGCCGTGCTGTTCGAAAACGCGGGCGCCACGCGCGACATGATCGGCCCCCACCACCTCGCGCAGTTCGTGCGGCCCTACCACGACCGGCTGGTCGCCGTCATGCGCAGCGAGGCCCCGGACGTTTTCGTCATCGAGCACAACTGCTCGGATCGGCCCTACTTCGAGGAAATACTCGAGTCCGACGTCGACGCGGTCAGCTTCGCCTATGTGGACGAGCGTTCGATCCAGGCGAAACACGGCTGGGATTGCCACGCGGCGCACACGCGCGCGAACGCTTGCAGCGAGCGCTTCTGTCTGCGGCCTTCCGCCGAGGAGAGCGCGATTGCGCGCATCGGAAACGTCGACCATACCCAGATCATCTTGAGCGCCAAACCCGACCAGGTGTACCGCGAAGCGCGCGCCTGCATCGAAAACGCGGGCGCCTCTCCATTCGTGCTAAGTACCGGCTGCGAGATTCCGTTCAAGGCGCCGATCGAAAACATCCGCGCGCTCGCACGCGCCGCGCAGGCGGGCTACTGAGCCGCGATCTCCTCGAACGCAGGAGCAGACATGAGCAATTACATCGAGACATTCCGCGGTGTCGTCTATCCCTGGCACTGCGACCACCAGGGTCACATGAACACGATGCATTACGTGGGCATGTTCGATCAGGCGTTCTGGCATCACATGTCGGCGCTCGGGTTCACGCGGGACTACATGGATCGAAACCGCTGCGGTTTCGTCGACGTGCGCGATACGATCGAATACAGGGCCGAGCAGGGCGTGGGCAGCCTCATCGTGATCGAAAGCGGGCTGCTGAAGATCGGCAATACGTCGATGACGGCGATCCACCGCATGGGAAACATCGAAACCGGCGAACTCGCGGCGACGTCGGAGAAGATCTCCGTCTACTTCGATCTCGAGGCGCGCAGCAAGACCCCATTCCCGAGTGACCTGCGCCCGAACATGGAAGCGAACATCGTCGAACTCGACACATGAGTGCGCGCCCCGCTGGGGACGCGCAACGCCGCAAACGGAAGCCGAAGCTTCCCCAGCCGGAGTCGCGCGGCGCGGTCAGTCCCGATCGATCGCCAGATCTTCGAGGCTCATGCCAGCGGCGAGCGCGTCGCGCACCCATCTGGGTTGGCGCCCGCGCCCCGTCCAGGTTTCTGCGGAGTTGTCGGGGTTTCGGTAGTTGGGGCCGCCTCTTTCGGAGAGTTCCCGGTACGACTGCGCGAGCTCGCGCCGCCGCTTGACCTCTTGCCGGACCTGCGCCTCCAGGTCGATCAGTTGCCTGTCGCTGAATAAGCTGAAATCAAACGGCTTTAGATTGGACACGGCGCCCCCCCGACGAGCACCGTTACGTCCGAATTGCCGGTGCACTCCGTGAGCCGGATCACCAAAGCCGCGCTTTGCCGCGCGGGGGCCCGATCAGCGCACCATGTAGACCTTGCGCACGGTTTCGTGCACCTGGCAGATCCCCTTCCAGCCGGCCGGGAAGAACGCGGCCGTTTCGGTCGCGATGTCGATCACCTCGCCCGACTCGTGGGTGTAGGTGCAGTGCCCTTCCAGGAAGTGGCAAAACTCGTCGCGGGTGACGTGGCACTCCCAGGTGCCGGGCGTGCAGATCCAGAGCCCGACTTCGGATTCGCCGTTCGGACCCTTGTTGAGCAACACCCCCGAGGTTCGGGACTCTCCCTCGATCATGGTCGGGACGACCCCCCAGTCGATGACGTCCTCGACCTCTCTGGGGTTGGGCAGGTTCGGCGCGCTCGACGGCATCGGCTGGCTCTCCTCGTGTTGGCGGTCGGGTCGCCGCGCGGCGGCACGGGCCGCGGCGCGGATCCGCGAATCGGGTGAGTTTGAACCACCTCGCCGGGCGCGTCGAGAACCCGGAGCCCTTGCGTCGGGCCGGCCCAGCCGGGTGTCCAGCACCCGATCGAATCGAGTGGCTGGCGGGAGCCGGGCTGTAGGTTTCCGAATTGAAAGCGATTTGACGCTTCGCGCGGGCGCGATGGCCGTAAACCTCCTGCGCTCCGATCGGTTGACAGGGCCTGTGGTTGTTGCTTTGCTGCCCGGGCCGCGAGATCCGCGGCCGTACCCCCGAAATCCGACCTGGAGAAGCCCGTGTTCGAGCCGCACCGGCTAAAGCGATGAGCGTCGAATCCCGCGCGAGCGCCCTGCTCGACGAGCTGCGGCAGCGCGGCACCCACCGCGAGATGCGCGTGCTCGCCGGAGCCCAATCCAGCCGGATGTCGATCGACGGCCGCGAAGTGCTGCTGTTTGCGGGCAGCAACTACCTCGACCTCGCCCACCACCCCGAGGTCGTGGCGGCGGCGGCCGCGGCCGCGCGCGAGTACGGCTGCGCGGCGGGGGGCTCGCGGCTGATCAACGGCAATCTCGAAATCCACCAGGCGCTCGAGTCGGAACTCGCCGATTTTCTCGGCACCGAGTCCGCGCTGGTCTTCAGCACCGGTTACATGGCGAACGTCGGCGTGATCCCCGCGCTCGTCGGCCGCGGCGATCTGGTGATCTCCGACGCGTTGAGCCACGCGTCGATCATCGACGGCTGCCGGCTGTCGCGCGCCGAGGTTCGCGTCTTTCCGCACGCCGATCTCGACGCGCTCGAGAAGCTGCTGCGTCAGAACGCGTCGAGCCGGCGCGAGGTGCTCGTGGTCGTCGACGGCGTCTACAGCATGGACGGGGATGTCGCGCCGCTCGCCGAGTTGGTTCCGCTCGCCAGGCGCTGGGGGGCGACCGTTCTCGTCGACGACGCGCACGGCACCGGCAGCCTCGGAGCGAGCGGGCGCGGTTCGATCGAACTCTGCGGCGTAGACGGAGACGTCGACATCGTGCTCGGGACGCTCGGCAAATCACTCGGTTCGTTCGGCGCCTTCGTTGCGGGCAGCCGCGCGCTGCGCGACCTGCTCGTCAACACCGCGCGCAGTTTCATCTTCAGCTGCGCGCTCGCACCGCCGCAGGTGGCCGCGGCGCGAGCGGCGCTCGCGGTGATGCGGCGCGAGCCGTGGCGGCGCGAACGCCTGGCGCAAAATGCGGAGCGCTTGCGCAGCGGTCTCGCGCAGCGCGGCATCTCGACCGCGCCGAGCACGACGCATATCCTCCCGCTGATCGTGGGGGACAACGACGCGACGATGAAACTCTGCGAACGCCTGCTCGCGAGCGGCGTCTACGCCCAGGGAATTCGCCACCCCTCGGTTCCGCAGGGCACGGCCCGCCTGCGGCTGACGCCGATGGCCACCCATCGCGACAGCGAAATCGACCGCCTCGTCGACCTGCTCGGAAAAGAACTCGTCGGGTAGCGAACGTGGACCAACCCCGCGCGGCCGGAATCTTCGTCACGGGCACGGACACCGGGGTCGGCAAGACCGTGGTCTCGCGCGCGCTGATCGCGGCCTTTCGCAGGGCCGGGATGAAGGTGGGCGCGATGAAGCCGATCGAAACCGGCGTGGGGGAGGCCGGCCCGCTCGACGCGATCGCACTGCGCGAAGCCGCAGGAGTGAAGGACCCGCTCGAAACCGTTTGCCCCCAGCAGTTCGCGCTGCCGGCAGCGCCGAACGTGGCCGCGCGCGCCGAAGATCGAGAAGTCGACCTCGATTCGATTGACGCAGCTTACGAGCGCATCACGAAAGGGCGCGATCTCACCATCGTGGAGGGCGCGGGCGGCTTGCTGGTCCCGATTCGAGACGAAATGACGATGGCAGAGCTCGGTCGAAGGCTCGGGTTGCCGCTGCTGGTGGTGGCGCGCGCGAGCCTGGGTACGATCAATCACACCGCATTGACGCTGGACGTCGCCGCGTCAAAGAATTTGAGCGTGCTCGGAGTCGTGATCTCCCACGCCAACGCAGAACTCTCGCCCGCGGATGCCGCCAACCTACAGGGATTGAAAGAGATTCTCGGCGACCGGCTGCTCGGAGAAATTCCCCCGCTGACGCCGGGCGAGCCCGCGCCAGCTGACGCGATCGATCTTGACGCGTTGACGCAGCGACTTGACGCGCTGAGTGAGCTCATTTGAGCCGCGCCCCAATGTTCGCCCGAACCGCCCAGCTGGCGCCACGCACTGGCCGCGCGTTGCGTCATCCCGCGTCATGATGCACGCGCCATGCAAGAACTCTTGACGCGCATCTGACGCAGATAAGGCGCTGGGATCGCTGAGAACTGTCGACGATATGGGGCGAAAACACCTCAAGGGATGGTTTCGGAGCGCCGATTCAGGACACTCGGGCAGCGGGAACCAATTTGCGAGACGCGCGGGGGAGGGCTGAGCTGTGCCGCCCACGGATGAAGAGCTCGAGATACTCAGCCGCAAGCTGATGGCGCTCAAGCTCGCCTACGACCAGTATTTTTTGGGTTCGCGCCCGCGCGAACCGATCATGGACGCGGAGGAGGTCCGCAAGCTCGTCGTCACCTACGCCAACCAGTCGATCAAGAACACCGCGATGCGGTTCAAATTCAACTCGATCGTCTCGCGCTACCAGGCCTTCAAGCGCCAGTGGACCGACACCCTGCGCAAAATCGAGAACGGCACCTACGCGCGCCACCAGTTCAAGTCGAAGCTCCACGAGCGCGACGCGGCAGCGCCGCCCGAGCCCGCGGCACCTCCGCCGCAGTGTCGCAAGGAAGTTTTCGACGCGCTGGTCGAAGCCCGGCAGGCCTGTGGTCAGGGAATCGCCGGACTGACCCCCGCGAAGCTGAACGAGATCCTGGACCAACAGGAACGCGACCTGAGCAAGCGCTACGGGGACAGCCAGGTTCGCTTCAAGGTCGTGGTGGAAAACGGCCGGGCGAAACTCACCGCAACCCGCGTGGGCTGAGCGGCGGAATTCCCTTTTATGGTTTCTTGCGCCGGCTGACGGCGATCCGCGTTCGGGCGCGCTCGAGCGCCGCTTCGAAGTGCCGGTAGCGATCGGGGTCTTCGTCGCCGGCCGCCTTGTCGAGATAGGCCTGCGCGGCCGCCCGCGCGCAATCCGCGCGCGCCGCGTCGATCTCGTGTTCGAGTTCGCACGAGTCCACCAGCACCGTGACGTTCTCGCCGTCGACTTCCGCAAAGCCACCCGCGACCGCGGCGTAGAGTGAGCCCTCCGCGGTGAGAATTTCGACCGGGCCCACCCGCAGCGGCGGGAGAAAGCGCTCGTGATTCGCGAGCACGCCGAACTCCCCCTCGCTGCCGGGCAGCACGACCCGCTCGACGCTGCCCCGATAGGCCTCGCCCTCGGGCGTCACGATGGTGAGTTCGAACGGCATCGCCTAGAGCTTTCCCGCCTTTTCGATGGCCTGGTCGATCGTGCCGACCATGAAGAACGCCTGCTCGGGCAGCAGGTCGTGCTTGCCCTCGAGGATTTCCCTGAAGCCGCGAATGGTTTCGGACAGCGGAACGTAGGCTCCGGGCTGGCCGGTGAACTGCTCGGCGACGTGGAACGGCTGCGAGAAGAACTTCTGGATCTTGCGCGCGCGCGCCACTGTGATCTTGTCGTCTTCCGAGAGTTCATCCATGCCGAGAATCGCGATGATGTCCTGCAGGTCCTTGTACTTCTGCAGCACCTGCTGAACGCTGCGCGCCACCTCGTAGTGCTCCTCGCCCACGACCTGCGGGTCGAGAATCCGACTCGTCGAGTCGAGCGGGTCGACGGCCGGGTAGATGCCCAGCTCGGAAATCGCGCGGCTCAGCACCGTGGTCGCGTCGAGATGGCTGAAGGCCGTCGCGGGCGCCGGGTCCGTGAGGTCGTCCGCGGGCACGTAGATCGCCTGAACCGAGGTGATCGAGCCCTTCTTGGTCGAGGTGATGCGCTCCTGCAATTCGCCCATGTCGGTCGAGAGCGTCGGCTGATAGCCGACCGCGGACGGGATGCGCCCGAGCAGCGCCGAGACCTCGGAGCCGGCCTGGGTGAAGCGGAAGATGTTGTCGATGAAGAGCA
>JAFDBP010000038.1 GCA_019313245.1 Deltaproteobacteria bacterium
ACCTGGCCGAGATCCGGGTCGAGGTGGGAGACGAAGTCGAACCGCGCGGTGTCATAGGGACCGTGGGCGATACGGGCTCGCTCTCGGGGCCTCGGCTGTATTTCGAGGTCCGCCACGGGCGCGAACCCCAGGATCCCCGCAAGTGGCTCCTGCTTCGGGACACGGGGTAGACTATCGGGTCAGGGATGGATCGGGGACACGCCTACAGCGCCCCCCAGCGCGCCCCCGTCGCCAGCTCTTCGCCGGGTTTGCCGAAGCGAGCCGTGACGCGCGACAGCATTGGTCGCGACAAACAGCAGTGGTCGTGGATCGACACGACAGCACAGGGTGGGCGGAAATGGAATCGAGATCCATGCGACGACTCAGGGTTCGCTTTCTACTGACTTTTCTCGCGGGTGTGGTCGCCGCCGGTGTGGCGCCGGCCCTCATCAGCAGCGTGAGTCACTCCAAGGCCTCGCGCTACGACGACCTCAGCCTCTTCACCAACGTGTTGACGCTGGTTCGCGGCAACTACGTCGAGCCGATCGAGGACAGCGAGCTGATCCGCGGCGCCGTTCGCGGGATGCTCGATCAGCTCGACCCGCACTCGAGCTTCCTCGATGTCGAGGCCTACGAGGAGATGCAGGTCGACACCAAGGGCGAATTCCACGGGCTCGGCATCGAGATCTCGAAGCAGAAGGACGGCTTCATCGAGGTGATCTCGCCGATCGAGGGCACGCCCGCGGACCGCGCCGGCATCCAGGCGCGCGATCTGATCGTGAAGATCTGCCCGACCGAGATCCCGGAAGGCTGGGAAGAGGACTGCCGTCCGACCAAGGACATGACGCTGTTCGAGGCGGTTTCGCTGATGCGCGGCAAGCGCGGCACGGAAATCACGATTCACATCTACCGCGACGCTTTCGAAGAGCCCCAGCCGTTCAAGGTGATTCGCGACGTGGTCAAGGTCGTTTCCGTGAGCGGGAAGCTGCTCGAGCCGGGTTACGCCTACGTGCGGGTGCGCGCATTCCAGGAGAGCAGTGTCGAGGAACTCGAGCGCGCTCTCGCGGAGATCCACGCCGAAGCCGGGGCGCCGTTCGAAGGGCTCGTGCTCGACCTGCGCGACAATCCCGGCGGACTGCTCGACCAGGCGGTGCGGATTGCGGATCTCTGGTTGTCCGACGGCCTGATCGTCTACACCAAGGGACGGCGCGAGGATCAGCGCCAGGATTTCCTCGCGCACGACGACGCCACCGAGCCCGATTATCCGATCGCGGTGCTCGTCAACGGCGGTTCGGCGAGCGCGTCGGAAATCGTCGCGGGCGCGCTGCAGGATCAGCGGCGCGCGTTGGTCGTGGGTAAGGATACGTTCGGCAAGGGCTCCGTTCAGACCGTCTTTCCGCTCGAGGGCGACCACGGTCTGCGCCTGACCACGGCCCTCTACTACACGCCGTCGGGTCGGTCGATCCAGGAGGTCGGCATCAAACCCGACATCGAGGTCGCGCGCGTCGACGAGTTTGCGCGCGCGAAACCGCGCCGCCGCATGCGCGAGGCCGACCTCGAGAGGCACTTCACCCAGGGCGACGCGGATCCGGATTCGGTCGTCGAGACCGAGGACGAAAAGGCCGCGGGTGAGGAGCTGGAAGCGGCGGCAGAAGAGGCCGCCGATCAGCAGCTCGACCGCGCCGTCGAGGTGTTGAAGAGCTGGACCTACTTCGAGCACCTGCGCAACAAGGCCGAGCCGACGCCCTCGCTTCAGGCCCGGGCGCCCGAGGAGAATCCCTGAAGCCGCGA
This sequence comes from Deltaproteobacteria bacterium, assembly GCA_019313245.1. Classification (GTDB taxonomy): domain Bacteria; phylum Myxococcota_A; class UBA9160; order UBA9160; family SMWR01; genus JACZVU01. The sequence goes on from JAFDBP010000038.1 coordinate 1,771, forward strand.
GCCCGCTCGAGGGTGCTGCGACCGTGCGATCGGCGCGATGACTGAGCCCGAAGGCGCGGGGCCCCACATCTATTCGGTCGGCGAGGTGCTGGCCGGTCTGCGCGCGCTGCTCGAAGAGCGCATCGGGCGGGTGTGGGTGGTCGGCGAGCTGAGCAATCTGCACCGGGCGCGCTCGGGGCACCTCTACTTCACGCTCAAGGACGATTCCGGTCAGTTGCGCGCCGCGCTGTTTCGCAGCGCGGCGCGCCGCCTCGCCTTCGAGCCCGAGGACGGACTCGAAGTGCTCGTCTACGGCGACATTTCGATCTACGAACCGCGCGGAGATCTCCAGCTCATCGTCCGACAGCTCGAACCGCGCGGCCTGGGTGCGCTGCAGCTCGCCTTCGAGCAGTTGCGCGCGCGGCTCGAAGCCGAGGGGCTGTTCGATCCGGAGCGCAAGCGCCCGCTGCCCGCGCGGCCGTCTCGGATCGGCGTGGTGACATCGCCCACCGGCGCCGCGATCCGCGACGTGCTGGAAGTCACCGGCCGGCGCTATCCCGCGGCCTCGATCCTGATCGCGCCGACGCGCGTGCAGGGCGTCGGGGCCGAAGACGAGATCGCAGAGGCGATCGACCGGCTTTCCGCGCAGCCGGACATCGAGCTGATCCTGCTGGTGCGCGGCGGCGGGTCGCTCGAAGACCTGCAGGCGTTCAACAGCGAGGCGGTGGCGCGCGCGATCGTGCGCTCGCCGCTGCCGATCCTCTCCGGTGTCGGTCACGAAGTCGACGTCACGATCGCGGACCTGGCCGCCGATGTGCGCGCCGCCACACCGTCGGTCGCGGCCGAGATGGCGGTCCCCGACGCCGCGGATCTGCAGCGCCACCTCGCGCGCGATTGGCGCCGGCTGCTGCTCGCAGTGCGCGCGGTCTTCGAGCGCAGCGCGCAGAGCCTCGAGCGCGAGCGCGA
>JAFDBP010000039.1 GCA_019313245.1 Deltaproteobacteria bacterium
CGCGAGTGAACGGGTCGTCATAGTTGCCGACGGCGCCCTCATTCATGCCGCGGGTAAACGGGTCGTCGTAATTTCCGACAGCGCCCTCGTTGACACCACGGGTGAATGGATCGTCGTAATTGCCGACGGCGCCCTCGTTGACGTCATGCGTGAACGGGTCGTCGTACCCCTGCGCATAGACAGAACTCGCCGATATCACAAAAAACACCGCGATCCATGCGATATGTCGTGTTCTCATGGTTCACCTCCAGGTAAACAATATATCCGGCCGGGTCGCCAATACTCCGTCAGCCCGGAAGCTCGATTCCCTCCGCCACCGCCTTCTCCGCATCGATCGCGACGAGCACCTTCTCCCATGACGGATTGCGAAGATTGGCCTCGATGCGGGAAATCCCGTCCCGCGTCGCATAGCCCAGAATGCGGGCCGCTACGCGCTGGGAAATGCCAAGCCGCTTTCGCCAGGCCTTGAGCCAGATCGCCCGATCCTCAATCGGCTCGGCCCATCTGCTCTCGGCGAGCTCTCGCTGCCGCCTGGTGTTGGCTCGGACGGTTCCGTCACGGCATCCGTCCTCGATGCGAGCGATCACCCCGGCACTGGCATATCCGAGAATCCTGGCCGCCTCGCTTCTCGATATCGAGCGCCATTTCCGCCAGACCTTCATCCGATAGCAGCGGATGTGGTGCAGATACCGGTAGTTCTGCCAGCCACGTGTCGAAACTCGCGCAATAGCGGGACTCTGGTCTTGGCGCGCATTGGCGCGGTCGACCGACTTCAACAGCTGCTCGATCGAATCGAGCCACTCGGGGAGCGGCGCGAGCGGCTTCGCCCATTCGGGGTGGTTGCGATCCGGACCGCTTCGATATTCCATGGCGGTTACTGCTCGCGCGAGCGCTGGTTGCCCGCGGCCTTTTCACGGTGCCTACACGGCGCGAACCGGAGCGAGATCTTGCAATCCCGCGCACTCTCGAAGAGCGCGAGCGCCCGGTCGCGCCGGTAGCGCGCCTCCGCGACGTCGGGCGTTCCCAGCGAGAAGCGCACGCGCTCTTGCTGGTGGCCGCGGTGGACGGTGAACGCGATCCACCACAAGCGGCCGTTGCGCCAGAGGTGGTGATTCGGGTCGATCGCGGCCGAATCGTCGAATAGGATGAATTGATCGAGGGCTTCTGCCATGGTGCCTTCTCCTCTCGAGAAGGCACCCGGAGGACGCGGGGCCGTCGTTCGATCCGTCAGCCAGCCGCGCCGGGCACTTCGTTGCTCCGGTCGCCCCCGACGCCAGGTCGAAGGCTCCGAACCGCATCATCCACCCCGCCGACTCTCGGCAGGGGAAAAGGCACCTTGGGTTGCCCACCCAGGTTGCCGGACCCGCTTTCTTGCGGGCCACTCCGGATGCCGCTGGTAGGATCGGCCACACCGCGCGGCGACGCAAGCGGATTTTGTGTCATAAAGGGCGCGGGCGGGGGTATTAGGCGCTTCCACTCCAGCGGCGCGGTCTGCCCCACGCGTGCCCACAATCGCCACAGATCCGAGTGGGAGCGTCAAATTTGGGCAGACAGCCGCCACCGATCAGATCCGGCGGCCAATTCTCCGGGTCATCCGGGTAACCGTATACGACCTTCTTCACGTCTTCGGATCCGCACTCGGGGCATCGGCCCCGGCGCGAGCTTTCCCACTCTTCTTCCATGGAGTATTCCCGACGTATCGACGCAATCTAGCAAATCGACGCGCGGCAGCGGTAACCGCACTGATCGAACTGGCGGAAGAGAACAAGACCGAAACGCCGAAACCGCCGAGGCGGGAGATGGGAGTGCTATCCTACGCCAAATGGTTTCGGACGACGCGCATACCGATCAGGCGCACCCGATGCGAACCCACCTGCGGCAAGCGGTGACCAGTCGGCGCCCGTCGGACGGAACCGCCCGGCGGTCACCCTCCCGGCTTTTCTCACCGCACTGAAAGAGCCGTATCGACCGCCTCTGAAAAGGAGGAAAACCCATGAGCCTTACACACACCCTCGCCATTTTGCTGGCGCTGGTCGCCGGCCTGTTCGTAGTCTCCAGCTCTGCGCCAGAGCCCGCCTGCGCGGGAGTCGGTAGCTGCGGGATTCTGCCGATCAAGCCCATTCCGCCGCTCGGTTGTACGGACCTCTGTCCGCAGTGTCAGTGCAACGCCGATGGAAGTGACTGCCGTTGGGTGTGGAACTGCTGTTGATCGGTTGGCGCTCGCGATACCTGGGCGACACGGGTATGGCAGTGTGGGCGCCTGGTAAGCTCGCGCGGCGAAGACGGCGAGGAAACCAGCGATGGCGGAAAATGAGCGGTGACGGCTGATCTCGAAATCATCCTACAGCGCGCAACCTCGGGCCTCGCCCTCGATGAGGGCCGCATCTTTCGTCCCTCCTGGTTCTACTCGATGCTCAGAGATTCCTTCTGGATCTGGTGCCATTACCATGCGCCCGATTGCGAGCGCGTCGATGAAACGACGCTCTACGATCGCCACCGGATGCAGCAGGGCAATGTCTGGGAAGGTCGGTACGTCGCGGAGAATTTTCCGGCTGCCTACGAGGTGGAATCGAGGTGGGGGCTCGAGGCCGTGCGCGAGACGATCGGAGCGATGCTCGCCGGAGAGTCGATCATCCACGGGGGCGCGCTCTGGCTGCTCGGCGAGGATGTCTACGGGAAGGCGGACGTACTGGTCCGCTGCGACGGTCACGCGTCCGACCTCGGTGACTTCCATTACCGGGTGAAGGAAGTCAAGAATTCGAGTGAGGTCAAGAAACACCATCGGCTGCAGGCGGCCGTCTACACCTGGGTCCTGGGAGAACTGCAGGGATACCGTCCCGAATCGTTCGACATCGTTCTGCGGGAGGGCGCGGGCGAACACACCATCGCCTACGAGGCCGCAGCGGATTCGATGCACGAATCCCTCGCCACGTGGCGTGAGATTCGAGACGGCCACATGCATCCGGAGCCGCGCGGTTACGACTCTACCTCCAGCCCATGGCGCCAGTACGCGAACCGAATCCTCTCCGAGCGAAACGACATTGCGCTGTTGCCCGATGTGGGGCCGGCGACCGCAATCAATCTCCGTCGACGCGGATTCCCGACAACGGACGAGATCCTGGCGCTGGGAGCAGACCGGTGTGCGGCGGAATTTCGTCGCGACCACCACTATTACCACGCGCTGGCGCTGCGAGAGGGCCGGCCCGTATTCCGGCCAGGGGAATCGCCATTCATCCTGCGTAGAGAGCGTCTCGTCTACTTCGACGTGGAGGACACTTCCACACTCGACGGCGCAATCGTGACGCGGCCGCACATCTATATGCTGGGGGCGGCCACCCCAGACGGCGAAACACAGATCTTCACCGCGCGTGGAGAAGACGATGAAGTCCGCATGTGGACTGACTTCCTCGACTGGCTGGGCGACCCCGCCGATGTGGCGCTCTATTGCTGGACGATGTACGAGGCGGGGAAAATGCGGCAAGCGGCGGCGGATCATCCGGATCTGGAGGCTCGCCTGGGCGCAGCCGAGGCCGCATTGATCGATCTGAAGGCGCAGGTCAAGTGCCGGCCGTTCTTTCCGGTGACCAGTTACTCGATCAAGGCGGTCGCGCCGGTTTGCGGATTCGATTGGGGCCAGGGCGACGTCGATGGCATGAGCGCCCAGGTGCTGTATCTCGACTGGTTGAGATCAGGGGATGACGCGATCATCGCAAAGGTCGAGCAGTACAATCGCGAAGACGTTTTGGCCATGCTGGCGGTCGACCGATACGTAACTGCGATGGGCGATTGTGACCCACTCGAATGAGCGAACCCTCATGCTGAGCAATGCCGAGATGGAAAGGATTCAGGCTGAAGCCCACGCTTCGGCAATCGAGGAAGAGATCGCGCACGAGCCCTTCGCAGCCGGCCCGATGATCCGCGAACTCCGCTACCTGATCCGCATGTTGCCCGATCGCGCCGCCCTGCACGCGGGCCTTGGGTTTTGCTTGAAGCGGATCGAGCGGTTCGACGAGGCGCGAGCGTCGTTGTCGAAAGCGGAGTCGCTGCTCCGAGCCCGGGGCCATCTCGAGCTTGCCAACC
>JAFDBP010000040.1 GCA_019313245.1 Deltaproteobacteria bacterium
CATGAACCACCTCTGGCGCCAGGGCACCGGCGCGTTCCAGCTCGAGAGCATCGACGGAATGCTCGAGGGGGGCTTCCTCACGGACCTTCAGGATCGAACGCGCTCGACTTCGAGCGGTTCGGAGTTCAACAGGGTAGAGTTGTCCCAGCTTCTGCACCTGAACACATTTGGATACATCTATCACCCCCGATTTCTCACGTTCGACACCGGACTCAAGCTCGAAGCGATTCAGGGCCTGTCCGGACAGAGCGATACGCGGTTCCTGTGGGGTGGCGACTTTCGAATCAACTTCCTGGAGAACCATCGCAACAGCCTCTCGCTTTTCGGCACAGTACTCGACTCGGAGCAGTCGCCACCTTTCTCGGAGACCTACGACATCACGAACCAGATATTCGGAGCCACCTTCTTCCAGAAATGGGGCTGGATTCCCTTCGACCTCACGTATAGGCACGCCAGAAGGAAGGGTGGCGCAGGCAATCAGCTCGATGACAAGTCGGACAAGGTGATCTTCGACGGTCGCTATTCGATCGGCGAGCGATCCGATGGAAGAATCGGGTATGACCTCGCCTACGAGGAAATTCAAGATCACGATCTTCGCAGGCAGAACCTGATCGCGACCAACGTGTCCTATTTTGGCGACGGTGTCGACAAGGAGTTGAGAACCGACCTGCGGCTTTTCGAGGAGCGCGACGGCCAGAAGCGTAAAACCGCCAATGGGCGGACGGCCTTCGATTGGCGGCACACCGATACCTTCCGGACGCGCTACGTATTCAACGCACGTTACAGTGATTTCGACGTCCAGGACTCGACCAACCTGAACGGTCGGTTCTTTCTCATGCATCGGCTGTACGAGAGCCTGAAAACGGATCTCGAACTCTACGGAGAATACGAGGACTCCAGCTTTCGCAGGCGAGACGAGTTTGGCGGCATTCTTTCCGCGAATTACCTCAAGCGGCTCGGCGATTGGGGGCGTCTCAACATCGGCGTAGCCCCGCGCACCTCGATGATCTACAACCGTCTGGAGGAGGATACGGCGTTCGTTTTCGACGAGCGCCACGTCATGGTCGGGCTTCAGCCGGTGCTGTTGAGGCAACCGGACATCATCGTTACCAGCATCGTGGTGACAGATGAAACTGGATCGGTCGTGTACGATGAAGGGCCGGCAGGAGACTACATCGTCAACCAGACCGGAGGTGGCATCCAGACCGAGCTGGTGCGCACTCCCATCAGCACCATCGGAGACGGGCAACTCGTCCTCGTGGATTACGAGTTCGAGTTGATCGGCGACAACGACACGCTCCAGACGGGTGTTGCCGTCCATTCCTCCTTGTCGTTCCTGGATTATTGGAGGGTGTTCGGGCGTTACGACAATCAGGATTATCACGTGATCTCGGGAGACGAAGATCGCCTCCGCTTCAATGACTTCGATCGTTACCTGGCCGGTCTGGAGTTCAGCCGGAAGTGGTTCACCGCGAAGGGAGAATATGAGGAGAACGACGCGACCTTCGGGTCCTTCCGGGGGTTCGCCGGGATGGTTGCGCTCTACACGGGCGGCATGCGGTCTTGGAACGCTCACGCCACTGCGGATTTCGCCCACAGAGACCACACGGATGACGTAGGCGAAAAGGTGAATCGCTTTTCGCTTTCAGGAGGTACGAGCAAGCGGTTCTTCAAATGGGGGATGCTGGAGGCCGAAGCAAGTTGGATGAGGGCGCGCTGGAGCGGACAGTCGAGCGAGGCGAACGACGTCGACGCTCTGCGCGTCAAGCTGAAATACACGTGGTGGTATGAGAATTTCGAGGTCAAGTTGGAGACTGGATTCGCTCAGCTCCTGCGTCCAACCGAAGACCGCAGCGTGTTCAGATTCGATCTCCGGGCGCGTCGTGTATTCTAGGAGCGCAATGTCGGTGCTGAAATGCGGACGATCGCGGGAGCTTGTCGCCTCTGCATTTCGGAGGCTCGGCATTTTCGCAGCCATTGCCACAGCACTGGCGTGCGCGGTGTCGCCGCTCCCGCCGCCGAACTGGAACCATCCCGAAATCGCGTTGTCGTGGCCCGAGGCCCCGGAACCCGCTCGGATCGAGTACATGGGAGTCCTGCGCAACCCGGCCGACCTGGGCCGCAAACCCGGTTGGTTCGAACGGGTCAAGAACGCGGTTTTTGGCACGGAGCCGAAGTCGTTGCTGAGGCCGACCGCCGTTGCCAGGAATGCGGCGGGGGTTCTGGCCGTGGCCGATCCCGGCCTTTCGGTCGTCCACCTATTCGATCTCGATCGAAGGGAGTACAGCCAGATCGGTGAGCAGAGCGCGTCGTTTCTGCGCTCGCCCATCGGCGTCGCGGTCGACGACTCCGGGAGCATCTACGTAGCGGATTCGGTGTTGGGCAGGGTCTTCGTCTTCGATGCCAGCCGAGATCTCGTCGCCGAACTGGGAGAGGGCGAGCTGACTCGTCCGGTAGGCGTCGCGCTCGACCCCAGTCAGGAGCACCTCTACGTCGTCGATACGATCGAATGTGAGGTGGTCGCGTTCGATCTTTCTTCCGGGCGCGCGGTCAACCGCTTCGGGCGGCGAGGGGTGGGGCCCACCGAGTTCAACGCTCCGACTTATGTCGCGGTGGCGCGCGATGGGTCGATCAGCGTCTCGGACTCGCTGAACTTTCGGATTCAGCGTTTTCGCCCGGACGGTACGCCAATCGCTTCGTTTGGGCTGCCCGGGGATGGGGCGGGGCACTTCGCCCGCCCGAAGGGGGTTGCCATCGACACCGAAGGGCGTATCTACGTGGTCGATGCGGGCTTCGAGAACATCCAAATCTTCGATCCGGATGGAGTGTTGCTTCTTCCATTCGCCGGACCGGGGACGGGTCCGGGCCAGTTTTCACTCCCCGGTGGCCTCTTCATCGATTCAACGAACACCATCTGGGTTGCCGATGCGTTCAATCGGCGGATTCAGGTGTTTCGGCTGGTGGAACACGCGCCATGAAGATTCACTTTCTCATCACATTGTTTGCCCTACTGGCCTTGGCGCTGCCGCATTCGGCCGACGCGAAGGTGCGAGGCACGAAGCACGACCTGTCGGGCCGCAGCGCGGGTGACGGCATGGACCAGATCTGCTTCTTCTGTCACACACCTCACACCGTGTTGCCGGCGACGCCGGCCTGGAGTCGAGCGCAATCGACAATCATCTACACGCCCTATTGGAGTCCGACGTTGGAGGCGACCGTCGGGCAGCCCACGGGTTCGTCGAAGATCTGCCTGAGCTGCCACGATGGCACCATCGCCAGGGCGTCCGCGCCGGATCCCACCAAAGCTCGTGGTCCGCGCATGGGTTTTTTCGGGCTTTCGCAACGGGCGAATCTCACTTCTGACCTTTCCGACGATCATCCAATTTCCTTCATCTATGACTCCGCGCTGGCTCTGGAAGATCGCGAGTTGGTGGATCCGGCGCTGTTGCCGAACGAGATCCTTCTCGATGCGAATGACGAGATGCAGTGCACGAGTTGCCACGACCCCCACGCTTCCAGCTATCCGAAATTTCTGGCGATGAGCAATGCGTATTCGGAGCTCTGCACCGCGTGCCACGACAAGCAGGGTTGGGAGCAATCGGCCCACTCCACATCGCCGGCCGGATGGAACGGATCGGGAACGAATCCGTGGCCCTACTCGAGTGAGACTTCGGTCGCCGCGAACGGGTGCGCCAACTGTCACACCGCTCACGGTGCTGGCATCGCGGAGTCGCTTCTGGTGTTTCCGAGGGAGGAGGACAATTGTTTTTCGTGCCACGACGGGAGCACTGCCGATACCAATGTTCTGGCTGAGTTTCGCAAGAGTTTTCGCCATCCCGTGGAATCTTCTTTCGGTTCTCACGTGGCGACAGAAGCTCCCTTTGCGATGCCACGACACGTGGAGTGCCAGGACTGTCACAATCCCCACGCGGCATTCCAGGGCGAGGCCGCGGCGCCCGACATACCCGCATCGCTGAGCGGCGTTTCGGGAGTCGGGGCTTCGGGGACACCAGTCGAAATCGCACGTTACGAATACGAAGTCTGCTTTCGCTGCCATGCCGATGGGCCGGACGTCCCGTCACCCTACATCGAGAGACAGATCCTCGAGCCGAACATTCGCCTCAAGATGGACATCCGAAACCCCTCGTACCACCCCGTGGTGGCTCAGGGGCAGAATGTCGACGTCCCGAGCTTGATCTACCCGCTGCGAGAGACGTCGATGATCTATTGCAGTGATTGCCATTCCGGAAGTGCTGGGTCGGCGCAATTCGGTATTCGCGGGCCGCACGGATCCGATTGGCCATTTCTGCTCGAACAGCCGTACAGCGTTGCGGACGGAACCATCGAGAGCTACCAGGCATACGCCTTGTGTTACAAGTGTCACGATCGAAATCTGCTGCTCTCCGACGGTCCGACCGGAATACACAACAAGCATGTTGTCGAAGAAGACACGACCTGCTCGGTTTGTCACGACCCCCACGGAATCAGCGCCACCCAGGGCAACGCGACCAACAATTCCCACCTCATCAACTTCGACATCAGCATCGTCGATCGCGATCCGAATACGGGGATGTTGATGTTCGAGGACATGGGCTCGAACCACGGTCAGTGTTATCTCTCATGTCACGGAACGGTGCACAGCCCGGCGGAGTACTGATCTCACTCGTCCCGAACGAAGAAGTAGGAGACATCCCTCTCTTCGCCGAATAGCGGGAGTCGGGTCGTCACGAACATGTGATCGGAATCGCTGAACGTGTAGGTGAGCACGGACGGGGAGCGCTCGTGTGTATTCGCGCCGATGGCCGCTCGGCGCGCGACCCACGAATGGCCCGAAGATCGGATCGTGAGTGTATTCGCGTTTTCTGAGACGAGTTCCCAGCGGTCGTGGAATGGGCCGCCGAGCGGGCTCGTGATCTCGTAATGTCCGTCGGAGTGGAAGGTTTCGCGAATCGACGAGAAGGTTTCGCGAAACGCCTCGTCAAAATTCTCCAGTTCGCGAGGTGAGATCCGCGCGACCTCTTCTCTCTGAGCCGCCCTGTCGATGATCCAACTCCCGATGATTAGCGGTGCCTCGGAACTCGCGAGCGCTCGCTTCGCAGACGCATCGAAGGTCCGCTCGGGAGAGTCGCTTTCGCTACAAGCGGCGAGCGCCAGGAGCACCGCGACGGATGCGGCGGAGATGATCATTCGCATGGGACTCTCCCAGATCCGGAAGTCGTTCCGAACAGGCCCGCACTGGTGCCGGATTCGCGGTCGGCCGGCTCGCTTGGCTGGGAACTCGATCGGATTCCGACGTTACCCCAGCCTCCGGTATCCGTTTGTGCAGCGATCGGCGCGGATTGAGCCCAGAGTCGAGCCATGTAGCAAAATGCCCCATTTGTGCCGCCAGAGCGCCGTAGAACGCTGTTTGGGCTTCGCTGCGAGAAGGGGGCCGCGAATTGCGTCAACGGTGAGTCAAATCACACTATGGATCGATCGATCAGACGCAACTTGGCCGCTAAGCCCTTCTAGATCGGATTTGTTTATTGGAATGTTTTTTGCACAATCTCCCGCCTAGATGAAGCCCGGTCAGCCACGGATCTCGAGGTGGAGACGCGGGGCACCCGGGGGGAGCGCGACCATGAGGCGAGTCAGCGCCAATCGACCGCTGCGGCGCGTCCGGTTTTCACGTCGGGCGACCCTTCTCGGTGCGACCTGCGCGGCGCTGTTCGCTCTTGCGGTTCCCGAGTTGGCCGGGGCGGCGGCGCTGAGCGACCAAAATCGAGACGGCGTGATCGACGTCGCCGACATCGTTCTCTTCAGCCAGTCCGAACTCGGACAGGATTGGCAGACCGTCGACTGGTGCGAGTGGCTGCAGACCCCGCGTAGGCGAGAGCGGCACCTCCAACAGCTGCTCGATTTCATCGACGAGTATTTTCGCTGCGATCAGGGCAATCCCTTTGCGATCCGCGATGCCAACGTTCATCCGACCCGCCTGACCTGGAGCGCGGACGCGAAGAAGATCTTCGTAACCGATTCCAAGATCGGCTCGGTCTTCATCTATGACTCGCTGGCGACGCCGATCGGAGAACTCAAGGATCTTGCCAAGCCGCTGGGTGTCGCCGTGAACTCGCAGGGCGACATCTACGTGGGGGACAACCATTCCAACGCGGTAGAGGTCTACAACTCCGAGGGTTCGCGGATCGCGACCATCGGCGCCGCGACGCTCAAGATGCCCAACGATCTGGCCTTCGACCAGAACGGCCGCCTCTACGTCGCTGACAGCAAGCGGAATCTGGTCGAGGTCTTCGACCCCGCGAGCGGCGCGAGCCTGCGGACGTTTGGCAGCGGCGAACTGCGCTTTCCGTCCGCGCTGGCGATTTCCGGTCAGGAGGTCTTTGTCGCCGACCAGTCGAACTTCCTCGTCAGGGTCTACGATCTCCAGGGAAACCTGCTTCGCTCGTTCGGCGGCAAGGTCACCCAGGGGTTCATGAACTACAACTGGCATGGCAAGTTCGCCCGCCTCCAGAGCCTCGCCGTCGACTCCGCGGGGCGCCTCCACGCCCTGGATAGCCACATGGGCGTGATCCAGATTCTGAGTGCCGCCGACGGCAGCTTCATCGCTTCCTACGGGTCGAACGGGTCGGCGCCCGGAGAACTCGACCTGCCCCTGGACATCGACATCAACCAGTACGGAGAAGCGGCAGTGGCCAACACCCGCAACCGGCGGGTGGAGCTGCTCACGCCGCCCTAGGAGGGAATCGGTACGCCATGGGATTCGAAGCGCGCTCGCATACGCGATCCACCAGCGACGGGTGGCGTGGTGTGCGCGCAGCGCGAGTGTTCCCAGCGCTCGTTTGCTTCGGGCTGCTACTCCTGGTCGCTCCGAGTGCCTTCGCCGCACAGGAGCGCATGCCTCTCGACTCGATTGCTGCCGACGGCTGCAATTGGAACAGCTGCACGGTCGCGAATCTCGACGAAGACCCGGATGGACCCGGGACGGATTGGGCGACGGCGTTCGACAACAACACCAATCACGACGGCCACTTCGGCTTCGGAACCCCCAGTCAGCCCCTGGCGACAGGTGCCGATCTCCAGGAGTTCCGCGCGTCGGTTCGCAAGAATTCCAGCTGTGGCACGGGCACGCCCAGCGCCCGGATCGAGCTGTGGGAGAACGGCGCGCTGGTGCGAGCGGGTACCGACACTTCTGTCACGGCCGCCAACTCGTGTACCCAGGGCAGCGACTGCCAAGTCCTCAGCTTCACCTGGAACGCGACGGAGGTCACCGCGGCCGCTAACGTCGAGGTGAAGATCTTCGGCCTCAAGGCGGGCGGCAGCCCGTCGACCCGCTGTGCGGTGGATCTCGGGGCGGTCGAGTGGAACGCCGAGGTCAGTGCCGCGACGTTGCCCACGCTATCAGCGCCGACGAGTCCGTTCGCGACGATCGATACCGGTACGGCCACGCTCGGCGCGACGATCGACACCAACGGCGGCGGAACGATCAGCGAGTACGGGACGGTATGGGGCACCTCGCCCAACCCGACCGGCAGCGTGCTCGCCGCGGGCACCGACAATCCCGCCATGCCGCACACCTTCTCGCACAGTCGGACGATCACACAGCTTCCCGGTACGTTCATCTACTTCCGAGGTTACGCGGATAACGGTGTCGGCCGCGCCTACTCGCCCGACGGCTCCTTCTACCTCGAGCCCAATCCGCCCGACCCGGGCGTCAGCTTCACGAACGTCACCGACAATGGCATGCGAATCAGCTGGACACCGCCGGGAACCGGCGCCGGCGACGGGGCGATCGTCGTGCTGAAGCAGGGGGCGACGGTGGATTCCGATCCGTCGGACGGCGTGGCGCACGTCGCGGATACCGTTTTCGGAAACGGCGCCGAGCTCGGGACCGGGAACTTCGTGGTCTTTCGGACCTCGGGCACGCAGGTCGACGTGACGGGTCTATCGCCCAGCACACAGTACGCCGTTGCTGTCTACACCTACGCGGGCCCGACGGCGCCGGCGATCAACTACCAGCAGGACTCTCCGGCGACCGGAACCCAGACCACCACCGGCCCGACGCCGACGCCAACGGCGACACCGACCGCCACACCGACGGCGACGCCGACTGGGACGCCGACTGCCACGCCGACCACGACACCGACCCCAACGGCCACGCCGACGGCGACGCCCACGGGTACACCTACGGCCACGCCGACCGCTACGCCGACGTCTACGCCGACTGGGACTCCGAGCGCCACGCCGACCGCCACGCCGACGTCTACACCCACCGGGACTCCGACCGCAACGCCTACTGCTACGCCGACCGCGGCGCCATCTCAGCCGACTCGGGCTCGGTTCGAATCCACCCGGGTGGCCGAGACGGAGTTGGTTCTTTCGTGGCGACTCGGCGTGAGTGACGGCGTCATCGTTCTGATGCGATCTGGTCTCGCCGTCGACGCGGACCCGGTGGACGGAACCACGTATTCAGCCAATTCCGTGTTCGGCAATGGCTCGCAAATCGGAACGGGCAACTACGTCGTCTATATCGGTAGCGGGACGGAGCAGACGATTACCGGCATCGCGCCCGATACCACCTATCATGTGGCGATCTACACGTATACCGGATCCGGGCCCGGCATCGATTACATCCAACTCGACCCGAGCCGCGGCCAATCGGGTCACAACGCCTCGCACGGCATCGACTGCGGCGTCTGCCACTTCGGCACCGGGACTTCCCACGGAAACTTCACGGTGCCGCGGGATGCCGATCAGCAGGCGGTCTGCGAGACCTGCCACAACGACACCGGGCCGGCGTCGGGCAAGTTGAATTTTGCACTCCACAGCGGCACGAAATACAACGCCGACGTGGATTGCGGCTCGTGCCACGAAATGCACAACAATTACGACTTCACGACGACCGACACCCACACCGGCGGCGTGACGGCTGCAAACATCGTGTGGATCCGCTCGGATACCGCGAAGTACGTCGCGGGGGCGCTCGAGCCCGCGCTGTATCAGAGCAGCACGGGTTCCGAGGCCTGGGACGACAGCAACGCGCCGTGGAACGGCTTGTGCCAGACCTGCCATCAGAACACCGACTGGCACCGCAACGACAACAGCCTCGGGGCGGGTAGCCACGACCACGAGATGCCCACCGACAATTGCCAGGGATGCCATCCCCACACGGACGGTTTCCGCGGTGCCGGCGGCGACTGCTTGGCCTGCCACAAGCAGCAGAAGGAGATCTCGACCAGCCCGGGCACCTTCCGCCGCCAGATCACTGAAAGCAGCGCGGGGGCCGGGGACGGCGAGTTCAGCACCGGCTTCACCTCGCACCACGTCAACGACGGCAGCGGTTCACAGGTGGTGACGCTGTGGGATTGCGTGGTCTGCCACGCCGAGGGCAACGCAATTACGGGTGAAGCGGATGATAATTATCACAAGAAGGACGGCGTGCAGCTCAAGGATACGGATACGGGCGCGGTGTACAGCGACTGGTCGGGTCTGACGCCGGCCCAGCGATCGAGCTTCTGTCTCAGCTGCCACGACTCGGACGGCGCGACCATCATCACGGGTCGCACCGATCCCGATCCGGACGCGACCACGAATCCGCTGAATCCGTTCAACGACGGCGTCACCAACTCTCACGAGCCAGACGGCTTCGATGGCACTCCGGCGCCCCACTCGCGCGGGACCGTGCTGGACGTCGAGAGTCAGTTCGACACCCAGAACGTCAGCCACCACGGAGTGCTGGGCCCCGCCTACGTCTACGCAACCGACTGCGTGGCGGCCGGAGATCCGCACTCGTGTTGCACGGGATCTGGAACCGGACCCACTTGCGGGCTCCCCTTCGGATCCATCGTCAACGCCGCCATCCAGGGCGTGCGGACCGACCTCGATTGGAACTCGGTCATCGACTGCGAGGATTGCCACATCGGCCCGCCCGCGTTCGGCGGCGGTTCGGTCGTGCTGGGCGGCCACGGAACGCCGACAGCTCGCTACATGCTGAGGGACCACAATGGCGCCGAGCAGGTGACGGCACCGGTCGACGCGTCGACGGTCATCTGTCGCCGTTGCCACGACCCCGAATCTTCGAGCATCTATCCCTACCACACGCGCAGCGCGCACATGACCAACCTGCTGAACATCTTCGGCGTCGCCTGCATCGACTGTCACGGTGGCGGTGAGTGGGGGGGCATTCACGGCGTCGATGCCGTGGTTACCGATGACGATGGCGGCGGCAGCTACAACCCCAACGTCTTTACCTACGGCAGTTCGCTCGACCTGATCCAGAACTGGACTGATTGGACGGACGGCGGCATTTCCTGCTCGGCAGTGGCGAGTAAGACGCAGATCAACGACTGCACGCAGCACGGCGCGCAGAGCTACGCCCGCGACCCCCGGCGAGACGATGCGCCACAGCGCATCTACAGGCTTCCCTGAATCTGAAGACGACACGGGTATACTGACGGGGATGCTGCAGCGCCGCCTGGACGCCCGGAGATTCGCCTCACGAGATGACTTCTAGCCGTCTCGGGAATTGGCTGCGGCGCCAGCACGTGCGCCTCGCATCGGGGCGCCTGACCGCCTGGCTGCTGGCGGTCCTCGTATTCGTTCTCGGCGTCTATCTGTTCATTCCGCAAGATCGACAGGTGAGCGCGCTCGCAATCGAGGGTTGGGTCGAACAGAAGGGGCTGCTGGGGCGGGTGTGTCACGCGCTCGGGTTCAACTCCATCTTGCACTCGCCGCTGTTCTGGGGCACGTGCGCGCTGATGTTCGTCAATCTGGTGCTGTGTATGATCCGGCGGATTCGCTCCACGCTGAGCCTGTTTCGCTTCCCAGAGCGGCCGCCCCAGGCTTCGCTGGCCTGGCAGCGCCGCGAGATCGCTGGGCCGACCCTCGCGGAGGAAGGCATCGCCGAGCTACTCGGCAAGCGGGGGTTTCGCACGCTCGTCGACGACGGCAGGGTCTACGGGCTGCGCGGGCGATTCGCAATTGCCGGGCACTGGATCTTTTATCTGGGTCTGCTCGCCATGTTGGTCGTCGGGACTCTTGTGGCGCTGGCCCCGAAGCCCTTTCGCGGCCTGGTCGGCGTGGGAGACGGTGAGCCATTCGCACTGCATCGCTCGCCCTTCCTCTCGACCCGCGATGCCGTTGCGCCCGAGCTTCCGGATCTGCGCTTCCAGGTGGAAGAGATCGAGACGCTGACGGAAGGAACGGAGACGGTTCACTTCGAAGCCCACGTCACGACGCCCGAGGGCGATCGGGGAATCATCGGTGTCAACCGGCCGTTCCGGCAGACGCCCTACCAGGTGATGGTTCACGGCTTCGGCTACATGGCGGGCTGGGCGATCACCGACTCGGGCGGCCGAATGGTCAACGGAGCCTGGGTGAAGCTGATTCCCTTTCCGCTGCTGCGCTCGGATACTTTTTCCATCGGCAGAGGAGAGAGCACGGTGCGCGTGCGTCTTTACCCCGATCACTACATGGAGGGAGAAACGCATCAGAGTCGAAGTTACGAACTGCAAAACCCCCGATACACCGCGCGCATCTTCTGGCGCGGTTCGAAGATATACGACGGATTGCTCGAGCCGGGGCAGCGGGTGCCGCTCGAAGATGGCCTGGAATTCTTCTTCCTCCCCGAGATTCGGCGCTACGCGACGCTCGAAGTCATCCAGGAACGCGGCTATGTGGCGGTTTTCGCTTGCCTGGGGGTCATGATCCTAGGTCTCGCGATCCGCTACTTTAGGATCCGCAAAGAGGTGCTGGTGCAGCGCAGCGAGGGGTCGATGGAAGTCTTTGGGCGCGGCGAGATCTTCGAGAGCCTCTTCGCCGAAGAATTCGACCAATTGGTCGACGCGCTGGCGAGTGCGAGTTTGCGCTCCGAGGATCCGAGGGGGGCCGCTTGAGCCCGGTCGAGTACGCAGCCTTCTGGACCACCGTCTTCGCGTACGCGCTGGGAACGGCGCTGTCGCTTTCGGGCATCGTCTTCAATCGCGAGCGCTGGCTCACAGCTGCGGGCGCCGTCTGCACGGTCGGGCTTCTCGCCCATCTCGTCGCGGTTGGCGCGCGGATCGAATTCACCGGGCACCTGCCGGTGGCGAGCCGCTACGAAAATGTCCTGACCGGATCGGCGGTCGTGATGCTCTTCAGCCTCATCACCATTTTGCGCCGGCGTAGCCTGAAGCCGATGGTCGTGTTTGTGGCGCCGTTTGCATTGTTGATGCTGGGCTATGCGCTGCTCGAGCAGCCCCGCTACACGACCATGTCGCTCGTCCTCGACAACCTCTGGATGTTCATCCACATCTTCTTCGCCTGGCTGGCCTACGGCGCCTACTCGGTAGCGGCGGCGCTCGGCGTGGTCTACCTGCTGCGCAGCCGCGCGAATGCGAATCAACTGCCCCCGTTGCTCCAGCGCCTGCCGGAGCCGAACGTGCTCGACGATCTGATCTTCCGCTCGATCATCTTCGGTTTCATCGGCCACGTGGTGATGATCTCGACGGGCGCGATCTGGGCGCGCGATCTCTGGGGCAACTACTGGAACTGGGATCCGGTGGAAACCTGGAGCCTGCTCTCCGGCCTGCTCTACGGGCTCTGGATCCACCTGCGGGTGGGGTTGCACTGGCGCGGGCGCCGCATGGCCTGGCTCGCCGTCGGCTCTCTACTGACTGTGGTGTTCGCGTTCTGGGGCACGAACATGTTCGGCGGGACGAGCCACTCGCTCGACGACCTTCGACTCAAGGCGCCCGGCGAAGAGGCCGGCCTCGCCCCGGAGCCTTCGATCCCCGAGCCGCCCGCGAATTGACGCTACATGCGGCGTGTGCCACGGTCGGCGTTCGATCGGGCCGGCCGGAAGCCCGCTGGTAAATAGTCCTACTGCGAGAGAGGCGCGATCGCTCCCATGGCAATCCTCGTGATGTTCAGCAACTACTTTCACGATCTCGCGACCGCGATCTTTGCGGTGAGCGCGGTGACCGCCTACCTCCTGCAGCGTTCGCTCGCGATGCAAACCGCACCCGCGTCCCTTCAGCCCGTGGTTCGCGGAATCCAACGCATGGGCTACTACTCGCTCGCGTGGACGCTCGTGTTCGGCGCCTTTCGCAGCATGACCTACCGCGAGTACGAGTGGGTAGAGGCCGCAGGTCGTGATCAGGTGCCCGCGTTGGTGGTGAAGCACATCTTTCTAGCCGCTCTGGTCATCACCGGTGTGATCTTCCTCTACAAGCTTCGCCGGCTACGGGTGGCGGGGTAGCCCACTGACCGAGCTGCTGAACTCGCCGGCCGGGAAGGCTGGCCTGCGAGAGCGATTCCTGCAAATACCGGCGCTCATCCTCCCCCAGCATTTCGCAACGCGAGCGGGCTGCGGATCGATCTGAGGTCTTCGGCTAAAGCGTTGCGGCGTTGCGCTCCCGCCTAGCGGGATGTCTGGTTCGCCGCGTCGCCGACGGTCTCTCCGGGCTCCTCGTCGTCACCGTCCAGCTTGACCGAGTAGGGGCAGAGCTTCATGGCCTCCTCCTCGATTCCGACGATGCCGATCCGCTTGAGCAGGGCCCGGATTTCCGGGGGCATGCCCTTGCCGGAGGCCATCTTCTTGCGGACGAAGGAACTCCCCATGATGAGCTTCATCGCGCGCAGCATGTAGTCGCGGCGCGCTGAATCTCGGTCGGTGAAGACCGACACGGCTTTGTGGGTGTAGAACGAGCGGTAACAGTCGACGATCGCGTTGTCGACGTCCGCGAGGCTCATCGCTTTCGGGCGGATGACCGGGTCGATCAGGTTGTACTTCCGGTAGTCGTGCGACGCGATGTGCGGCTCCATCTCCTTCCAGAGTTGGGTGTAGGGCCAGGGCGTGATTGCGAGGTAGTGGGCGTTGTCGGGATCGTAGGTCTTCGAGAGTTCGAGGGTGCGCTTGATACTCTCGGGCGTTTCGTCGGGAAAGCCGAGCACGAAGGAGGTCTCGCTGACGATTCCGTGCTGGTAGAGCAACCGGAGCGCCTGGATGCCGCTCTCGACGTTCGCGTCCTTGTTGATCAGGTCGAGCGTCTCTTGGTCCGTGGCCTCGATGCCGACGTACACGTGGGCGATCCCGGCGGCGACGTATTTGTCGAGAATCGGCTCGTCGCGCACGACATCTCCGACGCGGGTTTCGAGCAGCAGTTTCTGTCCGAGATCCCGCTCGATCACCAGGTCGAGGATGCTCTCCCAGCGGCGCGCATCGGGCGTGGGGTACTCGTCGGAGAGCAGGATCACATCGACGTCGTGTTCGCGACGCAGAAATTCGAGTTCGTCGACCACGCACTCGGGCGATCGCCCGCGCCAGCTGCGGTTCCAGAACTTCTGCTGTGAGCAGAACGTGCAGCCGTGCATGCAGCCGCGCGAAGTGCTGATCGCGCCCAACCGCGACCCCGGATAGACGAAGTAGGTGTAGGTCGGCCAATCCAGCAGGTCCCACGCGAGCGGCAGTCCGTCGAGGCTCGGGTGCCACGGGCGCGTGGGATTGGATTCCGGGGCGCCGTCTTTGCGATGTGCGACGCCGCGCACCTTTGCGACGTCGCCGCCATCACGCAGCGCGGTCAAAAGCTCTGTGAAGCTGTGCTCGCCCTCGCCGCGAATGACGAAGTCGACCGGGTGACCCGGCTCTTCGAGAACCCGGCGCCACATGAAGGAGGCGTGGACGCCGCCCATTGCGGTGCGGGCGCCGAGCGCCTTGGCGACCTTCATGATTTCCAGCCCATCGGGATAGGTGGCGGTGATGCAGGAGGTCGCGACGATGTCGGGCTCTTTCGTCTCGATGGCGCGCGCGATGTCATCGTGTGTCGCGTCGAGGCTCATCGCGTCGTAGATCTCGCACTCGAATCCCGCCTCGCGCGCGCTGCCGGCGAGGTAGACCAGGTGGAGCGGAATCCAGCGCCCCGCCACCTCGACGACTCCACAGTGGTACGGCGGCGTGATGAATAGAACCTTGGTCATGAAACCTTCCGCTCGCGTGTGATTGCGTCGGGCGCGGTATTGCGGATCGCCGTTGCTAGGGGGGGGTACGCCAGACCATAGGCGAACGCGTCGAGTTTCTCCCCGCTACTCGTTGTAATCGTCCAGCCGCCGCTCTAGCGTGAACTTCGATGGGGCCGCAGCGAAGCCGCGCGAAAACACATATTTTTGCTCGGATATGCTGTAGAAAATGCCGATAAATCAGCGGTATAGGAGCGTTTTCAATTCACTAGCATCGTCCGTACGGCAGCCGCCGCCGCTGTAGATCGCCCGCTGCCGGCACGTCCTTTGCACAGGTTGGTAGACATGCGAAATCTCCTGGGTTCAGTCGAATTTGTGCGTTCGATTTGCGCGGGCATTGCGAGCCCGCGCGGCTTCTCGCGCGCGACCAACCGAGACTTCTCGCGCGATGGCCGGCGATCCCGGCCGAATGCCCTGCGAGGACTGCTGGTGGCACTCGTCCTCGCGATCCCCGCAGCGACGGTTCACGGCAGCGCTCCGGAGGCGAAGCGCGGCGTTTCGGTAATCGCGCCCGAGATTGGTAATTCGGCGCAAGTGCTAGGTGCGGATGCCGCTTGGATGGGGCGCATCCAACACCACCTGGCTGAGCGAGAGTACGCGGTGGGGCCGAATCTCCACGGTCTGCAAGCGCCGAATCGCGCGCACAATCTGCGCACCTATTTCGACGCCACGGGCATCCAGGTCGTGGATCGCACGGCGGTGAGCAGCCCCGATCTGCTCGCGCTGCGACTCGCGAGTATCGGCCGGGGCGCCCAGTCGCTTCCGGTCGCTCCGGGCGAGGTGACGAGCGCGGGTGCGCGCGTCGAGATCCGGCGACCCCACATCGTGGAGTGGTACCTGAACTCCGCCGCGGGTCTCGAGCACGGATTCACGCTGGAGCGACGGCCCGCGGGTGACGGGTCGCTCGCGGTCGAACTCGCCGTGCGCGGCGCACGCGCTGTCCTCGACGGCGAGCGGATCGTGTTCCTGAGCGCAACGGGGCGGCAGCTCGAGTACGGGAAGTTGGCGGTGCTCGACGCCGAGGGCGCGCGACTGGAGGCGCGCTTCGAGGTGCCGGATCCCGGGCGTGTGCGGCTGATCGTCGACGATCGAGCGGCCAGCTACCCGATCGAGATCGATCCCTTGCTCGCGGCGAACGATGCGACCGCATCGAGAGCAAAGAGTGTCGCGGAGCTCGTCCGAGAGCGGCGGCTGCGCCGCCGCGGCCAGAAGAGCTCGGTCAGCTACGCGGCGGTGGCCGCCGAAGAAGCCGCGGCGTTCGCGCGCCTGGAAGCTGCGATGGCCTTCGCGAATGGGAATCCCGTGACGGCGGATGCGCAGCTCGAGTCGAACCAGGCGAGTGCGGCGCTGGGCACGAGCGTCGCGGGTGCGGGCGACGTAAACGGCGACGGTTACGCGGACGTGATCGTGGGCGCGCCGAGCTACGACGCCGGAGAGGCCGACGAGGGCGCGGCGTTCGTGTTCCTGGGCAGCGCTTCGGGTGTCCCCGACGGAAACCCCGTGACGGCGGATGCGCAGCTCGAGTCGAACCAGGGGAGCGCGGCGCTGGGCACGAGCGTCGCGGGAGCGGGCGACGTGAACGGCGACGGTTACGCCGACGTGATCGTGGGCGCGCCGAGCTACGACGCCGGAGAGGCCGACGAGGGCGCGGCGTTCGTGTTCCTGGGCGGTGCTTCGGGCGTCGCCGATGGCAACCCCTCGACGGCGGATGCACAGCTGGAATCGGACCAGGCGAGCGCGGCGTTGGGCACGAGCGTTGCGGGCGCGGGTGACGTCGATGCCGATGGTTACGCAGATGTGATCGCGGGCGCCCCGGGTTACGACGACGTAGAAGCCGAGGAAGGCGCGGCCTTCGTGTTCCTGGGTAGCGCGTCGGGTGTCGGCGATGGGGATCCGCTGACCGCAGATGCACAGCTGGAGTCGAACCAGGCGAACGCAGCGCTAGGCACGAGCGTCGCGGGAGCCGGCGACGTCAATGGGGATGGCTTTGGCGATGTGATCGTCGGTGCGCCCGGTTACGACGACCTTGAGGCCGAGGAAGGTGCGGCATTCGTGTTTCTGGGCAGCGAGTCGGGCATCGCGGACGGGAATCCGGGAACGGCGGCAACCCAGCTCGAATCCAATCAGGCGAGTGCGCAGTTGGGCGGGAGTGTCTCTGCCGCGGGCGACGTCGACGGCGACGGCTACGGCGACGTAATTGTCGGCGCGCGCTACTACAGCTCCGGTGCGAGTTGGGGCGAAGGGGCCGCGCTCGTATTTCTCGGCGGCGTTGCGGGCATCGCCGATGGAAATCCGGCGACGGCTGCCGTGGTCATCAAGGTCGATGGGGACAAGGTGTCGTTCGGCGCGAGCGTGTCCACCGCGGGCGACGCAAACGGCGACGGCTACGCGGACGTGATCGTCGGCGCGCCGTTGTACGACTCGGGAGATCTCGCCGAAGGGGCCGCATTTCTGTTCCTCGGCAGCGCGTCGGGCGTCACGAGCCAGAGCGTGGCTTCGGCGGCGGCGCGTTTCGAATCGGATCAGGCGGATGCTGAGTTGGGAGGCTGCGTCGCCAGTGCGGGCGACGTGAATGGCGATGGCTATGCGGATCTGATCGTAGGGGCCGCTCTTTACGACGCGGGCGAAATCGACGAGGGCGCGGCCTTCGTGTTCCTGGGCGGCGCGTCAGCCATCGCGGGCGGCGATCCCGCTGCTGCGGACGCCCAACTCGAGTCCAATCAGGCGACCGCCTGGTTGGGGACGAGCGTCTCGGGCGCCGGCGACCTCAATGGCGATGGCTATGCGGACGTGATCGTCGGTGCGCCCACCTACGATGCGGGCGAGGTCGACGAGGGCGCTGCATTCGTGTTCCTCGGCGGCGCATCGGGCATCGCCGATGGCAACCCCGCCACTGCGGACACTCAGCTCGAGGGAGACCAGGCGGGTGCGTGGTTCGGCTTCAGCGTCTCCGGAGCCGGAGACGTAAACGGCGACGGTTACGCCGACGTGATCGTCGGCGCCTCCGACTATTCGGCAGGCCAGACCTACGAGGGGGCCGCTTTCATCTATCTGGGCAGCGCGACGGGGATCGCCGATGGCGATCCGGTGACTGCGGATACGCAATTGGAGTCGAACCAGGCGGACGCCTATCTCGGCTGGAGCGTTTCCGCGGCGGGCGATGTGAATGGCGATGGCTATGGAGACGTGATCGTCGGATCTGCGGCCTATTCGGCTGGCGAGGCGATCGAGGGCGCCGCATTCATCTTTCACGGCGGCATGTCGGGCATCTCGGACGGCAACCCGACCACGGCCAACGCGCAGGTCGAGGGCAACCAGGCGTCGGCGTGGCTGGGCTCGAGCGTATCCGGGGCCGGGGACGTAAACGGCGACGGCTACGCGGACGTGATCGTGGGCGCACCCGAATACGACGCGGGCCAGGTCGATGAAGGCATTGCCGCCGTATTCCTCGGCAGCGACACCGGTATCGCGAGCGGAAACCCGACCACGGCGGATGCGCTGATCGAAGGCGATCAAGCCAACGCGCTGATGGGCGCGAGTGTGGCCGGAGCCGGCGACGTGAACGGCGATGGCTACGCGGACGTGATCGCGGGTGCGAGTGATTACGACGCAGGCGAGATCGACGAGGGCGCGGCATTCGTCATCCTCGGAAGCGCGACCGGCATCCCGAATGCCACCCCGGCGAGCGCGAACGCCCAACTCGAAGCGAACCAGCCCTATTCGTGGCTCGGCGCGAGCGTGTCGGGTGCGGGTGACGTGAACGGCGACGGCTACGCGGATGTCATCGTCGGCGCGTCCGATTACGACGCGGGTAAGACAGACGAAGGCGCGGCCTTCGTTTTCCTCGGCGGCGCGGCGGGCATCGCGAATGGCAACCCGGCCACGGCCGATGCGCAGATCGAGGCGCGACAGGTGGAAGCCTTCCTCGGCTGGAGCGTTTCGGGTGCCGGCGACGTGAATGGCGACGGCTTCGCAGACGTGATCGTCGGAGCGACCGATTACGACGCGGGCGAAATCGACGAGGGCGCCGCGTTCGTCTTCCTCGGCAACGCCGGAGCGGACGGTCGAACGGTGCTCGCGCGCCAGCTGCGGGGAGTGGCCGGTTCGATACCCGTCGAACCCTGGGGCACCTCGTACGTCCTCGACCAATTCAAGCTCGAAATGGCCGCGACGCACCCGATGGGGCGCGGGCGGGTCAAGCTCGAGGCCGAGATCTGCCCCCCGGCCGCGCCGTTTGGAGATCTCAGCTGCAGCAGCCAGGTCTCTCCGAACTGGATCGATGCGACGGCGACACCGGGCGGCGTGATCCTCAGCGAGACGATTTCGGGCCTGACGTCCGACACCCTCTACCGCTGGCGAGCCCGCGTTCTCTACGCGCCCTTCGGCGTCACCGAGACCGGGATCACGCCGCCTCCGAACCCGGCCCACGGGCCCTGGCGGCGCGCGTCGGCGCAGGCCGTCGAGGCGGATGTCCGGACGCTGCCGGAGCCCGGAATGCTGGTAATGCTCAGCTCCGGGATCGCGCTGCTGATGCGGATCGGCGGTAAACGGTTGTGGGCCGGCTCCTATCGCAACGCTTCCAGATAGGGATTCGTCTGGTTCTTCAGTTGCGGAAACGATTCTCGAACGCGGTCGAACGCCCGAATCGCATTCTCCCTTTCGCCGAGGCGGAAGTAGAGAGCCGCGAGATTGAACGGGGCATTCTCGAAATTCGGGTCGATCTGTATCGCCGTCTCGAAAGCGCGGATGGCGCGATCGTATTCGCGCAGCTTCGTCAATGCGATGCCCGCGTGATTGTAGCTGGGGGCGTGGTCCGGGTTTAGCGCGATGCTCTTCTCGTAGCTCGCGACGGCCTCTTCGTGCCGCCCGAGCTTGGCGAGCGCGTTGCCCATGTTGTAGTAGAGCGACCAATTGTCTCCGCCCTGCCGAGACAGTTCGGCGTAGTGGCGGAGCGCCTCCTCGTGAAGGCCGATCCTGTCGAGGGCGATGGCCAGGCCGGCTCTGCGATTCAGATCCGAGGGGTTTGCTTCGACGGCTCTCCTTCGCTCGTCCAATTGGTTCGAGACATTCGCCTGGAGCCTCTCGAGCCGAGCCCTGGCGATCGTCACGATTTCTTCGGGGGAATTGCCGCCCTTGTTCAAGACGTCCGAATAGTGATCGATGGCCCGCTGGAGATCGCCGGATCGCTCGTAGGCCTCCCCGAGCAGATATGAGACCTGATGCGGCGATTCGTGCGAAAACGAATGCCCGTCCAGGAGTTCGATCGCCCGGCGCGGGTCGTTTTGCTGCAGCGCGTATCGGGCCCGGAACAGCCGGAGGGTGTCATCGGTCTGCCGGCGCTCGGCCAGTTGCTCCAGCAGCCCGAACGCTTCGACGTATTCTGCCTGTGCGAAGTAGTGTGCAGCCAGGTTGTTGTAGGCCTTCCACGCGGTTGGCGTCGTATTGATCGTCTCCCTCCAGAGGGTTTCATCGTCCCGCCAGATGCCGCTCTGCGTCCACGCCGCGAAGGCGAGGATTGCCACCGCTGCCGCAGCGGCGAACTGCTTCGCGATGTTCGGAATCTTCGCGAGCGCGAAGACGAGGGTCGCGGAGACCAGAAACGCAGCGGCATAAGAAGGGAGGTAGGCGTATCGGTCCGCGACGATTGGGTTCGTCGCGTAGAGGTTGAGCACGGGAAAGAGCGTAACGAGGTACCACCCCAGGGCGAAGGGGAGCTCCGAGCGGCGCTTTCCGAGTCGAATTGCGAGAGAGGCCGCCGCGGCGAGAGTGAGCGCGGAGAGCCACACCGCAGGATCGCCGATGCCGCTCGCGAGCTTCAGGTCGTAGATGGCCGAAAGTCCGGTTGGCAGCAGCAGCTTGCCGAGGTAGAAGAGCGGTATCTGTGCTGCGACCGCGAGCCGGGTGGCGAGGCTCTTGGATCCGAAGACGATGACGTGATCCGGATTGATCAGGCCCGACTGAGCGGCCACCCATTTGAAGAGGATCGCAGCCGTCAGCGCGATGGCGAAGAATGGCACAAGGCGAGGAAGCTTTGCGCGCCAGCTCCTGGCGTCGAAGGTGGCCATCAGTAGCAGGACGCCCGGCAGAACCACGGCCGTCGCCTTCGAGAAAATTGCGAGCGCGCAGCAGATCAGCGAGGCGGCGTAGGATGCCGACCGCTTTTCATTGGGATCGGCGAAATACCTCAAGAAGAAGTAGCAAGATGAGAAGAAGAACAGCCCGGACAACAAGACATTTCGGCAGGAGATGAAGTTCACCGCCTCGCTGTGAATCGGGTGGAGCGCGTATAGCAGCGCTGTTAGCAGGGCAGCATTTTCCGCTCGCTGCTGGGTCAGCGCGCGCTCCTCGCCGAACAAGAGCGTCGCCAGTCGCCCCGTCATCGCGTAGACGCAGACGGCGTTCAGGTAATAGAGCAGCAGATTGGTGAGGTGGAATCCGAGGGGATTCTCTCCCCAGAGCGCGTAATCGAGCGCATAGGAGAGATCGCGCAGGGGCAGGTATTCGAGTCGATTCGCGAGAGAGAAGAAAATTCGCTTCAGATCGAACGCTGCGTAGGCGTCCTGACCCAGCAGCAGCACGCGATCGTCCCAGACGAAGTCGAAGTGCAGCGCGCGCCCGAAGGTCGCAGCGACGCAGATCAGGATGACCAGCAGATGAGCGGTCCGGCTGCTGCGAGCGTTACCGAAAACGTCTCTGGTCATCGATTCCCCCAGCCTCTGCAAGCTATCTAATTTGCCTGGATTTGCCGCTGGGCATACCTTCGGCTCGTTAGGTGTTCCGCAAGAATTGGCAGCAACCTGAATTCGTACCCGCCGCGTGCAATCCCAGCACGAGTTCCGCGCCAACTTGCACGCTAGTTGCACATCGGATCCGAGTCGAAAGGGTCTTCTTCGCGCAGCGGATGCGGAAAATTCCGCAGGTGTGCGCCAGATCACGCCGCAAGTCATTTGCATTCACCGGGGGTCCGCCCTCAGCGAGGCGTAAACTCTTGAATTGCTTGATTTTCAAGAGGTTTCGACCGAAGAGTTGGTTGGCCCTGTTCTTGCAGATCAGTTCAGAGGCCCGAGGAGTACATCGCGAACAGATCTCCTCGACGGTCGCGAATTCGCAGAAAACAACAAAGGAGCAGTAAATGAGGCGCCAACAACTCACGCAACTCATCGGAGCACTCGTGGTGGCCGCTGCGTTGGTCGGTCTCCCGGCAACCGCTTTTGCCGTCATCACGGGTTCAGCGCACGACCTCAGCGCGCAGTCGTACACGACCGAGATCTGCAACGTTTGCCACACCCCGCACAATGCTTCGACCGTGACCGCGGCACCGCTGTGGGACCACACGGAAACCTCGGCGACCTACACGGTCTATTCGAGCACCACCCTGAACGCGAGCCCGGGTCAACCGAGCGGCGTTTCGAAGCTCTGCCTGTCCTGCCACGATGGTACGGTGGCGATCGACGCTTTCGCAGGCGCCACCGGAACTACCAGCGTGACGGGCGCGGCTCTGGTCGGCACCGCGCTGGCGAACGATCACCCGATCTCCTTCACCTACAACACGGCGTTGGCGACTGCGGACGGCGAACTCTTCGATCCCTCGACAGACACGACGTCTCTCGGCGGCACGATCGCGGAAGACCTGCTGTTCTCGGACAGCCTCGAGTGTGCTTCGTGCCACGATGTGCACAACGCGCTAGGCAATGCCAACCTGCTTCAGATCGCCAACACGGACAGCGATCTCTGCCTGACCTGCCACGACAAGTAGGCAGTTGCAGTAGCCGCCTCGCTTCGAGGTGGAGCATCATTTGGGCGCATCCCTTTGCGGGGATGCGCCCTTTGCTTTATTGGGCGCGGCACACCCCCAGGGGTGTTGCAGGGAATTTGAGGTATCTTGCGCGCCGTAAACGGGAATCGGGAGTACGGGGTGAGGAAGATTCGAGGTCAACGGAGTCGGTCACTATCGGCAAACAGGAGATCGCGCGCCGTTGCGCGTTCTGGCACGGCGCTCGCCGTGCTGATCGGCTTCGGAGTCTGCATTCTGCTTTCTTCCTGCGCGGGCACCGGTGAGCCGGTCGAGCGCGATTACGTTCTCTTCCCACCTCCGCCGCAGCAGTCCCGCATTCAGTTCCTGGCAGCCTACAACGGCGACGAGGACATTCTCCCGCCGTTGAGCGGCTTTCGCCGCCTCGTCATGGGCGAACGCGAGGGCCGCTTGCTGATCAAACCCTACGGCGTGGCGATCCACGACGGTCAGATCCTGATCTGCGACACGAAGCCCAACATCGTCGCGGTATTCGACCTCAGGAACCAGACAGTCGAGATCCTCGGTGAGGGGCCGAGCGGCCAACTCGCCAAGCCGGTCAACATCGCGGTGGATGAGGATGGCACCCGCTACGTGGCGGACGCGAAACTCAACCGGGTGATGGTCTACGACGCGGATAACCGTTACGTCCGAGCGATCGGCAATCCCGAGGCCTGGTCGCCCACCGACGTCGCCATCATCGGCAAGCGACTCTACGTCACCGACAGGAAGAATGGAGAGGTCGTTCTCGTCGAGAAAGCGACCGGCGAGGAGCTGAGGCGATTCAGTCCGGCTGGCGCCGGAGAAAATGCGCTCTTCTTCCCGACCAACCTCGCCGTGGGCGTCGACGGAAGCGTGTACGTCACCGAGACGGGGCATGCCCGGGTCCGCAAGTTCGACGATCGGGGGAAGCTGCTCAAGACCTTCGGTTCTCTGGGCGAGAGGCTGGGCCAGTTCGTGCGCCCAAAAGGCGTCGCGGTCGATCGTGATGGCAACGTCTATGTGGCGGACGCCGCTTCCGAGGTCGTCCAGATCTTCAATCCCGATGGCGATCTGCTGCTCTTCTTTGGCGGACCGGGAAATCGCCCGGGTGGGATCAACATGCCCGCGAAGGTGGTGATCGATTACGACAACGTCGATCTCTTCGCGGATCGCGTGGCCCCCGGTTACAAGCTCGAATACCTGGTCGTCGTCACCAGTCAATTCGGGTCGAACAAGGTGAGCGTGTTTGGTTATATCGAGCCGAACGGGCAGGGCGGTGGTTGAGGCTGGCCTCCCGCGGCGATCGCGGGCCCGATGGCGAAACTCGAAAGGGAGAATGCGCATGGGCGATGAGAACACGTCGGGCAGCCCCGACTTCCGCTTGGCGCTCTGGATCGGCGCGGCGGTGCTGGTGGGCGTGGCGATCATGATTGGCGTCGACTGGCCGGAGGAAACCAGCGCTCCCGCTCGAGATGCGACTGCGGGCATGGGATCGGAATTCGCGCCGCCACCCGCGGCCCCGCCGCAGACCCAGAGCCCACGAGCGGTTGCGGACCAGCTTTTCAACCGCGCGATGATGGCGCACGAAACCGGGCAGGCGCAGCAGGCCGCCATCTTCCTGCCCGAGGCCATCGCGGCGTACCAGAAGCTCGAACCCCTCGACGACGATGGCCTCTTCCACCTCTCCGTGCTCCAACTCGCGGATGGAGATGCGGTGGCGGCGCGAGCTACCTCGGATCGCATTCTCGCCAAGGCGCCCGACCACCTGCTCGGGTTGGCGGCGGCCGCGAGGGCGTCGGAAGAGACTGCGCCGAGCGAAGCGAGGGCGTTCTGGCAACGCTATCTCGACGTCTTCGCCGAGCAGCAGGGCAAGGAAGTCGAGTACGGGCACCACCAGCAGATGTTTCCAATGCTGAGCGCTCGCGCGAGCGAGTTCATCGCCCGGACACCCGCGAACGCGGCGACTCCTTAGAGGAGGCTCGAGGAAGTTCGCGCGCTGGCCGCGTATTCCGCTTCTCTTCCGGTAGAGCGGTGAGGACATGAAGCGTCACGGCACTCGAAACGCGGTTGCGGAGAGTGGCGCCGGAATCGCCGACTGGGCGCGTCACCCACTCTCGCTGTTCCTGCTCTTCCTCGGCAGTCTGCTCCTCTACGCGAAGACGACGACGTTTGGATTCCTGCCGATGTGGGACGACGGTTTCTACGTCGTCCACAACCCGCAGATCCAGCAGTTCAGCCCGGCGAATCTGGCCGAGATTCTCGGCAGCACATTCAAGGGTTCGTATCACCCGCTGCCGTTGCTGAGTTACGCGCTCGAGCACGCACTCTGGGGACTCGCGCCGGGCGGCTACCACGCGACCAACGCATTGCTCCACGCTTTCAATAGCTGCCTGGTCTCGTTACTGCTCGTTCGGCTCACCGGCCGGCCCGGCCTGTCTCTGTTCGCGGCGATCTTATTCGCCGTTCATCCGGTCAACGTCGAGAACGTCGCCTGGGTGTCCGAGCGCAAGACCTTGCTCGCCGGGGCCTTCGGGCTGGCTTCGCTGCTGGTGTACCTGCGCCACCTCGAAACGGGTCGACGCCGAGACTACGCCGGTGCATTGGCGCTCTACCTGCTTGCGTTGTCTTCCAAGGCGACCTTCGTCGTGCTTCCGCTGGTGCTGCTGCTCCACGCGCTGCTGCTCGACGGGGTCCGGCGTCGCTGGCGACGCTCTCTCCCGTTCTTTGCGGCGACGGCTGTGGTGCTCGCGGTAACCATCCGGGCCTTCGCGGCCGAGAGTTTGTTCGAGGCGGGTTCGCTGCGGCCTTCCACGCTCCTTGGAAGCGTGTATCCCACGATGTTGCCGGTCTTCTGGAAATACCTCGGGCTGCTGGCGTTTCCAGCGGAGTTGAGCGGATTCTACGAAACATCACTCCACCACTCGTTCGCGAGCCTTCCCGTTCTGGCCTCGCTCCTGGGTTGGATCGCGGTATTCGCGCTCGTGCTGTTGCGCGGCAGCTCGCAGGTACGCTTCTGGTTTCTCTGGTACTGGGTCTGGTTGCTTCCGGCGTCTAATTTGATTCCCGGACTTGTCTATTACGCTGACCGCTACCTGTATTTCCCCGGTATTGGCGCCTACGTGCTGCTGGGTATGGCGGGGCGCTGGTTGGCGGGATCGGACTTCGCTGCCCGTTGGAGCCTCGCTCGGCGCCGGCGCGTTCTCGTCGCTGTGGGCGCAGCACTGGCAGCGGCCTACGCGGGCGTGGCCTTCCTGCGCATGGAGGTATGGCGCGACGAATTGGCCTTCTGGGAAGATGCAGCCCGCAAGTCACCCGGCATGTACAAGCCGCGTCTGAATTTGGGTGTGGTTTACGAAAGCGAGGGGCGCCTGGCCGAGGCGGAGCGCGAATACCTGGCCGCGGAGCAAATCTTCCCGAATCCGAATGTCCGCGAGAATCTGCAGATCCTGCGGGCGCGGATGGCAGTGCGCGAATCGAGACCGCAAGTTCCGAAGCGTGAGGCGCAAGACTGAACGCGGAAACCAGCGGAATTGTCCTGCGACGAGTTCGTTGCCGAACTCCTATTGGGCTTCGCGATTCAGCAGTGCGGCGAGGTGGCGGTTTGCCATCTCGAAGGTGGGGTCGAGTGCGAGTGCGCTGCGAAGGGCTTCGACGGCCTGCGGAAATTGCCCTAGCCGCTCCAACGACAATCCCAGGTTGAAATGAATTCGCGCGTCATCGGAGACGAGGCTCGCGGCGATGCGATAACAGCGCGCCGCGAGATCGTATCGCTGCTCCTGCCAACAGAGTGCGGCGACTTCGCCCGCCAGTTGAGCGTTTCGGAGCCGAAAGCCGGTGTCCGAGGCCACCTGTGAACGCACTCGATCGAATTCGGGAGAGCCGCCATCCAATTGCGCCTCGGCTGAGGCGAGCGCCGCCCCGGTCTCCTCCAGTTTGCCGATCCGAGCTAGTGCTTTCGCGCGCAGCAGGAGCAGTTCCAGCCCCAGGTGTCCTTTCTGCTGCGCGGCATCGAGAGCGGTGAGGCTTTCGACGGGTTGGTCGGTCTCGATGAGGAGCGCCGCATATCGAAGCCATGCGTTGGAATGCCACGGGTCGAGTTGGACGGCGGCGGCAAACGCCTCCAGCGCATCCTTCGGCCGAGCCTCTCTCTCCAACGCGAGGCCGTAGCGCATCCACACCTGAACATCCCACGGCGTCAGGCGAACCAGCTTCTCACAGAGCGCGGCCACTTCGGCATAGCGATGTTGGCGCGCGAGCACCGCGCCGAGGTAATCCAGCAGCCTCGGGTTGGCAGGGTCCTCGCGAAGCAGCTGACGGAGTTCACCCTCGGCTTCGACCGTCCGGTCTGCAGCGAGCAATCCGTCGACGCGCGTCATGGTCGCTTCGAGCGCGGCGAGCACGGCGCGGGGATCCGCGGCTTCGCTCGAGCCGCTGGATTGCGCCCTCGCATCGTTCCAGATGTAACCGAGCGCAGCCATGCGATCCCTGGTTTCCGCGTCGAGTTCGAGTCTCTGAGGTGTGCGCGACTCGTCGCCTGCCGGATACAGCGAGTTCATCTGATCGAGCATCGCGCGCACTCTGGCGGGCTCGCTGGAGGCGAGATCGCGCTGCTCATCGGGGTCAGCGCGCAGGTCGTAGAGTTCCGCGGAGGCGCCCAGAACGAGTTTCCAATCAGCGTCGCGCAAGCCGCGGAGTTCCGACCAGCCGTAGCTCTCTCGGGGATACAGGCTCTCGACGTACGCGGGAGCGGTGCTCGGGCTTCGACTCTCCCCGCGAAGTAGCGGGGAGAGGTTCGCTCCCTCGACGCCTGCCGGAATGTCGACACCCGCAGCCGCCAGGATCGTCGGCAGCAGATCGATCAGTTCAACCTGTTGGGTGAGCTGTTGGCCGCGTGCGCCGCCCGGTGCTGCGATGACCAGGGGGACGCGAATCGTCGCGTCGTAGATGAATACGCCGTGGGTGGCTTCGCTGTGCTGACCGAGGCTCTCGCCGTGATCCGATGTGAGCACGATCATCGCTCCCTCGAGGCGACCGAGTTCCCGGTATCCGTCGAGAAGTGCGCCGATCTGGCGGTCGGTGTAAGCGATTTCGCCATCGTAGGGCGTGTCCGCGAATTGGCTTCTCTCGGGCTCGGGTGGCTCGTACGGAGCGTGGGGGTCGAAAAGGTGAACCCAGACGAAACAGGGGCCCGTCTCCTGTCTGGCGAGCCAGCGCAGCGCGAGTGGAACCACCTCTTCGGCTCGCCGATGCCGATACACCCTCAGGCCCGGGTGTTCGCTCGCATCGAAGCGATCGTCGTAATGTTGGAAGCCCTGCCGAAGTCCGTAGCGTGAGCTCAAGACCTCCGCGCCGATGAAGGCTCCGGTGCAATAACTCGCTTCCCCGAGCAACTCGGCGAGCGTTCGCGCCTCTTCGGTGAGCCGGTACGTGCCGTTGTTGCGGACGCCGTGAGTCGGCGTTCTCTGACCGGTCATGATCGATGCATGGGATGGGAGGGTCAGGGGAGTCGGTGCGATCGCCTGCAGAAATGCAGTGCCCCGCTCGGCGAGGCGGTCGACATTCGGCGTGAGGCCGGTCCCGATGAATCGATCCGCGCGCGCCGTGTCGATCGTCACGAGAAGCACATCGGGCGGGCGCAGCAGCGACGCGTCGGTGGTTCCCGACTCGGATTCGCGATCGCATGCCAGTTGTAACACCGCGACGGCTGCAAAAAAGAGGAGGAGCGTTGGGAGCACGCTTTCGAATCTGCGCTTCGTCCGAAATCGTCCGCGAGCAGCCGCTCCGCCGGTCGTCGAGGCTCGCCACATATCAGTCTCCAAGCAATTCGCGCGCAGCTCGGCTCGATGCGTCGGTCGGCATGGGATCACTCAGCGCTCCGTGGTGTCGATTCGCCGGTAGATCTTGAGCGGCGGCTTTTCCGCTGGAATCCGGAACTTGTGGAACAACGGATCGGGATTGTTGCTCCAGATGAGATCGCTGGCAGCCGTTTCTTCTTCGCGATACGGGACGCCGGCGAGCGAGCGCAGGAACGCCTCATCCTGGTTGAGAGGATAGGGGGGGCGCGGAATCACGAAATCGGGCACCCCCCCTCCGTAATTCCAGCGAGAGATGATGTGGAGTTCGGGGTGGTAGAACATGAGCGACAGATCCTCGTAGGAGGTCTTGACCACCTGCCCGGGCGCCGACCAGCGTTCGAGGTACGCAGAAATTCCCTCCTCGGGGTCGGCGATGTGGTGGCTGATTTCGTAGAGAAAGAGCGCCTGCTCGGATCGGATGGGCGTCCAACGCCAGAGTTCGGACGGGAAGACCGTGTACTCCTCGCGCGAACTTTCATCGCTCGGGACGAGCATTTCCACGAGTCTGAGCGGCAAAGCGGAGAGGGCATTCGAACCCAGCAGCAGGAAGACGAGGATCCACGTCGCTCTGCCCATTTCCTCGAAAAGGAGTTTGAGCAGAGTCGCTCCCCAAAGCATCAGCAGCGGTGACACCGGCAGCAGGTAGCGAAGGAAGGGGTAGGGGGAAGCTACGGACATTCCTACGAGATAGAGCGGCACCAGGATCGCGAGGATCTGGAAGAGTGCCCGTGCCGGTTCGCTCGCCTCGGCGTTGTCACTGGATTCACGCGAATGAGCCGAGCGCAACGACACGGCTGCGAGAATTGCCAGCAGCCCGATCAGGGCGAGCATCGGCATTCGCATCGTCTCGACTGCCGACCCGAGCAGGAAGGCGGCATACGCCGCGAGTGCGTACGGGCGTACCGCCTTGCGGAAGAATCCGGCGACGACCGGAATCGCAAATGGCAGAACAGCTGCATTGATCCACAGCAGATCGATCCAGATGGACCCGCCGACGTCGAGCAGCGACGAGGGCCCTTCCGTTGGGCGGTTCAGAAGATCTGAGTAGGCGGTGAATGGCAGCGCGCCGCCGAGAAGCAGCGCGGTTGCAAGTGCGATCGGACGCAGGAAGCAGCTACGTCGGTGTTTCCACAGCGCGTGGATCCAGATCGCGGCGAGGTTCAGCGCTGCGACCGCGAAGAACGAGTGGAAAGTGAGAAGCAACGCGGCCGATAGGTGGGCCCATCCCGATTTTTGATGGCGGAGAATTGCCAGATAGCCCCAGATGCTCCAGAGCGTGCCCAGGCTGACGAGGCTGTAGTAGCGACATTGGCGCAGGTGAAGCAGCAGGGGCACCGAAGTGATCAAGATCGCGAGCGCCAGGATCTCGAATTTCGGGTCGCCCGGCGCGATTCGTCTGGAAAGGCGCCAATAGATCGAGAAACAGGCGAAGCCGACCAGCGCGAACGGGATTCGAGCGGCCCACTCGCTTTCTCCGAAGAGCGCGAAGGAGCCCGCTGTGAGGTAGAACGGCAACCAGGTGTTCCAGACGAAGACCCGATCGCGGTTGAAGTCGGAGGCGTCGGCGCGATCCGTCGGCAGATTTTCGTTCGCCGCAACCTTGGGAAGCCCGGATTCGAGCACGCCCCTTCCGAGCAGGGCCGTTTGCGCCTCGTCGTACCAGAGCGTGCGGTCACCGAGATTGGCGAGCAGAAGCGCCGCTCCGAGGAGAAGCAGGGCATGGGCGGCGCTTGCGCGTTGCGGGAATCGCTTCATCGGCAACCGTGGTTACGCGGTGTGCGCATCAATGAGTGGGTACCTCGGGATCGGCGGCAGCGAGCGCGGCGCGAAGGCGGTCGAGGTTGTTGCGGTATTTGGAGTTGTCCGCGTCCAGCCGGAGTGCCTCTTGCACGAGTGAAAGCGCCTCGTCGAGGTCGCCGCGCACGTAGGCGAGAAATGCCAGCTCGTTGAGCGCCGATGCATTCTGGGAATCCAGTGCCAGTAGGCTTCGGTAGGTTGCTTCCGCGCCCGCGTAGTCTTTCAGGCCGAGCTGCAGGGGACCCAGCTGTTCGAGCAGCCTCTGCGGGCGCCAGCCGAACGCGAGTGCGCGCTCGAGCGCCGCGACCTGTAGCGCGGGTTCGCCAATGCGGTCGTAGAAGGCGGCCAGGATCACGGCGTCTTCGAATCGGGGGGGAAGCGCATCCAGGGCTGCGCGCGGATCCCGCGCGCGGATTGTCGCGGGTGTCGTCCCCGGCATCCAAAAGGAGGCCGCCTGATCGAGGTAGACCAGGCGCCAGTTTGCATCTCGCGCGAGATCGGGCAGTAACGCTTCCGCCTCCGGTGAGGTGTGCGCCAGCAGGATTCCGCGGAGATCGTGGGCGCGCACGGCATCTCTCCACTCTCCGGGAGTTCGCGTGGAGGCCAGGACGAATTCGATCCTCTCTGGGCCATAGACCTCCCATCTCCCATCGGTGAGCGGAAGGTTCTGCGGGTAGCGGTGGTAGATCACGAAGCCGCCAAGCGTGTTCGAGTTCAGCACGTTGCCATCAAAATCGATCCGCTCGAGAAAATTCGGCAGACCGTGAGGAAAGAATGACTGCGTTACGCCGAAACCCGCTCGTGTCGGAAGTTCGAGGTCGAGGTAGAAGCGACCGGAAAGCGGCATCCAACTCCACGCCAACATGGCCAGGGCGAGGGCGACGCAAGGGGCGGTTCGTCTGCCGAGCCGGTCGAGCATCGGCCCGATCGCTTCCGCCAAGAAAGGGACCGCGACTGCCGCGAAGAGGACGATGTTGCGGCGGCCCATCAGCGCCGCGACGAACATGGCCGCCACGATGATGCTGCGCGCGAGCGGGAGCGGGCGGCGGCGCGCGAGCGCATGGATCGCAGAGCCCGCGAGCAGTGCGACCAGAGCGGCGAAGAACCAGAATGCCGGCGACGAGCGCGCGTTGGCACCGAAGGTTGGGCTCATCTCTCCGAGGCCGCTCACGATTCCCGGTGCGCTGGCCTCGGTCAGGATGAGGGCCGCGTACGCCCAGGCGCCACCTCCGTAGGGCGTGACCAGCGTCGCCAGCAGGACTGCACCCAGTGTTGCGAGCGCGGGTTTCCAATCTCGTGCTTTCGATCGCACGCCGGCCCAGACGGCTTCGACTGCGTATGCGCCGACCATGCCCGGTCCGATTGCAAAGAGGCCGTGGCTGTTCACCCAGATCAGCTGGAGTGCGAACAGTATGGCAATCCGAAATCGGAGCGGGCGTTCCCGATCGGCGAGAACCAGGTAGAAGGCCGCGACCATCAGCACCGTGATGGCCTCTGGGCGCGGCAGGAAGCGCTCGACGCAGGCCATCGCGGCGAGAAATGTCAGAGCTGCACTCGTCGGCGCCTCGGCCCAGCGCCGCGCCGCCCGGTAGGTGAGCGCAAACGTGCCGCCCCAGAGGCCGATCTGGACCCACTGCGCGCCCAGGAGTCCGAAGGCGCGGTGAAAGACGCCGAGGAGCAGCTGGAACAGCCAATGAGAGTCGTGATACGGAAGCCCCAGACCCAGTACGGTGTAGCGATCGACGCGGGGGATGGATCTGTGATCGAGGATGTCCCGACCGATTGCGATGTGCCACCACGCGTCGAGCGAGTAGAGCTCCTGAACGAGGAACGAGGCGATGACCCACGC
This sequence comes from Deltaproteobacteria bacterium, assembly GCA_019313245.1. Lineage (GTDB taxonomy): Bacteria > Myxococcota_A > UBA9160 > UBA9160 > SMWR01 > JACZVU01. The sequence goes on from JAFDBP010000040.1 coordinate 32,264, forward strand.
GAGCGCCGCCAGCAGTGCGGCGTGCGCCAGGCGGTTCGCGTCACTTGCAGAGTGGGACCTCGGCGACAACCGGCCTCCAGGGTCGATACGTGCCCGCCATGGGGGGTCTCGGCGCGCGTTCGCGTGTAGTGCGGGGGAATTCTATCCGATCTGCTCTGCGATTCGAGTGCGATGCGCGCGCGATCGAAGCCGCGCTGCAATTTCGCGTTACACTCGCGAGCCGATGGAGTCGAACCGCACCGGCGCCGAACGGGATGAAGTGATGGGCGACGCTTCCTTCTCCTTGCGGGCGCGCAGCGACGCGCGGCTCGTCATTGGGCTCTGCCTGCTGCTGGCCGCGGCAACCTTCGCGAGTTATGGACCGCTTCGCGACGCGGCATTCGTCAACTTCGACGATCAGGAGTACGTCTACGAAAACGCGCACGTCGTCTCTGGTTTGACCTGGGAGAACGTCCGCTGGGCATTTGCCACCACGCAAATGGGCAATTGGAACCCGCTCACCTGGCTGTCGCATATGCTCGATTGCGAACTGTTCGGGTTGAATGCCCGCGGTCATCATCTGACGAATCTGCTGCTGCACGTCGCGAACACCCTTCTACTGTTTCTCATCTTGCTGCGCGCGACCCGATCTCACTGGAGGAGCGGCTTCGTCGCGGCGCTCTTCGCGCTCCACCCCCTCCACGTGGAGTCGGTGGCGTGGGTGTCCGAGCGGAAGGACGTGCTCAGCACCTTCTTCTGGATGCTCACGGTCGGGAGCTACCTGCGGTTCGTGAGGGTCCCATCCGCTCGCAGCTATCTCCCCGTCGGCCTCTTCTTCGCACTCGGCCTGATGGCCAAGCCGATGCTGGTCACGCTGCCGTTCTCACTGCTTCTATTGGACTTCTGGCCGCTGCGTCGAATCGAAATCGAGCGGTCGAGCGCTGCGGCCGGCACCGCGTGGCGGCAGCTTCTGACTCTCGTTCGCGAGAAGCTTCCGCTGTTTGTGCTCTCGGGAATTGCGAGTGCCATTGCCTTGTGGGCCCAGCAAGGCAGCGGCGCGGTGCGCTCTCTCGATGCCTGGCCGCTCGGTATCCGCATCGCAAACGCCGCAGTCGTCTATGTCGAGTACATCGCGAAGATGTTCTGGCCCACGCAGCTCGCCATCTACTATCCCCATCCGGGTTTTCCGCCCGTCTGGAAGCTCGCGCTTTCCGTAGCTGCATTGGTGGCGATCTCGCTCTTCGCGCTCCGCGCGGCGAGTCGTCGGCCCGCTCTTACAGTGGGATGGCTGTGGTATCTCGGCACCCTGCTTCCCGTGATCGGACTCGTGCAGATCGGTTCGCAGGCGATGGCCGATCGATACACCTACGTGCCGCTGATCGGTCTGTTCATCGCGCTCGCGTGGGCAATTCCGGAATCTGCAGTGCGCGGGCGCCAGCGGCAGCTCGCGCTAGGGGCCGGCGCCGCGGCGGTTCTCGCGCTGTTTTCGCTGCTGACGTGGCAGCAGGTGGGATACTGGCGAGGCGGTATCCGGCTCTTCGAGCGCGCGCTGGAAGTCACGCAGAACAACAGCCTGGCGCATTTCAGTCTCGGGTTGGCGCTGGGCCACGAGGGGCGATTCGCGGAGGCCCTGACGCACCACGAGGCGGCGCTGCGCATCGACCCGAACCACGAGGAGGCCCTTTACGAGATCGGCATCCTCTTCGAGCGACTGGGTAGAACGGAAGATGCGATTCGGGCATACAGCGAAGCGATCCGAATGCATCCCCACCACGTGCGCGCGCGCAACAACCTCGCGGCAATCTTTGCGCGTGCGGGGCGGCTCGACGAGGCCATCTTTCAGCTGCGCGAAGCGCTCCGCGTCGATCCCGCTAATCAGCAGGTGCGGAGGAACCTCGAGAAGATCGAAGAATTTCGGACTCGCACAGGAGTGCGGCTCCCGCCCGCTCGAATGCCATCCGGGTAGAGCGAGAGTTTTCGCCCCAACACCGAACATCGAGCGGTGAGCGTGATCGCGCGGTTAATTTGCGCCGCCGATCCGCTCGATCATGTAGGCAGCGTGGCTTTGCTCTCGGGTGATCCCGAGCGCTCGTTCCAACGGAAGGGCCTTCTCGTACCAGACCAGGGCCTCCTCGTCATTGCCGCGTTCGTGGGCCCTGTCGCCGAAGCGGATGTGGCGCTGCGCGTAGTAGCGCGTGTTTTCGACGCCGGCGGCGATATGCCGTTGCGCGTCCGCTTCGCGCCCCAGTCGGGAGTACTCTCGGATCAGGTTGATCCGGACGGCATTCGAACGCGGGGTCTTTTGCGCGGCATCCTCGAAGATCGCAATGTTGTCCACCCAGGATCGGTTGCGGTTGATCGTCGCGGATCCCAGTACCAGGCAGAGCGCCACGAACACCGCGAAGATGGCGCGGCGCGACCGCATCTCGGTCCAATTCTCGGGGATGAGGCTCGCGAGCAGAAAGAAGATTCCGAGCGCCGGCAGGTAACAGAATCGCTCCCCCATCATGTCGCCGCGGATCGGAATGACGTTCATCACGGGGAGCAGTGTGATGAAGAACCAGGCGATGCCGAATGCCAGCTGGGGGCGGCGACGGATCGAAATCGCCATCACGGTCAGCAGCCCGAGGATGACGAGAACCGAAATCGCCACGGCGGGATCGAAGGCGGATTCTGGCACGGGAACATCGTGACGGATGGACTGATTCACCGGAACCAGGATGAGTCCGAGATATCGCGCCACTACGGTCGCCTGCATGAGCATGGTGCGGAGAAACGTCACGCCGGCATAGGACGCGCCCTGTCCGATGTCGCCCACCAGGCTGCTGCGCAATGCGACGAAACCGATCGACAGCGCCAGCAGAAGCGCGATGCAGCCGAGGCACACCCGTCTGCTCTCAGGTTTTCTCAGGCCGGTCTTTCTCGTCAGATCGGAAGCGGCGAGAAGCAACGGCAGACTCAGCGCCGATTCCTTCGAGAGAAGCGACAACGCGTAACAAGCCGCCAACCCGCAAATCGCAGAGGTCTTGTGGGCCGTCTCCGGAACGCGGAGATACAGCGAGAAAGCCAGCAGATAGAAGAGGGCGAACATGACGTCAGTGAGGCCGGTGATGCTGGAGACGGCCTCGGTCATCAATGGGTGCACTGCGAAGAGCGCGGCTACCGCGGTTGCGGTGTCCGATCGGCCCGACAGTCGGCGAAACAGGTTGAAGACCAGCACCACATTCAGCATGTGCAGAATTACGCAGAGCAGGTGGTACGGCCAAGCCTGCAATCCAATGACTCGGTGCATCAGCGCATAGGTCAGCGTTCTGAGGGGTCGAAAGAACTTCTGCGCTTCATCGATGGATCCGGTAGACGCGTCGGTGAAGAAAGTCGCCCAGTTGGAGAGATCCTGAACGGCGGTATTTCGCGTCAGTACGTACTCGTCGTCCCAGACGAAGCCGTTGGTCACCGCGTTGGCGTAGACGAGACCTGTGACGCCAACGAGAATTGCGACGCGAAGGATCGCTAGGCGATTCATTGCGGAATTCTCCAGCTCGTCCGCGCAATGTCGCGGCGCGGATCGCGGAATACCGAGGTTACGAGTGGAGCGAGTAATTTGAATTGAATCCCTCGCAACCATCCATCGCGAATAGACTCTACTGGTGTCCGCTGTGTGAAGCACATGCGGGAGAAGCCGTATTAGCGGGCGTTGCTCGCAGGTCCGAACTGGCGCGCGCCGCCATTGAGAATCTGCCCCGACTGCGGGCGGAAACCGTCGGGCGTATTCGTCGCGAACCGGATGTCCACGGTTTGCCACTCCAGGTCTTCATCCACCGTGAATACGTCGAAGTGGAGGTGGGGGCTCTGGCTGTAACCGGTGTTGCCGCTGTAGCCGATCAGGTCGCCCGCGGCGACGCGGTCGCCGACGTCGACGTGCGCGCCTCCCTGCTTCAGGTGCAGATAGCGTGCGATGGTTCCGTCGTCGTGGAGAATGAAGATCTGGTTTGCGCGCTTCTTGAATCGCTCCTCGAGACCACCCTGGCGGAAGTTCTCGATTGCCCGGATCACGGTGCCACCCCGCGCGGCGCGGATTGGCGTTCCAGACGGCGTCCAGAAATCGAACGCGAAGTGCGACTTGCCGGTGTGCGAAAAGGAGCCGCCGATCGCCTGGCCGACCTCGAAGCGAAAATTCGGCGCCCAGGGCAGCCAATATCGAGCGTTTGCATCGTGCCGAGCGCCGAGGACGCCGGTCGTCCAGTCCCAACGCGAGCGCCAGCTGAACGAATCCGCCCGTTCGTGCGCCCGGATTTCGACCAATCGCTTCCGGGTTCCGGCCGGGACGACGGCCCTCACGGGCAGCGCCTCGGAGCTCTTCATGTTCTCGAGGATCGGAAAATCGAGCTGCAGGCTCACGGGCGCATCGAGTTGATTTACCGCATACAGCGATGCGCCGGCTTCCTCTCGCTCGACCTCGATGCAGACGCCATCCGGGCAATCGATCTCGTCGGCTCGGCTCGGCAACAGGGCAAAGCAGGCCAGCAGCAGCGCGACTCGCGCGATCCGGAGCGAAGCCGACAGCGGGCGGTCGCCTCGCGGGGCGCTCGATGTCGCGCAACACGCCATATCCCTCTTTTCGAAATCCCGCCTCCCGAAGTGAAGGCCGGCTCGGCGCGCGTGATACCTTTGGCGGCCAGGGGGTGTTGTCCGTCGCGATGGAATGGCTGTTGAGCAGCGTTGGGCGCGGGGCGCTCGCCGCCCTGGTGGGCGGAATTGGGCTGGCCGGGGGCTGTGCGCCGGAGCCGGGCGATTCCCGGCCGTCCATCCTGCTCGTGGTGATCGATACGCTGCGTGCAGACGCGGTTTCTGCGTACGGCGCGGTCGAGGGGACCACGCCCGCGTTCGACGCTCTGGCCTCCGAGGGGCTGCTCTACGGGCGCGCTTTCGCGCCCTCGCCCTGGACGCTGCCCTCTCACGCATCGCTGATGACTGGGCTCGAGGTCGATCGGCACGGCGTCGGCGTCGGCGGGCAGATGGGGCTGCGCGCCGAATTCGCGACGCTCGCCGAGCGGCTGCTGGCCGCCGGTTATCAGACGGCTGGGTTTTCGGAGAACCCACTCGTGAGCGACCTATTCGGCTTCGCACAGGGCTTCGAGCGCTTTGCCGCGGTCACGGTCGACGATGTGATCGAAGAGGATGAGCGCCCCGGCAGTCTGCAATTCGACATCGTCGCAGAGGTGGCGGCCTTCGCCGCGGGCCGAGATCGCGAGCGCCCGTTTTTCATCTTCGTCAATCTATTCGATCCCCACTCTCCCTATCGGGATCGCGGGCAGAACCGATTTATCGGCCGCGGCGTTTCGATCGGCGACACCTGGACGGCGGATGCGTTGAAGGCGTCGCCCAATCGGATCTGCGACCGGCTTCCGCCTCCGGAGGATCTGAAGCAGTTGCACGGGCTGTATCTGGGCGACGTCGCGGCGGCGGATGAGAAGCTCGGAAAGATCGCGGCGATCGCGCGCGAGGCGGCGGAGGGCGGGTTGGTCAGCGTCGCAACCGCGGATCACGGGGAGCATTTCGGTGAGCACCGGCTGCTCGATCACGAGTTCAGCGTTCGGGCGCCGGTTCTGAGCATTCCCCTCGCCGTCCACGGGCTTCCCGGTGTGCGGGCGGACCGCATCGAAGCACCGGTGACACTCGTCGATGTGGCAGCTTCGGTGCTGCGTTGGGCCGGTGCGGAAATCCCCTCGGAGTTCGCCGGACGGCCGCTGCCGATACGCAAATCGGAAGTCGATCGGTCTGGTGTCGACCTGCTCGCCGTCTACAGCGACGAAAGATTGAGCGTGCCCGAGGACTGGAGCGAAGATCTCGCGCCTGCAGAAGCCGCCAGGGATACCAAGCGGTCGGGCTGCTGGCCGAGCGACCGGGTCTTCGGAGACATGGCGGCGCTGACGCGCTGGCCGTTCAAACTGATCTGGTTCGAGAACTACCCGGCCGAACTCTACGACTTGAGCTGGGATCAGTTGGAGCGCTCGGATCTCGCCGAGCTGCGGCCCGAGGTCCGCGGCCCGCTGGTCGAAGAAGCCCAGCACCGAGTAGAGGAACTCGGACTGGCGCGCGCCGCGGGCGCGGTCGAGCTGCCGTCCGAAGCGGAACTCGAGGCATTGCGGGAACTCGGCTACCGGGAGTAGCGCCGCTGCTGGACGCGGTGCCGGGTTGGGATTCCTACTCGGGATCCAGTACGAGGATCGCGTCGATCTCCACGGACACGCCCAGCGGTAGCGAGGCCACACCGATCGCCGCGCGAGCGGGATAGGGCTCGTCGAAGAACCGCGCCATGACTTCGTTGACGTGCGGGAAGTTAACGAGGTCCGTCAAGTAGACGGTCAGTTTCGCGACGTTCGCGAGCGATCCCCCGGCCGCCTCTGCGACTGCCCTGAGATTCTCGAAAACCCGCTCGATTTGCTGCTCGATCGACCCGTCCACCAGCTTCATCGTGGCGGGGTCGAGCGGGATCTGACCGGAGAGGTAGACAGTCTCGCCGGTTCGAATGGCCTGGGAGTAACTCCCGATCGCTTTGGGTGCTTTGTCGGTGTGGATGGGTTTCCTGTTCATGCTCCAGATATTAGCGGTGTGGATGCGCGGCGCCTGCGATGCTTTAATCTGCGCGCCAAGAGTCGATCTCCGCATCTTCGGCACCGCGACTCGAATCTGATTCGGATCAGTCTGGGGGGAAGATCGTTGGACGCGAGCCCGCTCGGAATTCCCATGGTTCTCTGGATTGCGGGCGGACTCGCCATGTACATGGCGTGGGCGATCGGCGCCAACGACGTCGCCAACGCGATGGGCACGAGCGTCGGCTCTGGTGCGCTGACGATCCGCCGAGCGGTCATCGTGGCTGCGGTGCTCGAGTTTTCGGGAGCGCTGTTCGTGGGCGGCCACGTTACGGACACCGTCCGTAAGGGCATGCTCGACATGCAGCTCGTCCAGGCGGATCCGCAGCTGCTTCTCTACGGCATGCTGGGCGCGCTCGCAGCGGCGGCCACGCTGCTGGCCGTCGCGACCGCTTACGGCCTGCCGGTCTCGACCACGCACTCGATCGTGGGTGCGATCGTCGGCTTCGGCTCGGTGGCACTCGGCGCCGAGGCCGTCAACTGGAGCAAGGTCGCGCAGATCGTGGCCTCGTGGGTCACGTCACCGCTGATCGGCGGTGTGCTCGCCTTCCTGACCTTCAACCTGGTTCGCCAGCTGATTCTCGATCGCGAGGACCCATTCGAGTCGGCGCGGCGGACCGGTCCGTTCTTCTTCTTCTTCGTCACGTTCGTGATCGGACTCGTGACGCTGTTCAAGGGGCTCAAGAACCTCAAATTGAATTTCGACTTGCCCGAGGCGCTCGCGCTCTCTTTCGCGATCGGAATCGTGGGCGCCGTGCTGGGTTGGTGGGTCATCCACCGCGTCAAACGCGCGACCCCGGCAGGCAAGGACAGGCGTTTCGGCGGAGTGGAGCGGATCTTCGTGGTGCTCCAGATCATGACCGCCTGCGCGGTCGCGTTCGCGCACGGCTCGAACGACGTCGCCAACTCGATCGGACCCTTGGCGGCCGTCGCGGCCGTGGTGCGGGACGCGGACCTCAGCCAGAAGGCGCCCGTCGAAATCTGGATGCTCGTGATTGGCGGCATCGGAATCGTCTTCGGACTCGCGACCTGGGGCTATCGGGTGATGGAAACCGTGGGCCGAAAGATCACCGAACTCACGCCGAGCCGCGGTTTCTCCGCGGAAATGGCGGCCGCGTTGACGATCGTGCTGGCATCTCGGCTCGGCATTCCGGTGTCGACCACGCACATTCTGGTCGGATCCGTGCTGGGCGTCGGGCTCGCCCGCGGGATCGGGGCCCTCGACCTGCGGGTGGTGGGGCGAATCCTGGTGTCGTGGGTCGCCACGCTTCCCATCGCAGCGGCGTTGTCGATATTCTTCTTCTACTTCTTCAAAGGGCTGCTTTCCTAGGAGGCACGGGTCATGTCATTGATTGCCAATCTCTTCGGCCAATCGCCAATCCGCCCGATGCAGGAGCACATGCGGGCGGCGGTCGAATGCGCGCGGCAGATCCTGCCGCTGTTCGAGGAGATGGTCGCCGGTGACAAGGCCGCCATTGCGAATCGGCGCCAGGAGATCGATCGCCTGGAGCACAATGCCGATCGGATCAAGAACGAGATCCGAAGCAATCTTCCCAAGCGCATGTTCCTGGCCGTCGAACGCAGGGACATGCTGGAGATCCTCGACTACCAGGATTCGATTGCGGACGTCGCCCAGGACATCGCAGAAATCGCCGACCTGCGGGGCATGGTCGTCCCCAAGGAACTCGCCGAAGCGTTTCTCGATCTGGTTCGGCGGGTCGTGTCGGCTTGCGAACAGGCCGAACTCGTGATCAACGAGTTGGATGAGTTGGTGGAGACCGGATTTCGCGGCCGCGAAGTGGTGCGCGTGGACCAGATGATCGAGGAGCTGTCGCGGATGGAAACCCACACCGACGACCTCGAAGAGCGCGTCAAGCGGCTTCTATTCGGCATCGAGGACGAACTCGGGATCTCGGCCATCTTCTGGTACCGGCTGATCGACGATGTCGGCAATATGGCCGACTACGCGGAGCGCGTGGGCAATCGCCTGCGGCTGCTCACCGCGAATTGATCTGCGGAAGGCGGTGCTTCTGAACCTTGCCGCTCGCGGTGCGCGGCAGGGAGTCCACGACGACGAACTCGCTCGGTAGCTTGAATCGCGCGAGCCGCTCGCTCGCCCAGGCGAGCAATGCCTCCGCGTCGATTGCGCTGCCCTCGGTGGGCACCACGTAAGCTCTCCCGGTTTCTCCCCACTTCGCGTGCGGAATACCGGTGACGGCGACTTCCCGGATCGCCGGGTGTTCGGCGAAGGCATTCTCGATCTCGGCCGGATAGACGTTCTCTCCGCCCGAGATGTACATCTCGCGCGCCCGCGCCACGAGGGTGACGAATCCCTCCTCGTCGACGGTCGCGAGGTCGCCCGTGCGCACCCAGCCATCGCGTAGTGTCTCCGCAGTCGCCTCCGGGAGATTCCAGTAGCCGAGAAAGGTGATCGGGCCGCGCGCCACGATTTCGCCGGTTTCGCCTACGGCGACGTCGCGCCAGCCTCCGATCCGGTCCGAGAGCGTCTCGCGGTCGATGACGCGGAGTTCGACGTGAAAGACCGGACGGCCGACGCTGCCCGCTTTGCGGATGGCGTCCCGGGCGTCGAGGCAACACAGAATCGAAGTCTCGGTCTGTCCGTAGCCCTGTTTCAACAACAGGCCGCGCTTCTCGAATGCGAGCACCAATTCTGTCGACACCGCGGCGCCCGCGGTGAACATGAACCGCAGCGAATCGCGCTCGAGGCGGGTTGCGGGTTCGCGTCCGAGGGCCTCCAGCAGCGATTGAAACATCGTCGGTACGCCACCGAGCAGTGTGATCCGCTCGCGGTCGACGAGCTTCCACAGCTCGTCCGGGTCGAAGCGCGGCATCAGGTGAACGCTGCCACCCGCGTAGAGGGTCGGGAGCGCGAGGATCAACAGCCCGAAGGAGTGAAAGAGGGGTAGGGGCACGAGGGTTCGATCGCTGCGGGTCAACTCGAAGTACAGCTGCGCGTTGAGGCTGTTGAAGAGCGCCTTTCGATGCGGGAGCAACGCGCCCTTGGGAAAGCCGGTGGTTCCCGAGGTGTAGAGCAGGAGCATCGGATCGTCGGGAGAGACCGGCTCGAGATCGCCCGCTGGCTGCGCCGCTTCCAATGCCGCCTCGTAGGGATCGTCTTCGCCACCGCACGCGATTCGCCGCATCCGAGACAGCTGGCCGAGTTCGGCCGCCGCCTCGGCCTGCGCGGCGAGTTCGCTCTCGTGGATCAGGACGCGGGGCTTGCAGTCCTCGAGGATGCGTCGGATCTCCGGTGGCGTGAAGCGCGCGTTGACCGGGACCGCGATGGCACCGAGGCGGGCGGTGGCGAAGACGGTTTCGATGTAGGCGCTGCGGTTGCCGAGCAGGATCGCGACGCGGTCGCCGCGCTCGACGCCCGCGTCGCGCAATACGGCCGCGCAGCGCCGGGTTCGATCGCAGAGCGCCGCGTAGTCGAGATCGCGCTCGGCGTCGACGATCGCGCGCCGGTCGCCAGCGGTATCGGCGTGCCGATCGAGCCAGCGGCCGACGTTGTGGGTCGGGGATTCCACTCGCGGTGCTTACCGGAGCCACCCGCGACGCGCCAGCGGTGCCGGCTTTGCCGTCTGATCCGCTCGCCCAGAGCTGCCGCGCGGTTCGAGCCGGGATGCCGCCAGACCCGGTCCGGCTCGGGCGTACTAAACTCGGGTCATGTTGATCGGCGAATTGAAACGGGCGGTGGATGCGCTCGGCCTAAGTGGTCGGAGCGTTCTGGTGGCCGTTTCGGGCGGCCTCGATTCGAACGCGCTGGCTCACGCGCTCCTAGAAATCGCTGGAGAAAAGGACCTCAAGTTGTCGATTGGACACGTGAATCACGCCCTGCGAGGGAGCGAATCGGAGGCCGATCAAGCGTCGGTCGCAGAACTCGCGAGGCAGCTCGGCGTTCCCGTCTTCAGCCGCCGCGCCGAGCCCGAGCAGCTGCGCGTGGAGCGCTCGAGTCGCGAACGGCCCACGATTCAGGAAGCCGCGCGAACCCTGCGTTACCGGGCGCTGCGGGAGATGGCCGCGGAGGCCGGTTGCTCGCAGATCGCCACGGCCCACAACGCAAACGACCAGGCCGAAACCGTACTGCTGCGCCTATTTCGCGGATCGGGCCCCGACGGTCTGGGTGGGATCCCCGAGCGCTCCGCCGACGGTGTGGTGGTGAGGCCACTGCTGCGCGTCAATCGGGCGCAGATCGCAGCCTACGTCGCTGAGAGAGGTTTTGAGTGGCGCGAGGACCGATCGAACAGCAGTGTCGCCTACGCGCGCAATCGGCTGCGGCTGCACTGGTTGCCGGGGCTGGCCGCGGACTTCAACGATCAGTTGCTCATGGCCGTAGGCAATCTGGCCGAAGCGCAGAGGCGAGACTCGGAGTGGATCGGCCAGCTGGTCGAACGAGAGGCGGCGCTGCGATTTACAGCCGAGGGTTGCTGGTTGCGGACGCGTGCAGAGGATTGGGCCGATCTGCCGGAAGCGCTCGCTCGCCGGCTCGCGCGTTGGGGGTTGCGGCGATGTGGCGGAGAGCGAGACGCGACGCGAGTGCACCTGAAGCGGATGCTCGATTTTCTTCGCGCGGCGAAATCCGGCACGCGAATCGAATTGCCGGGCGGTACGCGCCTCGAGCGCGACCGAGAGGGATTTCGACTGGGCCCGATCGAATCGACGGAGCCGAGCGAACCAAGAGGGCGGGGTGGGTGTCGATAGCCCGTGCTAGTCTTCCGATGACGCGGGTTTGCGGCTGCGCCCGAGGCGCAGACACGACTGGCCCATTCCGGTCCTGTCCGGGCCGAAAATCCGTTCACAGCCGAGATCTGGTTTGGGGGTGTGGGTGAATCAACAGCTTTACAAGAACATGGCTCTCTGGGTCGTCATCCTGGTGATGATCCTGCTGCTGGTCACCATGTTGCGCGAGACGCAGACCGAGACGCCCCCGCTCGCCTACAGCGAGTTTCTCGCGAAGATCGAGACCGGCGAGATCGAATCCGTCGAAATCGAAGAGGGCGGAAACATCACCGGCGAGTACACCAATGGCGGCGGATTCACGACCTTTGCGCCCGTCGTCGACAGTGAGCTGCTCGCTCGGCTCGACGCGCAGAGCATCCAGATCGCAGCGCGACCCAAGGAAGAGGGCAGTTTCTGGCGTCAGATCCTGATCATGTGGTTCCCGCTCGTGCTCTTCATCGGACTCTGGCTGTTCTTCATCCGTCAGATGCAGTCGGGTGGCGGCAAGGCGATGAGTTTCGGCAAGTCGAAGGCGCGCCTGCTCACCGAGAATCAGAACCGCGTGACTTTCGAAGATGTCGCGGGAATCGAGGAATCCAAGGCCGAACTCGAGGAAATCATCAACTTCCTCAAGGAGCCGAAGAAATTTACGCGGCTCGGCGGTCGCATCCCAAAGGGCGTGCTGCTCGTCGGACCGCCGGGTACCGGCAAGACGCTGCTCGCGCGCGCGGTTGCGGGTGAAGCGGGTGTGCCGTTCTTCTCGATCTCCGGTTCCGATTTCGTCGAGATGTTCGTCGGGGTCGGCGCTTCGCGGGTGCGGGATCTCTTCGCGCAGGGCAAGAAGAACGCGCCGTGCATCATTTTCATCGACGAAATCGACGCTGTGGGCCGGCACCGCGGTGCGGGCCTCGGCGGCGGCCACGACGAGCGCGAACAGACCCTCAACCAGTTGCTGGTCGAGATGGACGGATTCGAGAGCAACGAGGGCGTGATCATGGTTGCGGCCACGAACCGGCCCGACGTGCTCGACCCCGCGCTGCTGCGCCCGGGTCGCTTCGACCGCCGCGTCGTCGTGCCCAGGCCGGATCTCCGCGGGCGGCTGGCGATCCTGAAGATCCACACGCGCCGGGTGCCGCTGGAGGATTCGACGGATCTGCGCGCGATCGCGCGCGGGACGCCGGGGTTCGTCGGCGCCGACCTGCAGAATCTGGTCAACGAGGCCGCGCTGCTCGCCGCGCGCAGAGACGCGCAATTCGTCCAGAATTGGGACTTCGAGGAAGCCAAGGACAAGGTCCTGATGGGCAGCGCACGCAAGAGCCTGATCATGACCGACGAGGACAAGCGGGCCACCGCGTACCACGAGGCGGGCCACGCCCTCGTCGCCTTGCTGACGCCCGCGGCGGATCCCGTCCACAAGGTCACGATCATTCCCAGAGGCATGGCGCTCGGTGTCACCTGGACGATGCCCGACGAGGACCGCTTCAATTTGACCAAGGAGCAGATGATCGCCCAGATCAAGCACGCCATGGGCGGGCGAGCCGCCGAGAAACTGGTGCTCGACTACATCTCAACCGGCGCTTCAAATGACCTCAAGCAAGCCACTGAAATGGCTCGGAATATGGTCTGCCTCTACGGGATGAACGAGCGCATTGGCCCGGTCTCGTTCGGCGATGGCGATCACGATGTCTTCCTCGGTCGCGACTTCGTCTCGCGCAGCAGTTACAGCGCGTACACCGCTCGCCTGATCGACGAGGAAGTCACGAAGATGCTCACGGATCTCTACGACGAGGCCTACAAGATCCTGAGCGAAAACCGCGCGACGCTCGATCGGATTACCGAGGCGTTGCTCGAGCGCGAGACGCTCGATCGGAGCGAACTCGACCTGCTGCTGCAGGACAAGCCGCTCCCGCCGTTGCCGCTCCCGGTGGTCGATGATCCGAAAGCCGAGTCTGCCGATCCGGATGCGGATGCCGAAAAGCCCACCAACTTTTCGGGCGACCCGATCCCCGACCCCGAACCCCTCCCCGGTTAGGAGTGCCCTTGACTGCGTCGACGATCTTTCCGCGCGAGCGCGTGACGGTCGTCGGTGTCCTGAACACCACCCCGGATTCCTTCTCGGATGGAGGGCGTCTGGTGGATGATCGGGATGCCGCAAACGTGGATGCCGCGGTCGCCGCGGCCGCGCAGATGATCGATGCGGGCGCGCAGATGATCGACGTGGGTGGCGAGTCCACCCGCCCCGGTGCGCTGGAGATCCCCCAGGCGATCGAGATCGATCGCACCGCGCCGGTCGTGGAGGCGCTCGCCAAGCGCTTCGCGGTCGCGATTTCGATCGACACCCGCAAGGCCGCGGTCGCCGAAGCCGCCATTGAAGCGGGAGCCCGGATCGTCAACGACGTGTCGGGATTGCGCTTCGACGCAGCGCTCGCCGACGTCGCCGCGGCAGCCGGGGCGTCTCTGATCGTCGGCCACCTGCGCGGAACGCCCGAAACCATGCAGCAGAACCCGCATTTCGACGATGTGCTCGCTGAGGTGATCTCGGAGCTCGGCGTTTCGCTCGCCGCAGCGCGCGCAGCCGGCATCCCCGACGAGCGGCTGGCTGTCGATCCCGGGATCGGCTTCGGCAAGCGCCTGGAAGACAACCTCGCGCTGCTGGCCAATGCGGGCAGCATCGGGGCGAGTCTGGGCTTGCCCGTTCTGGTGGGGCCGTCCCGGAAGGCATTTCTCGGCAGCTTGACGGGCGATCCAGTAGAGTGTCGAGACGCGGCTACTGCGGCCGCGTGTGCAGTGGCTATCTTTGCGGGAGCGGATGCAGTGCGTGTCCATGATGTGACCGGAGCCATTCGAGCAGCAGCCGTTGCGGCCGCATTGCGCGATGCGCGACGGGAGGCGATCGCGTGATCGAATACCTCTGGGAACTCTGGGGAGAACTCTGGGAATATCTGTCCGCGAATTACGACCCCCTCCGCGACACGATCGACATCCTTCTGGTCGCTCTCGGGATCTACTGGTTGCTGCTATTGATGCGCGGCACCCGGGCGGTCCAGATCCTGGTGGGCCTGATCGTGCTCGTGGTCGCGAACGTGGCGTCGGATCTCTTCAACCTGCTCACGATGAGCGAGATCCTCGACAAGCTCACCGAACCCGCGGTGATCATCATCGTGATCCTGTTTCAGCACGACATCCGGCGCGCACTCGCGCGGGTGGGTCGCGGCTTCTTCCGCTCGGTTTCGGATCAGAAGGAATCCCAGATGCTCGAAGAGGTGGTTCGCGCCGCCCAGGGGCTCGCGCAGCGGCGCGTGGGAGCGTTGATCGTATTGGAGCGCGAGACCGGGCTGGAGGATCAGATCGAAGCGGGAACCGCACTCGACTCCAATGTTTCGAAGGATTTGCTGATTTCACTCTTCGTTCCGTATTCGCCGCTCCACGATGGGGCCGTGGTGATCCAACGCGGGCGCATCTCCTACGCGGGCTGCATCCTCCCGCTCACACTCAGTGACCGCCTCCCGGAGGGCGTGGGCACGCGGCATCGGGCGGCAGTCGGGATTACCGAAGAGACGGATGCCCTGGTGATCGTGGTTTCCGAAGAGACGGCATCGATCTCGGCCGTGATGGGCGGCGAAATGGTGAGCGATCTGGATGCAGCGCGATTGCGGGTCGTCTTGCGAGACGCGATGAGTGGTGCGATGGAGCTTCACGCGCCCGAGGAGGCTGCGACCGCGGCGGCTGAACTGCAGCCCGGCGGCGACGGCGATGCGCGGACGGATCTCGGGTCGGTTGGATCCGATGAGGAAGCCGCCGCGGAGCAGAGCGCCAACCAGAGCCAACAGGTTCGTTCGGCGGGATAGAATGCGCGCTTACCAGATTCGCTACGGCCTGCTTGCACTCGCGATTTCCGCGGCCCTCTGGGGGATGTCGCACGGCTCGTCGAAGATCGAGCGCGGTTTCGACATTCCGGTGGCCTTCGTCGGGATGCCCGAAGAACTCGTGATCACACGCAAGAGCACCCAGGAGATCAACATTCGCGTGCTGGGGCCACGGGCTGCGCTCCGAGACATTTCCAGCAAGGACATCGAATACGCGGTCAATCTCGAGGGTGCGAAACCCGGAAACGCGGTCTACCTCGTCGACGAAACCACCCTGGTGATGCCCCAGGGCGCGCGGATCCTGAGCCGCTCGCCGGCCACCATCGAATTGAAATTCGAGCGGAAGAGCCGAAAATCGGTCCGCGTCACGGCCGATCTGGAGGGCGAGCCCGCGGAGGGCTTCGTGTTCACCGAAGTGGGGATCGACCCGCCCCGGGTCTGGCTCGAAGGTGCCCGCAGCAAGGTGCTCCGGCTTTCCGAGGTAATGACCGAAACGATCGATGTGGCCGGACTGAGTGCGCCCCTCGAGCGCGAAGTCCGGCTCTCGCTGGGTGTGGATCACATCTGGGTCGAAGACGACAAGCCGGTCAAGTTGCGAATTCAGGTCGATCCGATTCCGGATCTCGTAGCCGAGGAGGGTGTCGGAAATGAGTGAGAAGCGGCTGTTCGGTACCGACGGTGTTCGGGGAACGGCCAACGTACACCCGATGACGGCTGAGATGGCGCTGTCGCTGGGCCAGGCGATCGCGCGGGTCTTTCGCACGGACGGCACCCGCAACCGCCGCATCATCATCGGAAAGGACACGCGGCTATCGGGCTATCTGTTCGAGGATGCGCTCGCGGCCGGAATCTGTTCGATGGGTGTGGACGTGATCCAGGTGGGCCCGATGCCCACGCCGGGCATGGCTTTTCTGACCGCGGACATGCGCTGCCAGGCGGGCGTGATGATTTCGGCCAGCCACAATCCGTACCACGACAACGGGATCAAGTTCTTTTCGAGCGACGGCTACAAGTTGCCCGACTCGATCGAACGCGACATCGAAAAGTTGATCGCCTCGGGAGACCTCCCCGGACTTCGCGCGCCGGCCGATGAGATCGGGCGCGCGCATCGGATCGAAGATGTCGCCGGGCGCTACGTGGTCTTCCTGAAGAAGACATTTCCGATCGATCTTTCACTTGACGGCGTGCGCGTGGTCCTCGATTGCGCGAATGGCGCTTCGTACAAGGTGGGACCGACCGTGCTGGAAGAACTCGGCGCGGAGGTCTTCCGCCTCGGCGTTTCGCCCAATGGGCGCAACATCAACGAGGGCTGTGGCTCGCTCCACCCCGAGAAGGTGTCCGAGAAGGTCAAGGAAGTTCGCGCCGATGTGGGTATCGCACTCGATGGGGATGCCGACCGCGTCGTGATGGTCGACGAAAAGGGCGCAATCCTCGACGGCGACCAATTGCTCGCGCTGTGTGCGCGGGACATGGTGGAGCGCGGCGTCTTGCGCGGCGGACAGGTCGTCGCGACCGTGATGAGCAACCTCGGCCTCGAGGAGGCGCTCGGGGAATTGGACATTGGGTTGCTTCGAACCCAGGTGGGCGACCGCTACGTCGTGGATGCCATGCGCGAGGGCGGATTCAATCTCGGCGGCGAGCAGTCCGGTCACATCATCTTTCTGGATCACAACACCAGCGGAGATGGCCTGATCACGGCGCTGCAGGTACTCGCCTACATGCGACGCAAAGAGAGCACGCTTTCCGAATTGACGACGGATTTCGTTCGGTATCCGCAAGTGCTGAAGAACGTGCGTGTCGCCAAGAAGACACCGATCGACGAGCTTCCCGAAATTCTGCGATCGATCGAAAAGGTCGAACGCGCACTGATGGGCCGCGGACTGAAGGGCCGCGGGCGCGTTCTGGTGCGGTACAGCGGGACCGAGCCGTTGGCCCGCATCATGATCGAAGGCGACGACGAGAAGAAAATTGCCGAATACGCAAACGATCTCGCCGGCGATCTGCGTCGCGCACTGGGAGGGTGATCTGATTCGGCGTTTGGTTCTGGTTCTGGATGCCCTGGTCGGTCTCCGCGAGGCGACCCACAGCGGGGATGTGGATGTGGCGGCGGCGGTTACGCTCGCAGAACTCGCCGGTGTCGATGCCGTGCGGCTCGGGATCGATGACGAGTTGAAGCCCGTCGCAGAGAGCGACGTGCGCAATGCGCGCAGGGCGGCCCGGCGCTTCGAGCTTTGCATGGCAGCGAGCCCCGGACTCTTGAAGGTCGCGCTCGAAGCCCGACCCGACCGGGTGCTGCTCGCGGCCGGCGCTCGAGAAGCGGGATGGGTGGGTGGCCCGTTGGATCTGCGCGCGGGGCGTCAGCCGCTGACACCTGTGATGCACGGCCTTCAAGAAGCGGGAATTCCCGTCTCGCTGCGGGTGCATCCACGACTCGATGCGGTCAAGGTCGCGCATGCGGAAGGCGCGACCGGAGTCGAACTCTATACCGGTGCGATGCTCGATCTACCCGAGGCGGAGCGCCGGACAGAATTGGAGGCGCTCTCCGATGCGGTTCGACTGGCGGCCAAATTGCGCCTGCGCATCGCGATCGGCGGCGGGCTCGGCTACGCGACCGCCCCGGAGGTGCTCGCCGGTGTCCCCGCTACCGAAATCGTCGCGGTTGGCAGAGCCGCCATATCGCGGGCGCTGCTGGTGGGCCTGGATCGCGCCGTTCGCGACCTGAGGGCCGCCGTCCAGTGATCGTCGGAGTCGGGATCGAACTCGTGGATCGGGCGCGATTCGAATCTCTTCTCGAAAGATATGGCGATCGGTTGCGGAAAAAGTTGTTCACCGACGGCGAGCGCGAATACGCGGCCCGCAAGAAGCGAGGTGGCGAGAGCCTTGCGGTCCGCTTCGCGGCGAAACTCGCCGCCAGACGCGCGCTGGGCACCCGCGCGGTGGGTTGGCGCGACATCGAAGTGGTCCGGAGTCGTCAGGGGCCGCCCACACTTCGGCTGGCAGGGGCTGCCGATCGCGCGGCGAGGCGCGCGGGGGTTTCGAAGATTGCGCTCACGCTGACCCACGACGCGCAGTGGTGTGTCGGGCAGGTGATCCTGGAATCCGCCCAATGACTTCCAATCGGGACCGCAATGGCGCTTCGAATCCCCGGGGCGCGAACAGCGCACGGAAACCGCGGCCAGAGCGTTGGCCGTTGGTCGGCGCACGGGAAATGCGCGAACTCGATCGCCACGCGATCGAGACGATCGGAATCCCCTCCGACACCCTGATGGAAAATGCGGGCCGCGCGGTTGCGGATCAGTTGCTTCGCGAGCTTCCAGAGGGCGCCTCGGTTTCGATCGTCTGTGGACGGGGCAACAACGGCGGCGATGGGCTGGTTGCGGCCCGGCACCTGCATCACCGGGACGTCGATGTGTGCGTCATCCTGCTGGGCGAAGCCGGCAATCTGAGTGGCGATGCAGCGGTCAACCTCGAACGGGCCTGCCAGGTCGGCGTACCCCTCGCAGACCAGGAATGGCACCCGCCCACGCGCGGGGTCGTGGTCGACGCGATCTTCGGCACCGGCCTGTCTCGCGACGTGGAAGGGGTCGAGGCCGACTGGATTCGCCGCATCAATGCGTGCCGAGCCGACGCGCGTGGCGCTGTGCAGGTGGTTTCCGTGGATCTGCCCTCGGGCCTGTGTGGCGATACGGGGGCGGTGCTCGGCACCTGTATCGAGGCAGACGTCACGGTGGCGCTCGCCCTGCCCAAGCTCGGTCTCACGTTGGAGCCCGGACGCAGCGCGGCGGGGCGGATTCTGGTTGCGAATATCGGGATTGACGACCCGCCACCCAACCAATTGCCGCGCGCGGAACTCTGGACGCGAGCGTATGCGGGCTCGCTTTTGCCGGCGCGTCCCGCCGCCGGCCACAAGGGGAGTTTCGGTCACGCGCTGATCGTCGCGGGCTCCGAAGGCAAGACGGGCGCGGCGGCGCTTGCAGCCGAAGGAGCAGCGCGCGCAGGGGTTGGGTTGGTGACCATCGCCTGTCCGGCGGGCCTCAACGACATACTCGAAATCAAGTGTACGGAAGCCATGACGGCGCCGGTTGCGGACACCCCCGAGCGGGCATTCGCGTCGAGCGCCGCTGAGTCGATCCTCGCGCTGGCCGCGACGAGAGACGCATTGGGAATCGGACCGGGGATCGGGTGCAGCGAGGAGACCCAGGCGCTCGTTCTCGCGCTGACCAAACGCCTGGAGCTTCCGCTGGTGGTCGACGCCGATGGACTGGTTCCGTTTGCCCGCGAGCCCGATTGGCTGCGCGAGCGCGAGGCGCCGACCGTCTTGACCCCGCATCCGGGTGAGGCTGCTCGATTGCTCGGGATCGAGGCGGATGAGATCAATCGCGATCGCCCGGCGGCGGCGCGCGAACTCGCGATGCGATTCGGTTCGATCGTCGTGCTCAAGGGAGCCGCCAGCGTCATCGCGGCACCCGACGGCCGGATTGCGATCAATCCGACCGGAGGGCCCGCACTCGCAACCGGTGGCACGGGGGATGTGCTGCTCGGCATGGTGGCCGGGCTGCTCGCGCAGGGACTCGACGCCTTCGAGGCGGCGGCGCTGGCGGTGTTCGTTCACGGAGCTGCCGCCGATCGCCTGGCGCAGCGAGCCGGCGCGGTGGGGCATCTGGCGGGCGAAATCGCCCGCGAGATTCCGGCGGCGACAGCCCAGCTGCGCGCGGATTTGGCCACTGCGGTCCGCGGCGATTTTCCGGTCGGCCATGCGGTTTCATTCCCAGAGCCCTGACGCCACCCAGGCGGCTGCGGGGTTGCTGGCCGCCTCGCTGCCCGCCGACGGTCTGCTGGTGGTCTTGAGCGGTCCGTTGGGAGCCGGCAAGACCCTTTTTGCGAAGGGGATCGCCGAGGGCCTTGGGGTGGATCCCGAAGCGGTCACCAGTCCGACCTTCGCGATCAGCACCGAATACGATCTCGCGGACGGGCGCCGCCTGGCCCATCTGGACGGTTATCGACTCGAAAGTGCAGCCGAACTCGAGAGCGCGGGCTTTCTCGATCTGCTGGTGACGGGTACGATCATCCTGATCGAGTGGGGCGAGCGCTTCCTCGATGCGCTTCCTGCGGATCGGATCGAGATTCGGATTTCTCGCCCCGACGAAACGCCCACCCAACGGCGGCTGGACGCGGTAGCCTCTGGACCCACCTCGACTCGCGCATTGTCCGAGTGGGAGAGCAAGCTGGTGGGTGAAAACGGGCAGCAGCTGGGACTGGAGCTGCTGGATGAGAAGGACGGGTAACGGTGGGACTGATCGTTCAGAAATATGGAGGCACCAGCGTCGGCGACCTGGATCGGATCCAGAACGTCGCGCGCAGGGTGATCAAGACTGTGAAGGCGGGCCATCAGGTGGCTGTGGTGGTCTCCGCAATGGCGGGTGAAACCGACGAACTCGTCGCGCTCGCACACGGTGCGGGTGGCGACACGCCGTTGGCGCGCGAATACGATGCGTTGCTCTCGACCGGAGAACAAAAGACGATCGCGTTGCTGGCGATGACGATCTCGCGACTCGGGCAGCCGGCGCAGAGCTTCAACGGTCGCCAGGCGGGAATTCGAACCGATGCGGCGCATTTGCGGGCCCGCATCGAAAACATCGATACGAGAGATTTGCGCGAGGCGCTCGACGCGGGTGTCGTCGCCGTGATCGCGGGTTTTCAGGGTTTCGACGACGGGGGAAACATCACCACGCTCGGTCGCGGCGGTTCGGACACCACGGCGGTCGCGGTGGCGGCGGCGCTCGACGCCGACGCGTGTGAGATCTACA
>JAFDBP010000041.1 GCA_019313245.1 Deltaproteobacteria bacterium
CCGCGTCGACGCTCTCGCGCGCTTCGAGTCGACGCGAAAGCCCCAGCTCGGCATTGGCGGTCGCGAAGGCCAGCAACTCGCGCAGCGGGCCGCGGCGCGGAACCTTGAACGAAACCTTCTTGCCGAGCCGATCCCGCAGCAACGCCTCCAGGCCGCCGTCGTCGGCGATTTCCAGCGGGGCGAGCACTTCGGCGGGAATCTGACGCCCCTGCCCGGCCCCGTAGTACTGGCCGAGAAACGAACTCATCACTTCGCCGTCGTCGACGCGCACGTTCGAAAACCCGTAGCCCTGCGTGCCGATCACGCGGCCCTCGCGCACGTGGAGCACCTGCACCTCGACCTCGCCGCCATCGCGCACGAGGCCGAATACGTCCCGGTCGACGAGCTGGTCGGACACGACACGCTGCCGCTCCAGGCTGTTCTCGACGCTCGCAATCTGGTCGCGCAGGCGAGCCGCCTCTTCGAAGCGCTCCTGCTCGCCCGCCCGCCGCATCCGCTCGGTCAGATGCGCCACGAGTTCATCGGAGCGTCCGCGCAGGAACAGGGTCGTCCCCCGCACGAGTTCCGCGTAGTCGGCCTCGCCGACCAGATCACAGCAGGGGCCGAGGCAGCGCTTCATCTCGTATTCGATGCACGGCCGCCCTCTGCGCGCGTAATCCCGAAAGACCGCGTCGCGGCACGAGCGCAGCGGGAAGATCCGGCGCAGCGTAGACATCGCGGACTTCACCGCGTGACTCGAGGTGAAGGGGCCGAAGTACTGCGCGCCGTCGTGGCGAAAGCGGCGCACCTGGGTGACGCGCGGCCAGCGCTCCGTCGGATCGAGGCGCAACGCGAGGTACTGCTTGTCGTCGCGCAGGCGAACGTTGAACGGCGGTTTGTGGCGCTTGATGAGTTCGTTCTCGAGCAGGAGCGCGTCTTTCACCGATGGCGTGACCACGACGTCGACGTCGCGAATCCGCTCCACGAGTTGCGGGATCTGGTAGCGCCCGTCACCCCCACTCAAATAGGTGCGCACCCGCGCGCGCAGATTCTGGGCCTTGCCGACGTAGAGGACGCGATCGCCCTCGCCCTTGAAGACGTACACACCCGGCTGGGCGGGCAGCGCTTCTGCGCTCTCGTGAACGCCCACCGTCAACCCAACCGCAGGCGCTCCGCTTCGAGCGCCTCGATGCGATCGCGAAGTTCGGCGGCGCGCTCGAATTCGAGCGCCTGCGCCAATTCGCGCATCTCGCGTTTCAGATCGGCGATGAGTCCGGGAATCTCGTGAATCGGAATGCGCGGCAGCGAATCCGGCGCCTCCACGTGATCGCGCACCCAGATCGAATCGCGCAGATTCGCGATCCGCTTCACGATCGTCGTCGGCGTGATCCCGTGTTCCGCGTTGAAGCGCTGCTGGTGCTCTCGCCGGCGATTCGTCTCCGCCAGCGTCGCCCGAATCGACTCGGTCTGCTCGTCGGCAAACAGGATGACGCGCCCGTTCACGTTGCGCGAAGCGCGCCCGATCGTCTGGATCAGCGAGCGGGTCGAGCGCAGGAATCCCTCTTTGTCGGCGTCGAGAATCGCCACCAGGGAGACCTCCGGGATGTCGAGCCCCTCGCGCAGCAGGTTGATGCCGATCAGCACGTCGAACTGGCCCTCGCGCAGTTCGCGGATGATTTCCATGCGCTCGAACGTGCCGATGTCACTGTGCAGATAGCGCACCCGCAGGCCGAGCTCCTCGTAGTACTCGGTCAGCTCCTCCGCCATGCGCTTGGTCAGCGTCGTCACGAGCACCCGCCCGCCGTCGGCCACACAGGCGCGGATCTCGGCCAGCAGATCGTCGACCTGCCCCGCGGCGGGCCGCACGTCGACCTTCGGATCCGTCAGCCCGGTCGGGCGGATGATCTGCTCGACCACGACGCCCTTTGAATGCTCCAGTTCGTATTCGGCGGGGGTCGCGGACACGTAGATTCGCTGCGGCGCGCGCGCCTCCCACTCTTCCATGCGCAGGGGGCGGTTGTCGAGCGCGGACGGCAGGCGGAAGCCGAACTCGACGAGGGTTTCCTTGCGCGAGCGATCGCCGCGATACATGCCGCCGATTTGCGGCACGGTGATGTGGCTCTCGTCGAGCACGACCAGCAGATCGTCCGGAAAGTAGTCGTAGAGCGTGCTCGGGGTTTCGCCGGCCTCGCGCCCATCGAGCCAGCGCGCGTAGTTTTCGACGCCGTGACAGAAGCCCATCTCGTTGAGCATCTCGATGTCGTACAGCGTCCGCTGTTCGATCCGCTGCGCCTCGAGCAGCTTTTCGGCCTTGCGGAAGTGCTGGATGCGCTCCTGCAACTCCTGCTGGATGCCCTCGATCGCCGTCCGAACCGTATCTCGGGTCGCCACGTAGTGACTCGCGGGATAGATCATCGCGCGCCTGGGCCGCGACACGACCTTCCCGCGCAGCGGGTCGATCTCGGCCAGGGCCTCGACTTCGTCGCCGAAGAACTCGACCCGAATCGCGCGGTCCGCCTCGTATTGCGGAAAGATCTCGACGACGTCGCCGCGCACGCGGAACGTGCCGCGGTGAAAGTCCACGTCGTTGCGCTCGTAGAGCATGTCCACCAAACGGCGCAACAGATCGTCGCGCACCAGCGGCATGCCGGTCTCGATGTAGACGTGCATGTCGCCGTAGGTCTCCGGCGCGCCGAGCCCGAAGATGCAGGACACGCTCGCCACCACGAGCACGTCGCGGCGCGTGAGCAGCGAGTGCGTTGCGGAATGCCGGAGCTTGTCGATCTCGTCGTTGATCGACGAGTCCTTCTCGATGAAGGTGTCGGACGCCGCGATGTAGGCCTCGGGCTGGTAGTAGTCGTAGTAGGAGACGAAGTACTCGATCGCGTTGTCGGGGAAGAGCTCGTCGAACTCCGAGTAGAGTTGCGCGGCGAGCGTCTTGTTCGGCGCCATCACGAGCGTCGGGCGATTCACCTGCTCGACCACGCAGGCGATCGTGAAGGACTTCCCGCTGCCCGTCACACCGAGCAGGGTCTGGTGCGGGTCTCCGCGCTGTACGCCTTCGACGAGCGCGCGAATCGCCTCGGGCTGGTCGCCCTTGGGCGTGAAATCGGTGACCAGCTTGAAATCTCGGGCGCTCGAATCGGCGCTCGCCCCCGCAGTCTTGGCGCCGCCGCCCGCTCCGCGAGCGCTTCGCGACGGGCTGGATTCGACGCTCACCCGCGCCTCCAGCGCGGACCGTCGGGGGTGTCTTCGATGACGATCCCCTCGTCTGCGAGCAGGTCGCGAATCCGATCGGACTCCGCAAAGTCGCGCCTCGCGCGCGCGGCTTCGCGCTCGGCGAGCAGCCCATCGATGCGCGGATCGCTCTCGCCGCTCTGGGCGCGCGGCGCCGCGGACTGCAGATCCAGGCCGAGAAACGCGTCGAATTCGCCGAGCAGCGCCCAGCGCTCGGCGGCATCCAGCCCCTCGCTGCGCACGGCCTCCCAGGCCACGGCGAGTGCGCGCGGCGCGTTGAGATCGTCTCGCACCGCGCCCCAGAAGCGCTCGCGCAGCGGTTCGAGCTTGCTCGCGTCGCACTCCCCGCCGGCCTCGCGCAATTCCGCGGCGTGGGCGACGAGCCGCTCGTAGCCCGTGGCCGCGGATTCGATCGACTCGTCGGTGAAGGTCTGTTGCTGGCGGTAGTGGGCCTGCAGGCTGAAGTAGCGGAATGCGAGCGGGGCGATTCCGCGATCGATCAGATCGTCGAGCACGCAGAGATTGCCGGTCGATTTCGCCATCTTCTCGCCGCGGAAATTGAGAAACTCGTTGTGGATCCAGAACCGCACCCAGGGGTGGACGCCGTCCGCGCATTCGCTCTGCGCGATCTCGTTGGTGTGATGCACCCCGATGTGGTCGACACCTCCGGTGTGGATGTCGAATTGGTCGCCGAGATACCTTCGGCTCATCGCCGAGCACTCGATGTGCCAACCCGGAAAGCCGCGGCCCCAGGGTGAATCCCATTCCTGCTGCCGCCGCACGTCGGGCGCGGCGAATTTCCAGAGCGCAAAGTCGGCGGGATTGCGCTTGCCCGCGACGTCGCCGATGCGTCCCGCTCCGAGCTGGGCATCGAGGTCGAGCCGCGCGAATTCCGCGTAGCGGTCGAACTTCGAGGTGTCGAAGTAGATGCCGTCGTCGATGCGGTAGCTGAAACCCTTCCGCTCGAGTGTCTCCACCAGCGCGATCTGCTCGGCGATGTGCTCGGTCGCCCTGCAGAGCACCTCGGGCGCCAGGCACCCTACCGCCTCGCGATCCCGCAGCCACTGCTCGGTGTACTGCGCGGCGATCTCCGCGGCCGTCTTGCCGCGCTCGGCGGCCGCGCGCTCCATCTTGTCTTCGCCCGCATCCGCATCGTCGGTCAGATGCCCCACATCGGTGATGTTGATGACATGGGTGACGCGATAACCCTGCGCGAGCAGTGCGCGCTTGAGCAGATCCGCGAGGAGTTGCGAGCGCAGGTTGCCGATGTGTTGGGGCGCGTAGACGGTCGGACCACAGGTGTAGACGCGCGCGTGCCCCGCCTCGATGGGCTCGAAGACATCCTTGCTGCGCGTCCGCGTGTTGTAGAGAACGAGCGGCTTCACTCCGATCCGCCCTGCCCAGCCGCCTCGGCGAGCAGCGCGACCGCCTGGGCGGCGATGCCCTCGCCCCTTCCGATCGCGCCGAGGTGATCGGTGCTCGTCACCTTGACGTTGACGCAGTCGGCGTCGACGCCGAGCACATCCGCGATCACGCCGCGCATCTTGTCGAGGTATTCGGCCAGGCGAGGCGCCTGCGCGACGATCGTGGCGTCGAGATTCGCCAGCGCATAGCCGCGCTCGCGAACCCGCGCGGCGATCCGCGCGAGGATGTCCGTGCTCGCGATGCCGGCCAGCTCGGGATCCGACGAGGGAAAGTGCCGCCCGAGATCCCCTTCGCCGAGCGCGCCGAGCAACGCGCTCGCCACCGCGTGCAGCAGCGCGTCCCCATCCGAGTGCCCCTCGAGGCCGCGATCGAACGGAATCTCGATGCCGCCGAGCACGAGCGGACGACCCGCCACGAGCTGGTGCGCATCGATCCCCTGACCAATCCTCATCCCGCTCCCCCCTGCCCGGCACCGCGCCGATCGCGCAACCAGCGCTCCGCCGCGACGAGATCCGCGCGATCCGTGATCTTGATGTTGCTCGGGTCTCCCGTCACCACCGCCACCGGCACGCCGATGCGCTCGACGATTTCCGCGTCGTCCGTTCCGACGAAGCCCTCGGCGGCCGCCTTTTCCAGCGCTTCGCGCAAGATGTCGACGCGAAAGACCTGCGGCGTCTGCGCCGCGTAACACTCCGTTCGCAGCGGCGTCTCGACGATCACTCCGGCGCGCACTCGCTTGATGGTATCGCGCACGGGCACCGCGAGGATCGCGGCGCCACTCTCGCGCGCAGCGCCCACCACCCGACTGATCGCGGCAGCGGCGACCAGCGGCCGCGCGGCGTCGTGCACGGCGACGAACTCCACGTCCGCGGGAAGCGCGGCGAGCCCGGCCGTCATCGAATCCTGGCGCTCCGCGCCGCCGATCGCGGGCGCTTGCAGACCCCGAATCGACGCCAGCTCCGGTTCGAGCGCCTGCATGCGCGAGAGTTCGGAGGCCCCGATCACGGGGATCGCGACGTCGATTTCGGGTGTCGCTGCCATGGCCGCCAACGCGTGAAGCAACAGCGGTTTTCCGCACAGGGGCACAAAGGCCTTCGGCACCGATTCGCCGAGGCGCTCGCCCCTTCCGGCGCCGAGTACGAGGGCTGCAACGCGCATGGGCGCAGGATAGCCGAGGGGCCCGCCGAGTTGCCTGCCATCCGACCCAAGCGGCCGCCACAGCCCTTCGCCGGACAGCTCCGGGGCATTTCGATCGATCTTCGGATCCATCGACGCTCCATTCGAAGCGGCCGCTGTGGGAGGCTGTCGAGCGCTGTTACAGTTGCGCGAAGCATCCGCACGGAGGAGCCCCGCCATGACGTCTCGCATTTTTTGGCTCGTTTTGTCGCTCGCCTCGTTGGCGGCCATTGCCGCGCAGGCCGACGATCTGGAATCCGACTCGCCGGAGGGCGGCAAGACTTCCGTCGCTGGAGATGCGCTGAATGAATCCGCGCCGGACGTCGACGATTCCGAAGTGCTGCGGCTCTCCCTCGACGAATCGATCCGGCTCGCGCTCCAGAACAACCTGGATGTCGAAGTGCAGCGCTTCACGCCGCTGATCGCGGGCGAGCAGGAGACCGAGGCCTGGGGCGCCTACGATCCCGAATTCTTCGCCGAGTTCGGTTACTCGGACACCGAAGAACCGATTTCCTTCCTCTTGCAAGGACAGCCGACGTTCAAGGGCGACAGCTACGACGGCTTCGGGGGCTTCCGCGGCCTCGTACCCTACTTCGGCTCGGAATACAGCTTCCAATTCGACGGCGAGCGAACCACGACCAACCTGCCCGTGCAGGCCTTTTCTCCCGAATTCCGCTCTTCGTTTTCGCTGAGCGTTTCACAACCCCTGCTGCGGGGTCTGATCTGGAACGAGGCCTGGACCCGGGTAAAGACGTCGCGCATCCGCTACGACGAATCGCTCGAAAACTTCCGGCGCCGGGTGATGGATACGGTGCAAGAGGTGGAGGACGCCTACTGGAACCTGATCGCGACCAGCGAACAGAAGCGCGTCGCCCGCAAGAGCCTGCAAACCGCCGAGGCCCTGCTCGATCAGACCAAGACCCAATACGAGGTCGGCGTCGTATCCAAGGTGGAGGTCGTCGAAGCCGAGGCCGGTGTGGCCGACCGCGAATTCAACCTGATCGCCGCCGAAAACCGCTACCGCACTGCCCAGGATCGGTTGATCAATCTCGCTCTCTCCACGGAGCTGACGCCCGACTCGAAGCTGCGCATCGAACCCACGGACCCTCCCAAGGAGTACGTGACCTACCACGTCGACGCCGAGCAGGCGACCCAGCGAGCGTTCGAACAGCGGCCCGAACTCAAGATCGCGGACGACGCGATCGAGCGGCAGAAGCTCGAATTGAAGTTCGCCAAGAATGAGCGCTTGCCCGGATTGGATTTCCAATTCAATTACGGCAATAAGGGACTTGCCGGAACACCGCAGGTTGGTGGTCTTGCCAAGGGCGACTTCGGAGACACCCTCGACGACTTCCTGACGAGCGATGCCGCCGACCAGATCTCGGCACGCGCGGTGCTCACGATTCCGCTCACCAACACCGCGGCGCGCTCGCGGGTCTCTCAGACCGAACTCGCACTGCGCCGAACCACCGTTGAAAAGCGCCGCCTGCAGCAGGACATCATCCTCGAAGTCCGCAAGGCCGTGCGCGATCTCGAATCCTCGCAGGAGGGGATCGAGGCCGCGCAGCGGGCAGCGGAGGCGTCTGCCGAGCAGCTGCGCGCGGAGCGAATCCGGCTCGAGTACGGCGAGTCCACGCCGTTCGACGTGCTGCTGCGCGAGGAGGACTTCGTGACCGCAGAGAGCCGCGAGATCGAGGCCATCCGGCTCTACCGCACCTCGGTCACCGGCCTCAGCCGCGCGCAGGGCAGCATCCTGGCCAATCGCAACATCGCGATCGACCAGATCAGCTCGGTCCAGTAGCGAGAGTGCGGGCCGGCGCGGGGAAGTCGCGCAGTACCTGCTAAGCTCCCGCGCCAGACAGGGGGAATCTTGAGTCTGTTCAGCGGAAAGCGCGAAGACCGCGACCAACCGAAGCCCGCGACGCAGGCGCCGGCGCCGAGCGCGAGCGCTGCTGACCGCCCACAGAC
Organism: Deltaproteobacteria bacterium; assembly: GCA_019313245.1. Taxonomy (GTDB): domain Bacteria; phylum Myxococcota_A; class UBA9160; order UBA9160; family SMWR01; genus JACZVU01. The sequence goes on from JAFDBP010000041.1 coordinate 7,786, forward strand.
CCATCGGGAGGAATGCAACATGGCGAACATCGGCAAATCGATCTCCATCCGCGGCGACCTGACGGGAAACGAAGACATGGTGATCGAGGGCCAGGTGGAAGGCAAAGTGGACCTCCCGAACAACCAGCTCACCGTCGGCGCCGACGGCAAGGTGAAGGCCGAAATCCACGCCAAGAGCGTCGTGGTCGTGGGCCGCGTCGACGGCAACATCTTCGGCCTCGAGCGCATCGAGATCCAGGCGACCGGCCGGGTCGAAGGCGACGTCACCGCCCCCAAGCTCGTCGTGGCGGAGGGCGCGCAGCTCAACGGAGCGATCAAGATGAGCCAGCAGGGCAACCGCGCCGAAAGCGCCAAACCCGAGAAGGCCACAGCAGCGACCTCTCCGGAAGTCCGCAAGGCCGGCTGAGCCGCCAACCGAAATAGCGGGCCCGCGTCCGAGCCCGATCCGAGAGCGCCGCTTCGAACGGCGCTTTCACTTTGCGCGAGCTGCCCGCCGAGGAGGCCGAGC
>JAFDBP010000042.1 GCA_019313245.1 Deltaproteobacteria bacterium
CGACCGCGATTTCGAGCACGCGCGAAAAGAGTTCGTCTGCGTCGACAGTGAGGTTGTAGGACTCGACGATCTCGTGAAGTGCTGTGAGGAGGTCGGCCTTGCTGTTCGGCGAGGTACGACTGAAGCACCAGAGGAGGCGTGCGGTCAACGGCGTGACGATCTGAACTCCGCGCTCATTGAGGGCCGGGTGATCGGCGGCGAGATCGCCATTCGCGCCGGCATCGATGATGGCGTGGAGTCCCGCATCGAGAATCAGCGCGTCGAGGTCGACGGTCAAACGCTCGTCCAACACGCGAGCGATTCCGGGATCCATTCCGCCGAGCCGCTGGCGAACGGAGTCGGCGTCGGGATCGACGATTGCGCCGATTTCGAACTCGGGATTCTCCAGCAGCGAGGGGATCAGCTGGCGCGCTTCTTCCGTCGCGCGATAGATGCCAATCCGCTTGCGCATCAGCCGCTTTCCCCGTCATCCTCGGGATCGAGTTGGATGCTCAGCACGAGATTCGAGGTTCGGCCGCTCTTGTCGCTGACGACGAGCGGGATCCGCACGCCGCGCTCGCCGTTGCGGGTGGCTTCGCCGACCGACGCAATCGAGAATTCGGAATCGAGTTGAACGGCCGCACGCGGCTCGCTCTCGTCCTGCAGTTCGCCCCAGGGAATGTCGAGCGCGGTCTGCGCAGATGCGGCCAGATCGTCGAGAGCACTCGCCTCGGGGTGTTCCTCTTCGGCGAGGATCGCGTCCTCCATCCGGGTGGCTGCGGAAACTTCCGGATCGGGCGCCGCGGGCGCGGTTTCCTCGGCGAAGGCCGTCTGGGTGAGTTGGGTGACGGGTTCGCCCTCGTCCGCCTGGATCGGCTCTGCCGGGTGAGAGCTGCCGCCGGGGCTCTCGGCGGGCTCGGGTTGTGCTTCGGTCTGCGCGGAGAACTGTTGGCCTCTCAGGCTGCGGATGACGTGCTTGGAGAGCGTCGAGAGGGTCTGGAGGACGCCCGAAGTTTCGGTCGCAACGGCCTCGAACACGGCGACGCCGTTCATTCCGAGTTTTCGATGCAGAGCCTCGATCGCATAGGGATCCGACAGATCGCGCTTGTTGTACTGCAAGACGAGGGGAACGTCCTCGAGATTGCGCCCGTATTCGAGCAGCATCTCGCCGAGTTCAGTCAGGCTCGAGGCGTTTTCTTCGATGCGTTCTTCGCGCGAGTCGACCACCAGCACGATGCCGTCGACCTGATCGAGCAACTGTTTTCGAGTGGGCGCCTGGTTGGCGCCGCCCGGAACGGCAATCATCTGAATGCGGGTCTTCAATCCACCGACTTCGCCGAGTTCGATGGCCAGGCTTTCGTATTCGACCGTCGGGTCGATCAGGGTGGCTTCGCGCTGGATTTCCCCGCGGTGATCCGCTCTGAGCTTGCGATGGATCGATTGCAGGTTCGTGGTCTTGCCGGCCCCGTCGATCCCCCAGTAGAGGATTCGCGCGTTTACCGCAGTCTCGTCGGAGTTCATCTTGGCCATCAGACCTTTCCCTTTCTGGAGAGTATGCGGCGAGCGTGAGTGGAAATGGCGCGCGAAACGTCGCGGCTTCGCATCAAGACGCGCAGGTCCTTGTCCTGAAGGTAATTGACGAATTTCACCGCCATCGACTGCGGGCATTTGGGATTCGCGGCAAGCGCCAGCTTGACCTGGTAGTTGCGCGTCCAATCCCGGTTCATCGCGATCACGCGGTACACCTCGTCACAGACATTGCGCGATTGCGCAATCGCGACGATTTCGGACTCGGTGATCTTGGGGCTGGTTACGACGGATACCGCGACGAGTTTGTTGCGATCTCGAACGAGCAGGCCGCGCGCTTCTTTGTTTCCCATCCGGCCGATCTGGATCTTCTGGAAGACCGACATCTGCTGGACGAGCTGGAAGAGATTGCCTTCTTGAAGTTGCCTGATCTGTTCTTCGGTGACTTCTTCGCCGCTGTCTTCGACGAGCTGTTTGACGATGCTGCCCATCTCGCTACCGAGCACCGCGCGCAGCGCTGCTTCCGCTTCCTCATTGGTGATCTCGGATTCGTCGCGGCGCCCGTCGAGATCTCTCGCAACGTCACTCGCTCCGATGAAGTTGAGGATCCGCTCGATGACTGCGCGCCCGGTGAGGGGGTTGGTGCCGAGCGCATCGACGATCTCGGGCGCGCGTAGCATCCGCTGCTGATTGTTCGAGATGATCTCCACGACCTTCTTGTGCGGCGACGCGGCGAGTTTCGCAATCGTCGCATCATCGGTCGCGGGGTTGAGGGCGATCATTTCGAGCTGGTCGGGTTCGTTCGCCCGGCAGTCCGCAAAGAACGACAGCAGGGCCGGGTGGCTGGGGCCGCTCAGCACGGCGTTCGTGATGGTTGCGGGCAGATTCTCGAGGCTGTCGCGCGCCTTCGCCTTGATTTCCGCGTCTGGGTCGTGGGTCAGCGCGAAGAGCACGGTGGCGAGTTCGATTGCCGGGAGGGGCAGGGCGCCCCTCGCCGCCATCAAGCGCGTATCGCGCGGAGCGTCCTGGCGCGCATAGCGCTCGGCCTGCTTGGACAGGGTCAAGCGGATCTTTTTCGCCTGTCGCTCCATCGACGCGCTTCCCCGCATTCATTGCCGGGGCAGCGCGCCCCGACCCAAGGCCGGCCTACGACCTCCGGCCGGCTAGGCGCTCTCCGCCGCGGCGGTGCCGGCCTCGGCGACGACCTTTTCTCTGACGTGACTCGGCGCTTCGTCGTAATGGGAGAACTCCATGTGGAATTCCCCTTGCCCCCCGGTCATGCTCGTCAGCTGGCTCGCATACTCCAGCATTTCTGACATCGGCACTTGTGCCTGGATGACCTGAGTCGAACCTTTCGCCTCACTCGATTGAACCCGGCCGCGCCGGCTCGAGAGGTCTCCCATGATGTCGCCCACGTAGGCCCCCGGGATCGAGACTTCGACGTCCATCACGGGCTCGAGCAAGACCGGCTTCGCCTTCTGGACGGCGGCCTTGAGGCCAAAAGACCCCGCCAGCTTGAACGCCATCTCGTTCGAGTCCACCGCGTGGTGTTTGCCGTCGATGCAGTGGACCCGGACATCCACCACCGGGTAGCCGGCGAGCGGGCCGGCCTCACAGGCCGAGTAGATTCCCTTCTCGACGGCCGGGATCAGGCTCCTGGGGATGGCGCCGCCCTTGATTTCATCCACGAACTCGATTCCTTCCCCGCGGGGCTTCGGCTCGATGGTGAGGTAACAGACGCCGAACATCCCCTTGCCTCCGGTCTGCTTCTTGAGCTTGCCCTCTACGTTCTCGGCTCGGCGCGTAATCGTCTCGCGGTAGGGGACCTTCGGTTTCTTCAGCTCGACTTCGACCCCGAACAGGCGCTGCAGTTTTTGCATCGTGATCCGGACGTGAAGCTCTCCCATCCCGGTGAGAAGGAACTCGCCGGTGGAGGCTTCTCGCCCGAGTTGGAGTGTCGGATCCTCCTCCACGAGTCGGCCGAGCGAGGCGTAAACTTTATCCTCATCCCCCTTTGATTTCGCCGAGATGGCGTATGAAATGACACCCTGCGGAATCGGGATTTCCCGCAGCGTGGGGGCGCCTTTCTCCGCTGTGAGCACGTCTCCGGTGTGGGTGTCCTTGAGCTTCGCGACGGCGACGATGTCGCCCGGACCGGCCGCATCGACTTCCACGTGTTCGATCCCCCGCAGCAGCTGGAGCTTGCCGAAGCGCTCCCGCTGCTCTCGGGTGGTGTTGAGCACGTTCGAGTCCGAGTGCGCGGTTCCGGAGACGACCCGAAACACCGACAGCGCTCCCGCATAGCGATCGATGACGGTCTTGAATACCACCGCTGCAAACGGCGCATCGGGATCGGCGGCCACGGGGTCGCCGTTGGCGTCCTTCCAGGGGTCGCGGTCGGCGGCCGACGGCAGCAGCTGAACGGCGCCCTGCATGAGCGTCTCGATGCCGACTTCGGAGAGGGCCGCGCCGCAGAAGACCGGCGTCAGCTGACGCGAGCGGGTCGCGATGACGAGGCCCTGTGCAACCTCTGCATCCGTGAGAGCGCCCTCTTCGAGATATTTCTCGAGCAGGGAGTCGTCGCATTCGGCGACGGCCTCGACGAGTTGTGCGCGCGCGTCCGCAGCCGCATCGGCGAATTCGCTCGGAATCTCCGCGTCACCCGACGCAGTCACTGCGCTCATCTTCAGCAGATCGACGACGCCGCTGAAATCGTCGCCGTGGCCCATCGGCAGGGTCACGGCCACCGGATTGGCGCCCATCTGCTTCAGCGCCTCGATCATGGCGGGGAAGTCACTTCGCTCTTTGTCCATCGCGTTGATGAACGCGAGCACGGGAATTTCCTGCGACCGACAGAACTGCCACATGCGCTGGGTTCCCACCTTGGGTCCGGAGGCCGCGGACACCAGCAGGATGGCTCCGTCGAGCGCACACAGAGCGATTCGCCCGTCGGCCTGGAAATTGGAATCGCCTGGGGTGTCGACGAGCGTGATGTGCTTGCCGGACCACTCGAAGCCGAAGACGGATGAGGTCAGGGTGGACTGGCGCTCTTTTTCCTCGGGGAGCGTGCTCAGATGAGAGGTCCCTTCGGTAACGATCCCCAATGACGTGGTCGCTTTCGCGCGATGGAGGATGGCTTCGCCGAGCGAAGTCTTGCCATCTCCCGTGTGTCCGATCAGTGCAAAGCAGTGGGTGTCGTTGACCTTCACGTTGTTCATCTGGGCCTCCTTCGAGCGGCTTATGAATTGGACCGGTTCTTTTCAAAAATCATCCTGAGGCCCTCCAGCGTGAGGAAGGGCTCGACTCGATCGATGACACTGCATTCGGCGGAAACCCTGCCCGCGAGCCCACCGGTGGCAACCACGCGGGCGTCGGAGCCGAGTTCGCCGCGAATTCGCGCGACCATCGAGTCGACGACCCCGGCGAATCCGTAGAGGAGCCCCGATTGCAGGGCTCCGGTGGTGGTCTTTCCGATCACGCTGCGCGGGCGCACGAGTTCGACCTGGTGCAGCATCGAGGCTCGTTCGAAGAGCGCAGCCATGGAAGTGTGGATCCCCGGGAAGATGGCGCCCCCGAGGTATTCGCCTTCCTTCGACACGCAGTCGAAGGTCGTCGCCGTTCCAAAGTCGACCGCAATCACGGGCCCACCCAGCAGCTCGAATGCGGCCAGGGAATTGACGATCCGGTCGGCGCCAACTTCGTGCGGGTTGTCGTAACGCACGGGGATGCCGGTTCGGATGCCCGGACCGACCACGAGGGGCGCGCGCCCGAAGAGCTTGGTCGAGACCCGCTCCCAGATCGGGAGCAGTGGCGGCACCACGCTCGAGATCGCGATGTCCGTGACCTCCTCGCATTTGCGATCGGCCTGTCGGAACAGTTCGCGCACCGTCAGTGCGGTCTCGTCGGACGTCTGCTCGCGATGGGTGCCCATGCGCCAGTGTTCGGACAGCGTGGCAGTGCCATCGGCCGCGTAGTCGAAGAGGCCCAGCGAAACATTCGTGTTGCCGATGTCGATGGCGAGTAGGGTGGTCAACGGCTCTCCTTGGTCAGGGTGACATCGCCTGCGATCACCCGGATCACGTCACCCGTGTCCAGCCGGAGGCGCAGCGCGCCATCGTCGTCGATGCCCAGCGCGGTTCCACGGATTTCGGAGCCGTCGAGTTCGAGCACGCTGACCGACTGATTGCGCATCCGAAAGCGCGCATCGAATGCGCCGCGCACCCCGTCGAAGCCGCGATCCGCGCAAATATCCAGCGTCACTTCGAGGTTACCGTACAGGCGTCTCGCGAACGCCAGTCGATCGACGGGGTGGCCGCTGTGGCTCGCGAGGCTCGTCGCGCGATCTCGAAATTCGTCGGGGAACTGGTTGCGGTCGACGTTGAGATTGACGCCGATTCCGAGCACCAGGAAGTCGACCCGGGTGGCCTCGGCTCCGAGTTCCATCAGGATTCCGGAGGTCTTGAGGCCGCCGAGCAGTACGTCGTTCGGCCACTTGATGGCGACGTCGCCCGCGCGTCCGAGCGTCTGCTCGATCGTCTCGGCGACCGAGACGGCCGCCGCGAGGATCCAACTCGGCGCTTCGGCGGTGTGGATTCTGGGCCGCAGGATGATCGAGGTGTAGAGATTCGTCGCGGGCGGCGAGAAGAACGAGCGCCCGAGGCGACCCCGCCCAGCCGTCTGTTGGTCGGCGACGACGGTCGTTCCGTGGGCGGAGCCGGATCGCGCGAGGTCGAGCGCAACCCGATTCGTAGAGTCGACGCTCTCGAAGTAGTGGATCTCCGTCGCGAGCCAGCTGGTGTCGAGGCCGGTCTGGATCTCTTCTACGTAGAGGCGATCGGGGATCTTCGACAGTCGGTAGCCGCCGCCCGGGTCACCGTCGATCGTGTAACCCCGGGCGCGCAGTGCTTCGACGTGTTTCCACACCTGGGTTCTCGATACACCCAATTGGGATGAGAGAGCTTCACCTGAACGGGTTTCACCACCGGCGCGGCGGAGAGCATCGAGAATGCGCGCCGGGCCGCCCGTCACGCGGAACCCCTCCCTGGTTTGGTCACCACGTCCTCGATTTCCAGTGCGACATCGGCCGCGGGCGCAGAGTGGGTGAGGGCACCGATGGAGATGCGATGCACGCCGGTCTCGGCGATTTCGCGAACGTTGTCGAGATTGACGCCGCCCGAGACCTCGAGCTGTGCGCGGTCCGCGAGCTGTTCGGCAATGGCGCGCATTTCAGCCGGCGTGCGGTTGTCGAGCAGCAGGTAGTCGGCGCCCGCTTCGACCGCCTCGATCGCCTGCGCCTCGCTCTCGATTTCGACGCAGACCCGCAGGTGCGCGGGGGCGTCAGCCAGCGCCGTCTTGACCGCGAGCCCCGCGCCGCCCGCGATCGCAACGTGATTGTCCTTGAGCAATATGCCGTCGTACAAGCCGACGCGGTGGTTCGTGGCGCCGCCCACTTCTGTCGCGTACTTGTCGAGGCTCCTCCATCCGGGCAGGGTCTTGCGGGTGTCGACGATGCGAACGCCCGTGCCCTCTACGGCGTCGACGAAGCGATGGGTCCAACTCGCGACACCGCACATGCGCATCAGGAAATTCAGCGCCGTTCGCTCGGCGGTGAGGATGGCGCGCAGATCTCCCTGTACGGTCGCCAGGATGTCTCCGGGTTCCGCTCGCTTTCCGTCGCGGATCAGGGTCCGAAGCTGGAGTTGGGGCTCGATTTTGCGAAAGACCGCGAACGCGACCTCGAGCCCGCACACGACCAGGGGCTGGCGGGCTTCGATGATCGCCGAACCCTGGCGGCCGCTCTCGACGACCAGCGCTGTCGTCACGTCGCCGGCACCGAGGTCTTCGCCAACCGCCAACTCGACGAGTGGAAGCCAGGTTTGCTCCGGCGGGAGGACCGGCGGGAAACCCATGTGAACTCCATCGGCCCGTCATGATGGCGAGACGCTGCACGCACAGCGCGCGCCGTCGGCACCCCGGGGACCGGGCGGGGAAACACGAGGATAGCCGAAGCGAACGCGAGGGGTTCAGCGGATCGCAAATGCGAGGGCGGGGCGCAGCGGCCGGATCGATCGCCAATCCGAGCCCGCCGGGAGAGCGGCGGGCGAATCAGTTCTCCTCGGGTTCGGACTTCATCCTGCGGATCTCTTCCTGGATCAGGGTTTCGGCCATCCGCGGGATCACCTCCCAGGCGATCGCTTCGACCCGCTCGACCGACTGACGGACGATGGCTTCGGTGAGGTCTCCGAAAGACTCCCAGGCGATCTTTTCGAGCGTGTCGTGGAGTTGCTGGCGCAGTTCGGGCCCGATCGACGCCATCATCGCTTCGGCCGGCTGTGCGGCGGGTTGGGCGACCGACTGGGCGGCCGGCTCGACAGACGCCTCCATGGTCGCCGCTGCCGGTGCCGGCGGCGTATAGAGGTCTTCGGCGATCTCTGCGGGCGCCTCGTCGACCACCGCGACCGGGACGGGTTCGACCTGCGGCGACTCGGCGAAGCCCTCGTATACCGGATCCTGGCCCGCGACGGTGGTGAGGTCGCTCGCGGCCGGAGTCGATTCGAACGGATCGATATCCGCTCCCGGATTCACCTCGGGCAGTCCTTCGGGAGCCACCACGGTCATTTCCGCTTCGGCTGCGCGGGGTGTTTCGGCCTCGGCAACGGGCGTTCCCAGATCGGAGGACGAGACGTCGTAGCCGGACGCGCCGAGCGGGTCGATCACGGTGGCTTGCGCGAGATCGTTGGCATCGACGGGCGGCACCAGGTCGAGGTCGCCGAGGGGATCGGTCGGGTTCGTCGGATCGTCGGCCAGCGCGAAGTCGAACGGCTGGTCGCCGCTGCGGCTCGCGTCCGGGGCCAGCGAATCGTCGAGACTGTCGCTATCGGCTGCCAGCTGAGCTGAGGCGACGGGCGGCACTTCGAGTTCTTCGCCGATCGGGGTGGCGCCGCCAAACGCGTTTGCGGCGCCGGCTGCGATGGGTTCTGCCTGGGGTGCGGGATCCGGCGCGATGGGCGCCGATTGTTCCGGCGCGGACGCGGGCGGAATGAGATCGTCGTCGCCGAACGAGAAGTTGTCGGCAGAATCCTGGAAGCCGAAATCGCTCGCCTGGTCCGGAGCATTCTGCGCGGGCGCGGTATCGGGCGCGCTCATCTCGTCGTCGAAAAAGTCGAAAGCGCCCGCGTCTACGGCCGGATCGGGTGCCGCCTCTGCGGCGGGTGCAGAAATCGGCGGCGCCGCGGCGGCCGCGGCCTCGATCAGGTTGTGAACTTCGTTGACGAGGGATTGCGCTTCGAAGGGTTTCGCGATGTGGCCCGCCGAGCCCACGCTGCGCGCGCGCGCCTCGTCGAAAGCCTCGAAGGTTCCGGTCAGCAGCAACACCGGAATGTTCGCGAGTTCGGGATCTGCCTTGATGGCTTCGCAGACCTCGTAGCCGTTCTTGCCGGGCATGACGACATCTGCGAGCACGATGTCGGGGCGGATTTCCCGAGTCTTGCTGATCGCGTCGTCGCCGTTGTCGACAGTCACGACGGTTGCGTCTTCGCTGGCGAAGCTGATCGCCACGACCTTCTGGATCGTGACGCTGTCGTCAGCCAATAGAATCGTCTTCGGCATGGTCCCCCCCACAGGTGCGCGCATCGCGCAGAACGGTGCTGCGCGAGCCAGCGCTCCTCGACATGTAGTATCGTCGGCGGATTCCCTGGAATTGAATGGTTTTTTTGCCCTCGTCACCCCGTGCCTGCGGGCCGCGGGGTCAAGGCAGCTCCCCCTCGTTCCGATGAATCCCAGAGAGAGTATTCCGTCTCCGGCCGCTTGGGTCGACCGGCGGACCGTACACCCTGTGAGGGCCCCCAGAGCGCATGATACTCCGATCAGCCGCCCGAACCGACGTGGGTCGCAGACGTCGGGCCAATGAGGACTGCTACGCGATCGCCGCGGAGCTGGGATATTTCGTCGTCGCCGACGGAATGGGCGGCCACAAGGCCGGCCAGCTCGCCAGCCGACTCGCCGCCGAGGCGGCCGTGGCGGCGCTCGAAGCCCTCGAGGGCTCCGCGGCGACGCTGACCGAAAAGCTGAGATGCGCGATCGCTGCCGCGAATCGGGAGATCTACATCGCCGCTCAGGCCAAACCCGAATACTCGGGCATGGGGACGACGCTGGTTTCGCTGCTGGCCGAAGAGGGCAGGGTTGCGCTCGCTCACGTGGGAGACAGCCGCGCCTACCTGATCCGCAGCGGTCGCATTCGACAACTGACCGACGATCACTCGGTGGTCGGCGAACTCGTTCGACGCCGTGAGATCACGGAGCTGGCCGCTCGAGAACACCCGCACCGGCACGTGCTGACCCGGGCGATCGGTGTGCGGCGAGAGGTGGCTCCGGATCTGGCGGAGTTGACATCCAGCCCGGGAGATCTCTTCGTGCTCTGCTCCGACGGCCTGACGGGGCTCGTCCACGACGGAGAAATTGCCGAGGCGGCGAACTCCGGCACCGACCTCGATGCGATCTGCGCGCAACTCGTCGATCTCGCGAACGAGCGCGGCGGTGAGGACAACATCACCGTCGTCCTCGTCCGCTACGAGAAGGAATCCGCCTGATTTTGCGGCCCGACCGTTCGGTCGGCTAGCGATCCAACATGCCCTTGAGCTTGGCTCGCAGTCGGAGGACGGATTTGGTGTGGATCTGGCAGACACGCGATTCCGTGATGCCGAGAATCGATCCGATCTCCTTCATGTTGAGGTCTTCGTAGTAGTAGAGCGAGATGACCAGACGCTCTTTTTCGGGGAGCGTGCCGATTGTATCCGCAATCACCTGCTTGCTCTCGGCGAGCTTCAGCGAGGCGAACGGATTCTCGGAATTGACGTCGTCGACGATGTCGCGGAAGGTGGCCGTGCGATCGCCGTCGGAGTTGGTTCCGCGAATTTCTTCGAGATTCACCAGGGAAATGCCGCGCACCTGGTTGAGGAGTTCATGGAATTTGTCGATCTGGATGCCGAGTGAGTCCGCGACCTCGTCTTCGCTCGCGGTGCGCCCCAGGCGTTGCTCGACCTCTCCGTAGGCGCGCTCCAGCTTCCGGCTCTTCTGGCGAACGCTGCGCGGCACCCAGTCCATCGAGCGGAGTTGGTCGAGAATTGCGCCCTTGATGCGGAACTCTGCGTAGGTCTTGAACTTGCAGTTCTTTTCGGGGTCGTACTTGTCGATCGCGTCCATCAGACCGATCACGCCGGTGTTGTGGAGATCGTCGAGATCGATGTGGGAAGGCAGTCGGACCGCGATCCGATTGACGATGTATCGGATCAGCGGTGTGTGCTCGAGCACGATCTGCTCTTTGAGCAGCGGGGGGACCTCGGAACTCTGTTCTTTCGCTTCTCTGAGCAGACCTTCCATGAATGGATTCCTCTCCTCGGCTTACGGAATGCGTTAGGTCCCGGAGCACGTGGCGATTGGCGGCCTCATGCTCGTTGTTTGCGCAGAGAAGCACGCGCTGTGCCAATCGGGTTGGAAAGCCGAAGCCCGGGACGGGCCGCACTGCGCAAGTTGGCGGCAAGATGCTCGCGGGCTCGCTCAGGTGCTCGATTTCAAAGGGTTTTCGAGCGTCACGCAGCGAGTTGCGGAAGCCCGGAATTAGGTTGATTCACGTGCCGCCGATGGCGGCAGCCGATCTCACCGGCGCGCAACATCGTCGGCGATTCGACGCTCGGCCCGCGGGACGGTTACGAAACCGTCAGCGTTTTGCCGGTGAGGTGCCACTCGCCCGCGAACCGGGATGCGCCGTTGCGGGTTCAGTGCGAATGCGGGGGATCCGGTATGTCGCCGGTCTCCGCTACGGCATCCCGCTCGGCGAATTCGCCACTCCCGCTCTGGTGCTCGGCTCGTGTGCGGGCACTTCTGTCTGTACTCATTGAATCGCGCGACGCCCCATCGAACTTGACACCCTTCTTCTTCATTTTTTCGAGCATCGTCGTTCGGTTCATGCGGATCAGTTGCGCAGCGCGGTTCTTGTTGCCATGGGTAATTTCGAGTGCCTGGAGGATCAGGTCCGATTCGAACTGGTCGACGACGTCGCGGAAGCTCAGTCCCTGCGGTGGGATCTGCGGTGCGGCGGGCGGCGGCGGACTGCTCGTCTGCAGCGACTTCGGCAGATCGCTCGCGACGATCTCGCGGCCGGAGCAGAGGGTCACGAGGCGTTCGACGAGGTTCTCGAGCTCGCGAACGTTTCCGGGCCAATCGAAGCTCGTCATTCGCTCGATGACCTCATCGGAGAATTCGACGGTCTCGTTGCCGCGGCCTTCGTTGGCGATGTTCAAGAAGTGCTGGGCGAGCAGCGGGATGTCGTCTCGGCGCTCTCGAAGCGGGGGCACCGCGATCGGAATCACATTGAGTCGGTAGAAGAGGTCTTCTCGGAAGCGGCGCTCGGCGATCGCGTCCTCGAGGTCCTGGTTGGTCGCGGCGATGACGCGCACGTCCGCGCTCTGGGTCTTGGACGAGCCCACGGGTTCGAAAGTGCGGTCCTGGAGCACGCGCAGCAACTTGACCTGCAGGCTCGAACTCATGTCCCCGATCTCGTCGAGGAAGATCGTGCCCTCGTGGGCGACGGAAAATCGCCCTTCGCGATTCGCGACGGCATTGGTGAAGGCGCCGCGGACGTGGCCGAAGAGTTCGGATTCGAGCAGTTCTTCGGGAATGGCTCCGCAATTGACGGTGACGAACATCTTGTCGGCCCGCTTGCTGTTGAAGTGGATGGCTCGCGCCACGAGCTCTTTGCCGGTTCCGCTTTCGCCGGTGATCAGAACCGTGCTCTCCGTCATGGCCACCTTGGAGATGGTGTCCAGCACGCCGCGCAGCGCGGCGCTCGAGCCGATGATGTTCTCGAATCGGTACCTCGACCGAAGCTGACCCTGGAGGAGCCGATTCTCGGACTTGAGCCGGCCGTGCTCGATGGCCTGCTCGACGAGCCTGCGCACCACGTCGAGATGGCCCTGGTCGAAGGGCTTCTCCAGATACCAGTAGGCGCCGGCTCTGAGGGCCTCGACCGAACTCTCCGGGCTTCCGTAGCCCGTGATCACGATGCAGGGCAGGTCCGGTGCAGACTCGTGAATCTGCCGCACCAGCTCGAGGCCGTTGATTCCGGGCATCTTGATGTCCGCGAGGACCAGGTCGATCGGCTGGCCCGAGACGATTTCGAGCGCAGATGTGGCGTCGCGCGCCGTGGCTACGTTGTGGCCCACGCGCACGAGGATGCGTTCGAGGGCTCGCCGGTAGAGTTCCTCGTCGTCAACGACGAGGATGTTGGATTCACGCAGTGGGGTTGCCTCCGCTTGGCGGAGGGGGGCCCACTTATCTTAGAGAGCCCGGCCGAACCATTCAAGCACCCCGATTTCGAAACCGATAGATCGGTCATGGCAGCCTCGAGTGCGGGATCCGCCGACCATCGCTATGCCCCGCCCGAAGAGGCCGGCTTCGTGCTACTCGTCGACGACGAGGCGCTGTTGCTCCGCTCGTTGAAGCGGATTCTCGAGCGGGTCGGCTACGAGGTCGCGCTCGCGGAATCCGTGGCAGAGGCGGAGCCGTATCTGACCGATCCTCGCCTCGACGCGGTGCTCGTGGACCTCCTGCTCGGACCGGTCAGCGGGCTGCAGTTGCTCGAGCAGATCAAGAGCATGCGCCCGGAAGTCGAGGTCATCGTGATGACCGGCCACGGCAGCATCGAGAGCGCCGTGGGCTGTATCCGGCGAGGTGCCTTCGACTACCTCGAAAAACCATTCGACGATGTTCACCGGATCCAGACGACCGTTCGCAAGGCGATCGAAAGGCGCAGCCTCGTGCGCCGCAACCGCCAACTCGAGGACGAACTGCGCGCGCGCTCGTCGATTCCGCAGCTCGTCGGCAAATCGCGGGCCATGCGGGCCCTGGCGAGCAAGGTTCACAGCCTCAGGCACAACGAAAGCCACGTGCTGATCCAGGGCGAGAGCGGGACCGGCAAGGAGCTGGTCGCCTACGCGATCCATTCGAGCAGCCCGCGCTCTGCTGGCGATTTCGTTCCGGTGGATTGCGGGGCGCTTCCGGAGCCGATCATCGAAAGTGAGTTGTTCGGTCACGAGAAGGGCGCCTTCACGGGCGCGGTCGGCTCGCCGGGGCTGTTTCGAATCGCCAATCGAGGCACGCTCTTCCTGGACGAGATCGGCGAAATTCCCCCGCACGTCCAGGCGAAACTGCTGCGCGCATTGCAGCACAAGGAAATTCGGCCCGTGGGTTCGGCCAACTCCGTGCCCGTCGACATCCGCGTCGTGTCGGCCACCCACCGGGATCTCGCGGCGATGGTGGAAGAGGGCGGTTTTCGGACGGATCTCTTCTATCGGCTCAATGTGGTTCGAATCGTGATCCCACCGCTGCGCGAGCGGCGCGAGGACATTCCGCTGCTCGTGCACCATTTTCTGCGCAAGCACGCGGACGAGAATTCGCGCATCGAGGGGATCGACGAGCGGGCGCTCGAGTTGTTGATCGCATCCGATTGGCCGGGCAACGTTCGCGAACTCGAGAACAGCATCGAGTCGGCCATGGCGTTGGCGCCCGGACCGCGGTTGCGCGTTTCCGATCTCGCGATCAATCGACCGGCGTGTCGCTCGGCCTCGGTGCCCGTTCCGGCGAATCTGCCGATTTCCCTGGATGCCTACGAGCGCTGTGCGCTCGAGCGCGCGTTGAACGAATGTGCGGGTGATGTCAGCGCTGCGGCGAGGGTTCTCGGGGTGGGTCGCAGCACCCTCTATCGGAAACTCGCAAAGCACGACATCGTCGCGGGCGGCCGCTGTCAGCCGGACGCCTCGGCGTCTGCCTCGACCTCGGATCGCTACGGGATCGGCGGGGACAGCTGATCGACCTCGCGGTCTCCGCGAGCGGCGCGTTCGCCGACCCGCGTGCGCGCATCCCGGCAGGTGGTTTCGCTCTTCGCGCTTGCTGGAGCGGGGCTCGATCCGGTAGGCTCGGCCACCGTCGGCTCCGCACTGCGGTCTCACGGCCCGTTGTTCAAGTGACCTGCCCCCCGTAGGAATGAGAACCACGTGAAGCGAGTGGGTTCCGAAGTCCAGATCATCGTCCTGCGGCCCGTGGAATCGACGGCAGTGGACCCGATCTCGGCCCTGCGGCGACTGGGTCCCGAAGCGCGCGTCGAAGTCCTGCACAGCGCCGCCGCCTGCCGCGCGCGATGCCGCGATAAATCGGTCGATCTGATCGTTGCGGAATCGGCCCTCGGCGCCGAGTGTTGGGAGCTGCTCGAACATTCGAGCGCGGTGGGTCCGCCGGTGGTCGTGATCAACGACGACGGAAGCGAGTATGCCGCGCTGGAGGCCTTCAAGAGAGGCGCCGCCGATTGTGTGGTGGCTGGCGCTGAATTCGCGGACGTACTCCCCGTGGTCGCTCTCGAGCAGATCCAGCGCTGGCGGGCCGCGCGCGATCAGGGCGTGGCAGAGCGCCGGATCCGCGATCTCGAGAGCTACAACCAGAACATCATCCAGAACCTCAACAGCGCATTGTTGGTGGTCGATCTGAGCGGCCAGATCGTCTTTTCCAACCCGCCCGCAGAGGAAATTCTCGGCGAGAGCGCGGAGGCGCTTCGCGGGCGGCCGATCTGGCCCTGGTTCGCGGGAGTCCCACAGAGCGAAATTCACGTCGCGCGCACGCTCGAGACGGGAGAGCGCTTCAAGGGTCTCGAGAGCACCCTCACGCGAGTGGACGGAACCGCGGTGCCCATCGGGATCTCGAGTGCTCCCGTCATCGACGGCGCCGGGAACAAACTCGGGGCCGTCGCCGTATTCTCGGATCTCACCGAGATCAAATTGCTGCAGCGCAAGGTTCTGCAGACCGAAAAAATGGCGTCGATCGGACAGCTCGCCGCGGGCGTCGCGCACGAGATCAACAATCCGATGGGTTTCATTCACGCGAATCTCTTCCAGATGGCCGAGTACATGACGGACCTGCACCGCGTCTGGGATGGCGTTGGCGCGCTGCAGGCCGCCGTGGCGGGCGGAGACCTCGGCGAGATCCGGCGCAGCTCGGACGAACTCACGGCGATTTCCGAGCAGATCAACATCGCCTTCGTGCTCTCGGACTTTGCGAAGGCCATTCGCGAGTCACAGGAGGGCTCCGAACGCATCCGCCACATCGTCAACGATCTGCGCGACTTCTCGCATCGCGACAGCGAACATCCGGCGTTGGCCGACGTCAACCAGTTCCTGGATTCGACGGCGAGCATCGTCTGGCCGATGATGAAACACCTCGTCGTGCTCGAGAAGGAGTATCGCGATCTCCCCAAGGTCCATTGCTATCCGATGCAGCTGCAACAGGTATTCATGAATTTGATGGTCAATGCCTATCAAGCCATCGAGCAGAAGGTTGGAGACAGCGGAGAAGCCGGGACGATCTGGTTGCGAACCGAACCCCGCGAGGGTGGCGTCGCGATCAGCGTCAAGGACACGGGGGTCGGCATCGCGCCCGAGAATCTGGACCGCATCTTCGACCCGTTCTTCACCACCAAGAAGGTGGGGATGGGCACGGGGCTGGGCCTTTCGACCTGTTTCAACATCGTCGAGCGGCACGGCGGCAGTCTGGTGGCCGAGAGCGAGCCCGGGGTCGAGACCGTGTTCACGGTGTGGCTTCCCTGCGCGAATCCCGACGGGGCCGCGGATTGAAGCCCGGTGTCGGGAACGAGCGGCCGACGCTGCTGATCGTCGACGACGAGGCCCAGATCCTTTCGGCGCTCCAGCGCTCTCTCTACCGAGAGGGCTACGAGATCGTTACCGTCGAAAATGCCGCCGCCGCATTGCGAATCCTCGAGGCGCAGCGCATCGACGCCATCCTTTCCGACCACAAGATGCCGGGCATGAGCGGCGTGCAGTTGCTGGAACGAGCAGCTGCGATGAGTCCGCACACCGTTCGAATGCTGATCACGGGTTGGACCGAAGAGATCCCGCCCGAGAAGCTCCGAGAGGTCGGGGTCTGCGCGCTGGTCACGAAGCCCTGGGACGACGCGAAGCTCAAGACCACGCTGCGTCGGGTACTGGGTGGGGCGCAGGCGCCTAGGCGGACGGAAGGCGACTCAGATATTCCAGATCGGTCTTCTGACTATTCTTTGCGCCGATGAGCAACACGCGGTAGCGAAGGTTGCGGCCGCGGCTGTAGTAGATGCGTCCCTTACCCGCGAAACCGAGTTCATAGATCGAGAGTTGCGGCGGCAATCCGCCCACCTTGCGCCGGATCGAGGCGAGTTCGGAGTCGTCTGCGAGCCGTTTGATTCCCTCTTCGGCCTTGAGCTTCATGGTCTCGTCGCCCAGCGCGTGCATGTCCTGGATCACGCGATCGTCGAACTCCACGGTCTTGTAGAGCGTGCGCAGCCGGCGCGCCAATTGTTCGACCGCGCGGGTGCGGCTTCCGCCGCGGCCCTCTCCCGCTTTCTTGGAGGCGGTCTTCAGGCTCGCCTGAAGTTCCCGGATCTCATCCTCCTTGCTGGTGAGGTCGTCACTCGCTTCTTCGAGCAGCTCTTCGAGGGCTTGTCGCTCCTGGTCGAGTTCGATCGATCGCGCTGCGGATTGCCGCAGTTCGGCTTCTCGTTCCGCGAGATCTGAGAGCTTTCCGCGCAGAATCAGTCGTTCGCGCTGGAGTTCGCGGATCTCTTCGGCCTGCGATTGCTCGGTGGGCTCGAGCTTGCTCAGGCGCTCTCGCACCACCTTGAGTTCTTCGGCGATCGTTTCCGTGCGCCGTACGGTTGCGTCCCGCGCGGTCAACGCGGATTCGAGCAGCCGGCTGTCGCGCGCGGTGACCGCGCGGTTGTGGAAGAACAGGGAGGTGATCAGGATCGCCCCATACGCGATCAACATCGCGACCGCGAGATTCCCCGTGGGTGGAACCGAAACCTCGAGCGAGTAGCTGGCCGGAAGCAGCCGAACCGCCTCGGTCATGCTCGCGACCGGATCGAGCGTTTCCGGGGCCGGGATGAAGCGATCTTCGAGGTAGAGCGGGGTGATGCCATCGGCGCCGTAGACGTGGATGCTGACGCGCGCCTCCCCGAGCTGGATCCAGCGGGACGACCTCACCAGCTGCTGGATCCGGGATTGGATTTGCGAAGTGATCGGCCCGTCCGCGGGGCTCACGAGCAGCGCCCGCTCGATCTGGGCGGCGAAGTGGCGCTGGAGCAGGATCTCGGTCACGTCCAGGCTCACGACGTAGACTGCCGCGAAGGCGAAGATCGACAGGCCGATGATTCGGAACGACCTCAGACCTCCGAGGTTCGCCTCATCCGGCTCGGCGGCCGAGCTGGCTAATAAACCCGATTTTGCCGGTGCGGTCTCCGCCATGGATCCCTAGAGCATACCGTTCGAGGCCCCGCCCCCAAGGGCCGCGCCCGATTCCCTCGGCTCGCGCCAAAAAGGGAAATCAACCGCTTAGGGCCGCAGTTGCGAGGGCCCCGCAGCACTTGGGGCGCTCGGGCAGGAGCGCGATCCCGCAGGGTTCGCCAGCCAGACGAGACCGACCGGTCTCGGCGCCGCAAGCGAATCCAGGGGATTCGCCAGCTAGTATCCGCCCACCGTGAGAGTGGTGGATCTCGACCGCGATATGAGCGATGTCGTTCCGACCGGAACCACCCGCGACAGCGAATATCTGTTCGCGCGAATGACCGGGCGCACGCTGGATCTCGCCCGGCCGGGCCGCGGGGCGCGCGTGCTGGACGTCGCCAGCGGCTTTGGCCAGGACGCGATTGCGCTCTCCGAGCGGGGGGCCTGGGCGGTCGGCGCGGAGCCGTCGCAGCGAATGTCGGGGCTGGCGCGGCTGCAATCCGAGCGGGTCTCCGGCCGGTCGCCGAACTGGGTTCGCAGCTGGTCGGACGCGTTGCCATTTCGGGACGACAGCTTCGACGGGGTGATCTGCAAGGGCGCCCTCGACCACTTCGACCGGCCGCTCGAGGCGATCGCCGAGATGGCCCGGGTGACGCGCCGCGAGGGGCGGGTGGTGCTCGCGATCGCGAACTTCGAGTCGCTTTCCTGCCGCGTCGCGCGCGGACTCGACCGCTTGCGAGAGGGCTGGCTCGGGCGACGGCTCGCGCGCGGGCGGCGCCACTACGACGTGCCGAGCGATCACTTC
>JAFDBP010000043.1 GCA_019313245.1 Deltaproteobacteria bacterium
CGTCACCGGTTTTACGACGGTCAATTTGTTGCTCTTGATCATCGGCAGCATGCTGATGATCGGATTGGGGATCATCGGCGAGTACATCGCCAAGATCTACGATGAAGTGAAGGGTCGACCGCGGTTCGTGATTGCGGAGATCGCTGAACCGGGAAGTGAAGGGTCGAAATTGGAGGCTGCGAGTTAGCCGGACGAGCCGATCCCGAACGAGACGGCAGGCTGCGGCAGCGGCAGCCCGACACTTCTTCCGCTTGCCAAAGTTCTCGTAATCTGAGATGATCTCTCGCCATGAAAATTTCGACCAAAAGCTCAACCACGCGTCGGACGCGACGCCCGCGCAGTCGAATTGCCTCTTGGTTTGGAGCCGGACTCCTGGCAGCGGCCTTCGCGCCCGCCACCGCACTGGCGGTCGGCGAGCCGATCGAGATCCGGGTTGCGTACCTGGATCCCGGCACCGGAAGCCTGATTATTCAGGCGGTTGTGGCGGTGCTTGCCGGTGCGGCAGTTGCCATCACGTCCTACTGGCGAAAGATCAAGACATTCTTCGGGCGCAATGCGCGGAATTCGGAGGCCTCCGAAACCGCGTCCCGCGATGACTGATGGCACCTTAGGCGCGTCGTTCCGCGATCCCAGCGGATTCGTCTTCGAGCGCGACGGCATCATCTACCGGCAAGTCAACCGCAGCTATGCGGCAGATTACGATCGCCTGATGTCTTCGGGACTCTACGCTGCACTCGTGGAGCGCGGGTTGCTCATCGCCCACGAGGAAGTCTCGATCGAACCCACCGGTCGCGGCGACCCCTACCGCATCCTCCAGCCCGACCTGGTGCCGTTCATCTCATACCCCTACGAGTGGTGCTTTGGGGAACTCAAGGACGCGGCGCTCGCGACTCTGGAGATCCAGCGGATTGCGCTGGATTTCGGCATGACGCTCAAGGACGCCAGTGCCTACAACATCCAGTTCCTCCAGGGGCGCCCGGTCTTCATCGATACGCTCTCGTTCGAGGCGTACGAAGAGGGAACGCCCTGGGTCGCGTGGCGACAGTTCTGCCAGCACTTCCTGGCTCCGCTCGCGTTGATCAGCTATCGCGACGTCGGGCTCGGGCAGCTCTCTCGCCTCTACATCGATGGCGTTCCGCTCGCGCTGGCCCGGTCGCTCTTGCCCGCGCGGGCGTGGTTGCGGATCCAGCTCTTTCTGCACATCTGGGTCCAGGCGGGCTCCCAGCGTCGATTCGAGGGGGCCGCCTCCGAGGACGCGACGGCGCCGAAGCAGCGCCCCGTCAGCCGGAAGAACCTCGACAATCTGGTCGCGGGCTTGAAGAACGCGTGTGAGAGCCTCGACTGGAAGCCCGAGGGCACGGAGTGGGCCGACTACTACGAAGGCGATTCCTACACCGACGAGGGGGACGAGGACAAGGCGGCGGTCGTCGCGAGCCACCTCGATCGGATCCGGCCCGCTGAAGTCTGGGACCTGGGCGCCAACACGGGCCGCTTCAGCCGCATTGCGAGCGAGCGGGGGATCCACACCGTCTCCTTCGATGTCGATCCGGCTTGCGTCGAGCGCAACTACCGCGCGGCGCGCAGCTCGAAGGATGCCCGCCTGTTGCCGCTCATCCTGGATCTCGTGAACCCGAGTCCCGCGCTCGGATGGGCCCACGAGGAACGCAATTCGCTCGCAGAGCGAAGTTCTGCCGATCTGGTGATGGCCCTCGCGTTGATCCATCACATCGCGATCTCCAACAATGTTCCGCTCGCCCGGATTGCCAGCTACTTCGCCCGCCTGGCTCCACACCTGATCATCGAATTCGTTCCGAAGAGCGATCCGAAGGTCAAGATCCTGCTCGCGACGCGGGAGGATGTCTTCCCGGGCTACACGCAGGCTGGATTCGAGGAGGCGTTCTCGAGTGTGTTCGAGATCGTGGACGCGCATCCCGTGAAGGGATCCGAGCGCACGATCTACTTGATGCGGCGGCGCGATTAGATCTTTTCGCTAGACCGTTCGGCGCAGCTAAACGGCGTCCAATTCCGGCACCGAGAGATCCCAGAGCATCTTCTCGTGCGACAGGAATTCCAGCAGCCGCACTTCCATCAGCCGATGGCCGCGCTTGTTGGGGTGGACGAGTTCCCCGAAGAGCATCAGGTTCTCGGGGTGGTTCTGCTCGGTGAGTTCGGGGATTTCGAGGTAGGCGATTCCCGCTTTCTGCATCGCGTCGCGCAGCGCGTCGCGCTGCCGGGTCATGCGCGCGCCCTCGTCGGGGTTTTGGATGGAATCGCGGTAGACCGGACCGATGACCGCCACCGAAGCGCCATGAGCTTCTGCAAGCTCTGCGATCTTCAGAAAGTTGTCCACGTAGTCTTCGACGGGTACCCGAAGCGAGGGCCCTGCGAAGGGCGCGGCCGACGGCGGTTGTCGCTCTCTGCGCCAGCTCACCAGGTGGCTGATGGCCTGGCTGGTCGATAGCGCGCGCCGAATCGCAATGTCGTGCCAACCCATCTTCATCATCTCGCGGTCGGTGGCGGCGCGCAGGTTGGCGTCGTTCCAGCCGAAGCAGGCGATCACGAGGTCTGGCTCGAGCCGTCCGATTTCGTGGCGCAGCCAGGCGAGACCCTGGTGGCTCGTGTAACCGGGCACCGCGAGGTTGACGACTTCGATGTCCCGATCGGGATTCGCGGCGCGCAGATCTCTTTCCATTGCGAGCGGGTAGGGGAGCGCGTCGCGATCGTACTCTTCGGGCCGCTTGGGGAAGACGACCGGAATGCGGTAACCGAAGGTCACCGAATCGCCGAGTGTGACGATCCGCCGAGATCCCTCGCGTTTGGGCCCGATCGGGCCCTCGTGGCGCAGGCCCTGTTCATTGGTCGAAACCACCGTGTAATCCCAGATGACCCGATCGAGGTTGGGGCGGACACGCCAGAAGCGAACGGGATCGCCTTCGAAGATCGTGACGTTCTCGCTGTCGGTAAAACCGTGCTGCTGGAGTGGCGAGATGACGAAGAGACTGAGCGTCGAAATGGGGGGAAGCGTCGCGCGCACGACGATCTCGATCCCGGCGAGGATGCCGAGAAACAGCACGAACGGCGTTGCGAGTAGGATGATTCGGAGAGCCCTCGGCAGGCGCGTTTCGTTTCGCACTTCGCCGTCGGCACCTGCCTCGGCTGCATCGTGCGCGGTGGTCTTCGAGTCACCCATGGGGGAGCAAGGTTTGCGCAGATAGGGGTGATCGTCTACCGCGGGAGATGCGCTGCGGAATTCGACGGCGATGATCTGATCCTGCCAACGGTGTCCAGCGGATCGATCGGCGCTCGGTTCTACCTCGTGGCGAACTCCGGTTCGAGTACCGGTGTCTCTAGCCGGGTCGATCCATGACGGGGGCCATCCGGCACACCGGGCGGCTCGCTGGGCCGCAAATTGCTCGCTGGAGCCTGTTGGGTCGGAACCGTGCAGATCTGCTATTACTCGACGGGAATCGACTCTGCTGCTCGGTTGCTGGTGCCGAAATCTGGAGGATGCGGTGAATCTGCTGAAGTTGGCCGTGAGCGCGGTCCAGACCGTGTTCAGAAAGCTCTACATCCCCGCGCTCGTGACCCTGGCGGGGATCGCGACTACGCCCGGCAGCGCGGCAGCGGGGGAGTACCTCCGGCTCAAGGTCCTGGTCATCGTCTACACCAATACCTTCGCGGGCAGCGTGACCTCCAGTGAGGTCGAGAACGTGCGGCGGGAAGTGGATGAAGCGGTCGAATTCATCTGGCGGTCGAGCCGGATGCGACTCCACCTGGTCGTGGACGATCTCACGCTCCACGATTATGTCCCGGAAGATCACTTCATTCAGCCCAAACCGGGGCGCTACGTACTGCCATATTGGACGCGCGATGGGGCGAGCGGCAGCGTCGTCGACGATCTCGCCGACTTCGGCTACGCGAGTGACAGCTATGACATCGTGGTGGCGTTCTACGCCTTCGAGCCGGGCCCGGAGCGTCGCAATCATTTCGGTGCCGGGTCGTATGGCGTGGACAGTGTGCTCGGCAAGGCGGGCTATATCACGATCCCGATGACATGGGCCCCCAAAACCTTCAACGACTACTTCGAGCACGAATTTCTACACATACTGAGCGATATTTTCAGAGAGGGCGGCAGCGACACGGATCTCCCGCTGCTCCACAACGGAGACTTCTTCGAGTTTCTCAATGGCAAGGACGTCAGCTACGAGAAGTGGATGCTCGACGGATTGACGGATGCCGATTACACGGGCAAGAGCAGACGTTGGGGCACCGTGCAGGGCTTCAAGGACCGAGATGGCGACGGTGTGCCCGATTATTCCCCATACGGTGACGATCTGCGCATTACCGAAGAGACCCTCGGTTCTTCCACGAGCGAGCCCGACACCGACGGTGACGGACTCAGCGATCTCGAAGAGGCGATCGCTGGAGCTCGCAGCGGCACCGACCCGAACGACCCCGATACAGATGGGGACGGTCTGCTCGATGGAGACGACCCCGATCCGCTGAAGGCGAGCGGCGCCGAGGCTCAGTAGGCGGCTCGCTGCAGCGCCCCATTCTCGATTGACCTCGGATGCACGGCTCGTTTCGAGCTGGGATCCCGCTCGGCGAGGCGGGGAATCGGGCCTACTCCGTCGATTTGCTGCGGTAGGATTGGTCGCGGGTCGTCTTGACGAGCTCGCCGCCTTCGAAACGGTGGGTGGTGAAGACGCCGTTGTAGGCGGCGAGCGTCGCGATGTTCCAGGTGTTGCCGCTCCGGCGCCCGAGTTCTTCGAGGGTCTCGCCGGCCTGCGCGGTCACCAAATGGATCTGGCTGCCGTAGATCTTCGCGCGATCGGCCTCGGAAAGTGGCCGGAAGCTGCGCGCTGTGCTCAGCATGCGCCCGTTGTAGGTTCTCGCGGCCATGGAGGGTGACACGCCCGTGATCCGGAAGGTCGCGCCTCGATAGGGGATGAAGGTTACGTTTGCGGCGACGCCGCGCGCGCGGCCGCTGCCCTCGAGTTCGATCCGCCACGCATCGATCGCGCCGATCTTGACGGCACCGGATCGCACGACATCGACCGGGAATTCCTCGCTGGTCTTGACCACGAAGTCCGCTGCGGCCTGCTCGGGGTCACCCTCGGGTTGGTCGGCCATCAAGAAGATCATCGCATCGCGTTTGGGCGACACGGCTCCGACGACCTGGGTCGAATTGGAGACGTTCCAGCCGGGCGGGAAGCGCAGTTGAAAGTCCATGTCGGGCTGCAGGAAGCGGTCTTCGTCGAAGACGCCGCCTTCCGGGCGCGGGCCGACGGGCAGGCCCTCCAGCCGGCGCAGATAGGAGGTCTTGGTGTCGCCGAGCCCGGGCACGTTCTTGCGGCGGATTTCGTGCGAGCGCGCGGCGTTGACGGCGGCGCGTTCGCCGGCCCCGGGATGGGTGTCGATGAATCGCGATTGGCGCACGGTGCCGATGCGGATCCGCTCGAGCTGGCCGAGTTGTTTCATGAAGGTCGACATTCCCATCGGGTCGTAACCCGCGGCCGCTGCGAGCGCCTGGCCGCCCTTGTCGGCGTCGCGTTCCATGTCGCGCCCGTAGGCGGCCATGTTTGCAGCGCGGATCCACGGCATCGCCAGGGGGCCGGTTCCGACCAGCGCCTGTTGCATCGCCGCGTGCCGGTGTGCGGCGTGGATGATTTCGTGGCCCATCACGTTGGCGAGTTCGTCTTCGCTATTGGCCAGCGCCAATAGACCGCGCGAAATGAAGATGTAGCCGCCGGGCAGCGCGAATGCGTTGGGTTCGAACTGGTCGACGATCTTGAACTGGTAGTCGAAGCCCATGCGGGGCACGCCCCTGAGCAGCCGCTGCCCGAGTTTGTTGACGTAGGCCTCGAGTTCGGGATCTTCGTAGAGTCCCATCTGAGCGGGAACTGCTTTCGCGGCCTCCCTGCCGATACGAGCGTCGTCAGTTTCAGAGAGCAGGATGTCCCGCTTCCTGCGCTCGGCGGACACCGCAGCGCTCAGGCAGACAGTCAGGGCGATCGCCAGTGCAGCGACGAGCAGCGGGATCCTCATCTGTTTGCGATGGCTCGGCATGATCTGTCAGGGAAGCTCGCCAATCCACGACCCATCGGAGAACCACTTCGCCTTGAACTGGATCAGAAGCCCGGTGTTCTCTAGGGTGTTCAGATAGTTTTCGATCAGGTTGATGAGCAGCGGGTCGTCGGCGGATAGCGCGATTCCGAGCGGCTCGATCGTGAAGGGCGTCATCAGGGTAGACAGGCCGGCTTCCGGATTGCGCATCACCGAGAGCTGGCAGATCGGAAAGTCCGCGATCATCGCCTGCACATCGTCATCGAGCACCATCTGCACTGCGGTGTCGTAATCCTTCGCGGGAACACTGATGGCCTTGGGGAGCACCTGCTTGACGAAGGCCTCACTCGTAGAACCGGCCAGCACGGCGTAGCGGTGATCGGCATTGTTCAGCAGCGTCGCATCGTCGGCCGATGCGATTTGCGCCGATTTTGTGAGCACCGATTTTCCCGAAATGAAATAGGGGCCGGCAAACGCGACGCGCGCGTTGCGCTCTGGGGTGATCGTCATTCCCGAAATGACGACGTCCACCTCGCCATTCTCGATCGCGGGGATCAGGTCGGCAAAGGGTTTGACGACGAATCGCGTCGTCAGACCCATCGAATGCGCGAGCGCCTTGATCAGGTCGACTTCGAGGCCGATGATCTCTCCGCTCCTGGCGGTC
>JAFDBP010000044.1 GCA_019313245.1 Deltaproteobacteria bacterium
CCGGGAGACGCTCTCCGGCTGGATCGAAGCGTGTTATTTCGGTCGAATTCCGACGCGCGCGATCGCGTCGTGCCGGGCGCATCGGGCCCAGTACGCGATCTAGTCCTGCGATCTCGCTGAACGGACTGTCACCTAAACCATTTCAGTTGGACTGGACCCATTTTTCGATCCACGTCTAACGCGATTCAGGATTGCGAGCGCACCGATTCCGGGGACGAGCATCAGCAGAGCGGTGGGCTCCGGAATGAACGTCAGCTTCAACGTCGCGATGCTCCCGGTGTAGTAATCGCTGAAGGGATGCTTCCAGCGCGTGAGTGCGGGACTCACCATCTGGATGTTCCCTACACCGCCGGGCGTTCGATTGTCGTATCCGGTCCGCTTCAGGATGGTCGCCTGCGGGCCGCCCGAGGCGGTGACTTCAACCGTTCCGGTCGTCCAGGGAAATGCAGAGATGGTGGCGGTCCTGGCCGAGTAACCGAAGGAACCGAGGTTGAGCCACTTGCGAGAAATCATCGCCGTATACTGCAAGCCAGCCGTGACTTTGCCCGCCGTGGTCGCGGCACCGGCGCCGATGTACTGCAGATTCCACGGGGTCGCCCCTTCCGACTTCGAAATCGTAGCGAGGCCTCGATTCGTATAATATTCGCCCAACAGGCGCATCGTCCCACCAAATTGATTCTTGCCGGCAGTGACGCGGACCTTCGCAGCATGCGAGACGGTGAAACTGCCGGGTCCTCCACCGTCGGAAAATCCGCCCACATCGTTCTTCAGATCTGCGTACTCGATCTCCCAATGGAACTTGGGGCTTCCAGCCGGAAGTGGCAGCCAGGTCGTCGACAGGAATGAAGCGCCCGACGTCACGCGAGAGAGGTCCGACCTCGGGACCGTGAATGCTCTCGGGTTGTAGGCGGTTCTCGTGGTCGACGCGCCGCCCGTCGTGGCGAGAACGCCGCTTCCCATCACCGGCAGCCCAACCTGCAGCGAAGCCGGCGCGCAGCCGGCCGCGACATCCGGAATGCTGTCCATGTTCGTGTCGATGACGGGAATCTGCCCCCCGAATTTCGGGATCATTACCGAAAAGGCACTGAGAGTGGCGGTTTCAGCAGCGTGATAGGGGCGAGTGTTGCAATTGGCTCCCAACGGGATCGCTACGAAGTCGCCCGCCGCATCCGAACCGCGCATGTGAACGATGAGTTCGCCCGAATACATCTGGACGCCGGCATTCGCGGGCGCCGCGATTCCCAGCGCCA
This sequence comes from Deltaproteobacteria bacterium, assembly GCA_019313245.1. Taxonomy (GTDB): domain Bacteria; phylum Myxococcota_A; class UBA9160; order UBA9160; family SMWR01; genus JACZVU01. Next base: position 1,251 of record JAFDBP010000044.1, read on the forward strand.
AGAGCGTGAGAGCTAATCGTCGTTTGAAACCCATCCCGAATACCTCCTTCGATGCCACCCGGCGACGCCATCTAATGGCATGCGCCTCCGTCTGGGCTGACGCTCGGAGTCGCTCACGAAACGACTGCTCGTCGGCGTGCTTTCGACTCAAACAGCGTTTGCACATATGAGTTACACGCAGATGAACCCCTGGCGCAAGCTCAATGTGTGAGTACGAAGATACTGCGTTTAGGTGACGTTATATTCGTCGGTGACCGTCACATATCTTCCCGCCAGCGCCTGCCGAAAACCGCCGGCTCGTTGCCGGCTCCTGAAGATGTCACGGGGCACTCGCTGGTCGAAATCGAGGCCTCTCGTGCGACCGGCATCGAATGCGCAAGAATCCGCTCAAGCCTATGATTCACAATGTTTACTGATCACCTCGGACGGAATTTGATCTCCAGCAGACTCCTCGCACTCGCCTGCTTGATCTTCGCCGGCGAGGTCATGTTCGGACTGACCTTTCACATCCCCAGGTACTTTCGAGCGACCATCCTCGAGGTTTTCGGGCTCTCGAACGCGCAACTCGGCGACCTGTTCGCCGTCTACGGCGTCACCGCCGCGCTGGCCTATTTCCCCGGCGGCCCACTGGCCGACCGATTCTCCGCGCGCAAGCTGATGGCGCTGTCGCTCTTCGCCACCGGAATCGGCGGACTCTACCTGGCGACGATTCCCGGGCCGTTGGGGATGGCGGTGCTCTACGGCTACTGGGGGGCGACCACGATCCTGCTGTTCTGGGCCGCGTTGATCCGGACGACCCGCGAGTGGGGCAGCACGCGCGAGCAGGGGCTCGCGTTCGGCGTCCTCGATGGAGGCCGCGGCCTCGTTGCAGCCGCCCTCGCGAGCCTGGCTGTGATTGCGTTCGGTTGGTCGTTCCCGGCAGAAGCGGAGAGCGTCACCGCGGGCGAGCGACTGGCTGCACTGAAATCGGTCATCCACTTCTACACCGCCGCGACTTTCGTCGCCGCACTTCTGTGTTGGTTCTCGATACCGGATCGACGCGCTCAGCGGGAACCCAGCCGGATGGGAACATTCAGCGGAATCGGGCAGGTCGTGCGCGCGCCGCGCATCTGGGCCCAGGCGATGGTCGTGGTCTGCGCGTACTGCGGCTACAAGGGCCTCGACAACTACTCGCTCTACGCCGTGCAGGTGCTCGACATGAGCGAACTCGACGCCGGCCGCTTCACCGCCGCAACTGCCTACATCCGTCCCGTAGCGGCAATTGCCGCGGGACTGATGGCCGATCGGTTCAACGCGCGCGGGGTGATCGGCGGTCTCTTCATCGCGATGGCGATCAGCTACGGCGCGCTGTCGCAGATCGCGCCGTCACCCGACCTGCTGAACATCCTCTACGCGAATATCTTCATCAGCTACTTCGCGGTGTTTGGCCTTCGCGGTGTCTACTTCGCGTTGCTCGAAGAAACCCGCACGCCCAGCCACCGCACCGGCACGGCGGTCGGTCTGATCTCGGTCGTGGGGTACACGCCTGAAATCTTCTTCGGCCCGATTTCCGGCCGCATCCTCGATCACTCTCCAGGCGTCACCGGCCACCTGAACTACTTCCTGTTTTTGGCCGGAATCTCGGTCGTCGGCGTGGTGATCGTGCTGATCTTGATGTCGCTGCTGAGGCGATCTCCCCAACCACCGGATTCGTGAAACGCCGATCGTCAACCCATCAGCAGCCGGTGTGCGTCGCGGGTGCGCTCCGGAATCGGAACTCCGACGGGGCAGCTTCCGAGGCAGGGTCCACTGCAGGAAGCGCAGACCGACGCGTTCGTTTCGAGTCGCGCGTAGAGCCGGGCGCCTTCCCGGTGCCAACCGTAGTCTTCTGAATACATCCGATAGCGGAGCACATCCTGGATCGCGAGGTTCTCGGGACAGCGGTCGAGACAGGCGCCGCAGTGTGGCGCGCAATAGCTGCCCAGGATCTGTTGGTCGTAGCGCTCGAGGACCGCGACGTCGTCGGCGCTGAGCTGGCCACCGGAGGCGGCCAGATACTCGTCGACGTGCTGTAGCTCGTAGAACGAGATCACCGCACACGAGACGTCGGGATTCGAGAGCGTCCAACGCAGAGCGGCCTGCGAATACGCATCGGCGTGCTCGCGGAATCCCGCGAGGCCGTGGTGTTTGGCGCCCTTCAGCGTCTTCATCGCGACGACACCCATGTCCTGCTCGCGGCGCGCGCGCTCGATGAGTGCGGGCAACTCCGACCAGAGCCCGTGGTGATAGGCGACCATCATCACGTCGAAACGACCCGATTCGATTGCCGCCCCGACGACTTCGACGAGGTTCGGCGTGTGGGTCGAAAATCCCAGGAAGCGCACCTTCCCTTCCTGCTTGAGCCGATCGAACGCCTCGTGCACATTTTCGTCCATCAAACGCGATACGCTGTCGCAAGAGTGAACGTGGCATAGATCGACGTAGTCGGTGCCGAGGCGCTTCAAGCTGACCTCGACCGCGGCCTTGTAGTCCGCGACGGGTGAGCCCGCGGGCAGGTGGCCCGTCGGTGTGCAGAACTTGGTGGCGACGAAGAGGCGATCGCGCTGGCCGCGCATGGCATTCCCCATCGCAGATTCGCTGGCCGCGCCCGAGTAATCCGGTGCGGTATCGAAATAGTTGACACCCCGCTCGATCGCGAGCCGGCCGATCTTCTCACCCTCCTCGCCACTGATCCCGCCCGTACCGAGCACGATGTCCGACACCCGCCAGTCGGTGCGCCCGAGGCGGCGATGGTCGCGAATCCGGCTCCCCCTCCACTCCGCCTTCCACTCTGGGTGCGTCTCGACGACGTTGTCGCCGAAGATTTCCGTGAAGACCGGCTGCCAACCGCGGCCTCCGTACCCGAGGCCGAGCCAGCCGCGCGCCATTCCGAGGGCGGCCACCACCGCACTGGAAACCAATGCGGCCACCGCACCGAAACCGAATCCGGTCACGAAGCGCCGCCGACTCCGATCCACCATCGCGACCTGTGCTCGCTTCGCCGCGCGAACCAGCAGAAACGCCAGCAAGCCGACGGCGAGCGCAATCAGCGCGGCCAAGGCGAGCCCCGGCCCCGCCCAGGAATATCCGGGCGCCACCCGATCGAAGAGCGCCTGCAGCTGTGCGCCGGCGGGGAAGGCCGTCTCGCTGAGACCGACCGCAGTCTTGTAGACCAGCGGGCCCGCGACCCACCAACCGATGACGAGCGAAATTGCGATCGCGACAAAAAACGCCAACCGGGCTTTCTTGAACACCGCCCCCTCCTCTTCTCGGCCCACCCGTCGAGTCGGCCTCCACGCTCGCCAAACCGAGCAGACCGAGTCGATCCGCGGCACGGCTCGACCGCGCGAGTGGGTGGATCCGGACGGATTATAGGCACATATCGACACGGGATGGGCAACCTCGGCGATCTGTCGGTCGGCTCGAACGCGCGGCGCTCACGACTCGAAAATCGCGCCTCCCACGCCGCACGGCTCCCAGAACCTGCGAGGTGACGCTACGGTAACGCTGTGTCAAACGCCGTTCGCCCATTGAGCCTTCTCGCGCTGCTCGCGCTCATCATCTGTGCGACCTCACATGCGGATTCGCCCATCCGTGGCCTGCGGGAACTGCGACGCTTCAAGGCCGCTGAAGCGCGCCAGGCGGTTGCCGTCGACGCGAACCACTTCTACGCGATCGGCAACCGCGAAATCGGCAAATACGACAAGCGCACCGGTGAACGCGTCGGCGGGTATCTGGAACCCGACGGCGGCGGGATCCACCATCTCAACAGCGGCATCGTGCTCGATGGCCGACTCTACTGTGCAAACTCCAACTACCCGGGCGTGCCGATGCTGAGTTCGATCGAGATCTTCGACACAGAAACCCTCGTGCACATCGGATCCCACAGCTTCGGGATGCTGCCCGGTTCGGCGACTTGGATCGATCGTCGCGACGGACTCTGGTGGGTGGCGTTCGGAAACTACGAGGGCCGGGGCGGCATTCCGGGTCGCGGGACCCGATGGTCCGAAATCGCCCTCTACGACGATCAGTGGCGCCGGGTCGGGGGGTACGGCTTCCCGGCCGAAGTCATCGAACGCTTTGGCACGCGAAGCAACTCGGGCGCCGCGTTCGGTCCGGACGACATTCTCTACGCAACCGGCCACGACGAGCCCGAACTCTACGCGCTGCGCGTCCCGGCTTCCGGCGCCGCGCTCGAGCTCGTGGAAATCCTGAGCGTCGTCGCCGAAGGCCAGGGCATCGCCTGGGATCCGAGCGACTCGCGCGTGCTCTACACGGTGCTGCGGAGCACCCGCGAGGTCGTCGTCTCTCGTTTTGCGGACTGATCGAATTTGAATTCTCCGGGGCGCCGTCGATTTTTCGAACGCCAGCGGGTCGCGCCGACCGATATAGGCTGGTACAGCGGCGCTCACCGCGGCGACGACATTCCGCTCTCACCCAATGCGCGTAGAAAGGCCACCTTGAAGCTGAACCCACACAGACCGGAGCGCTCGTCGCACTTTCAGACCCTCCAATCCGCATTCTGCTTCGCGGCGGTCGTATTCTTCTGCGGCTCCTCGATCGCGCAGTCGACGTCCGCAGAATTCGATCCGTGGCAGGGAATCGAAAAGGACGGGCGCATCCCGAAGATCGAAAAGCCGGCAGACCTGACGAACCCCGAACGCTGGCGCTACATCCCGGAGGGGCGGCTCAAGCCCGGCAACGTCTTCCAGCGATTCCTCGTCTCGAGCTTCGTGGCTCCGTTTCTGTTTCGCGACAGCGATGTCGGCTTCGGAGGCGGGATTGCAATCACCGATCTCGACTTCCGCCAACAGCGCCGACGCGAGTTCGCGGGCATCTTCCTCTCCTACACGACAGAAGGTCAGCAGGCCTACCAGTTCGCGTGGCGACGAAGACTGCACCACCGCGAGATCCCGGAGGGTGGCGTCCTTCAGGAAGAGCGCAGCTTCATCAAAGTCTGGGGCGGCTACGAAAAATCCCTCACGCGCCGCTTCTTCGGTTTCGGGGCGAAGACGAAAGAAGAAGACGAGACGAGTTACCGGGACGAGACGGCATTCGGCCGCCTCGGCTTCGAACTCGCGGTCCCGGACCCGGGCGACAACCTCGTCATAGGCGCTTCGATCAAAGGCGAGTGGCACTCGCTCGGCAAAGGAGAGGTCAACGACAGACCGAATACGGAGGACCCGTTCCCGCTGATCTTCGCGCGAGGCGACGACCACAAGCTGGGCTGGCTCGAACTGGAGCTGCGCTACGACACGCGTGACAGCCAGCGCATGCCCTACCGGGGCTTCGCGGTGGGCGCGACTGTCGACTCGGCGCTGCTGCAGACCGATTGGGACGTCGGTTCGGTGTTTGCCGCCTACGGGACCCAGATATTCCCGGTGCCGCCGCTGCTGCACAGCGGAGGCGATGCGGAAGAAGAACATCCGCCCACCGACACCCTTGCGTTTCATCTACAGACGAGCACCACCGCAGGTGACCTGCCCTTCTATTCGTTGCCGACCCTGGGAGGAAATCGGACGCTTCGAGGCTTCATCGAGGGGCGTTTTCGAGATCGCTCGATGTGGCACGCGAGCGGCGAATATCGCTTCTGGGTGCTGACCCGAGGCTTTCCCATCCCCTTCACGAAGGCCCTGCGCGTCGAGCGCGTCGGCCTCGCATTCTTCGGCGATGTGGGTTCCGTCGCGGACGACTGGCCGGACATCTTCAGCTCGCGCGTCTGGGCCAGCGGTGGAGTGGGCCTCCGAATCACCCTGGAGCGCGATGCTCCGTTTCGCGTCGACGTGGGATTCTCGAAAGAGGGCGTCGAAGTCTCGGCCGGCTTCGGGCTCGCGTTCTGACGCAGGGCAGCAGCGGCGCAACGAGGGCCGGAATTGCAGCTGCTACCCCCAGGGAACCGGCCCGGCAACGCGGCCGGGCTCCGGTGGTCCGAATTGCGCCGAAGTTCTAGGCTTCCATCTCGCCGCCCCCACGGGTGCATGCCCGAGAAGCGCCGATTCGCCAGTCGCCCGTCATTGGAGGCCGAGAAGTGAAGAAAGCCGTCGCCAGAGCGTACGCCAACCTGATGCGAAAGTTTCGACCGCGGAAGCTCGCCAAATGGAAATCCGCGGGGATCCTGTTGACCTATCGCTGCAACGCCGCCTGCGCCCACTGCTACGAGAACAGCGGGCCGAGCAAGCGCGCCGTCATGCCGGTCGAGCATCTGCGCGAAGTGCTGCGCGAGTTCAAGAAACTGGGATTCACCGGGCGGGACCTCCACTTCGCGGGAGGCGAGCCCTTCTTCGACTACAAATACCTGATCGACTGTTTCAATGTCGCGAAGGAAGAGGGGATGCTGCCGCTGGGCAAGCTCGAGACCAACGGCTTCTGGTGCAAGACCGACAAGATCGCGCGAGAGCGCATGACCGAAATCAAGGATTTCGGCATCGACACCCTGCTGATCAGCTGCGATCCCTTTCACCAGGAGTTCGTCCCGATCGAAGCCGTGAGAACGGCGGAGCGGATCGGCAACGAGGTATTCGGCGAGGGCGTCGTCGTCGTCGCGCCCAGGAACTTCCTGGAAAATCCGGTCGACATGATGAGCCTGACGGAAGACCAGAAGACGGAGATCTTCCGCGGCATTCTCGACGAGCGCCCGCTGCGGATGATCGGCCGGGCCGCCAACGTCCTGGCGCATCTCGTCGAGAACTTCCCGAAGGAGAAATTCGCAGACGACCATTGCGGAAAGAAGCTGCTGTGGAAGAAGACCGTCCACATCGACCCGCACGGAAACGTCTTCCCCTCCGTCTGCGCGGGAATCTCGATTGGGAACACGATGAAGACGCCCCTGTCGAAGATCCACGACGATTTCGACATCAACGACCACCCCATGGTCCGGAAGCTGGTCGACAACGGACCGCTCCCCCTGATGGAAGAGGCGATTCAAGCCGGCTTCGCGGACAGGAAGGAAGGGTATTCTTCGAAGTGTCACCTCTGCCACGAAGCGCGCGCCTTCTTCTGGCAGACCGGGATGTACGGCGACGAGGTCGCGCCCGAAGAGGCCTACGTAGACTGACGCCCCGGCGAGCGGATCTGTACCCGATGCGGGTTCGCCACCCGACGCGCAGATGGGGTAGCCTTGTGGGCCGTTTCCCGACCTGGATCACCACCACTCTGAGGGGGCTACTGGGCCCGATGTCGAGATGACCTGGAACAGGCTTTCGGTCCTGGCTGTGATTCCGGCGAGGGGGGGCAGCAAGGGGATTCCCAACAAGAACCTTCGCCGGGTGGGAGGCAGATCCTTGATCGAACACGCCGCCAGAACTGCGGCAGCCTTGAAATGGATCGACCACAGCGTCCTCAGCACGGACGACGAGAAGATCGCCGAGGAGGGGCGCAGCTGCGGACTCGACGTCCCCTTCATGCGGCCCGCCGAACTCGCGGGCGATCTCGCTTCGGCCGTCGAGGCGTGGCGGCATGCGTGGCTCGCCAGCGAGGAGCACTACGGCTGCCGCTTCGACATCTCGGTTCTGCTGCAGCCCACGACGCCACTGCGGCGCGCCGAGGATGTCGAACGCACGGTTCGGCAGATGGTCGAGGGAGGCCATCGCGCGGCCGCGGCCGTCAGCCGCGTCCCCGGGCACTACATACCGGAGAAGATCGTGAAGCTCGACGAGCAGGGCTGCCTCTCGCTGTATCGCGAACCGGGCGACACGCTCACCTCGCGGCAGGCCTTCCCGACCTACTATTCCCGAAACGGGGTGTGCTACTCGGCAACTCGCGACGCCGTCGTGAACGACCGCGATCCCGTAAGGAGCGACTGCATCGGCGTCGTGATCGAGGAGCCGGTCGCCAACATCGATGAACCCCTCGAACTGGAGTGGGCGGAATTTCTCGCCCAGCGAATGGGAGAGAGCTGAGAATGAGCTGGCTCGCGGATCCGCGCCCGGGAAATTCGTGCTCCGTGATCGCGGAAGTGGCGCAGAATCACGACGGCAGCCTCGGCATGGCGCACGCCTTCATCGACGCCGCCGCCGACGCGGGCGCCGATGTCATCAAATTCCAGACCCACATCGCTTCGGCCGAGAGCACGCTCTCCGAGCCGTGGCGCAAGCCGTTCAGCGATCAGGATGCCACGCGACTCGACTACTGGAAGCGCATGGAATTCAGCGAGGCGCAATGGGCGGGCTTGCAAGAGCACGCGCGCAAGAGAGACCTGCTCTTCATCAGCTCTCCGTTCTCGATGGAAGCCGTCGACATGCTGACCCGCGTGGGTGTCGACGCCTGGAAGGTCGCATCCGGCGAAATTTCGAACCCGGATCTACTGGATGCCATGACCGCGACCGGCCTGCCGATCCTGATCTCGACCGGGATGAGCCCCTCCGACGAAATCGATGCGGCGGTGGCGCGAGTCCAGAAAGCGGGGGCTCCGCTGGCCGTGATGCAGTGCACGTCCGTCTACCCGTGCCCGCCCGAACTGGTGGGGATCAATCTCATCCCGGCTTTTCGCGAGCGCTACGGCTGCGCGGTCGGCCTTTCGGACCACTCGGCCACCATCTACCCGGGCCTCGCGGCCGCGACCCTCGGAATCGAAGTGTTGGAAGTCCATCTCACGCTGAGTCGGGAGATGTTCGGGCCCGACGTCGTCGCGTCGATCACCCCGACGGAGATGCGCCAGCTCGTCGACGGCATCCGCTTCATCGAACGGATGCGCGCGAACCCGGCGGACAAGAACGAGCTTCCGGAATCCGTGACCTCCCTGCGCGGCATCTTCATGAAGAGCGTGGTGGCCCGCGACGACCTGCCCGCGGGCACCGTGCTTCGCGAGGAACACCTGACCACCAAGAAGCCGGGATCGGGCATCCCCGCCGGCGAACTCCCGTCCCTGGTCGGTCGCCGCCTGCGCAGGGCCGTCGATCGGGATACCCTGCTCTCACTCGAAGATCTGGAATAGGTGTAAAGATGACTCGAAAGATCTGCGTTGTCGTTACCGCGCGCCCAAGCTATTCGCGCATCCGCTCGGTGCTGGAGGCCGTCCGCGAACACCCCGACCTCGAGCTGCAACTCGTGGTGGCCGCGTCTGCGCTGCTCGACCGCTACGGCAACGCACACCGGGTGATCGAGGAGGAGGGCTTCCAGATCGACCGTCGGGTCTACATGATCATGGAGGGGGAAAACCTGGTCACGTCGGCCAAATCGACGGGCTTCGGCCTCGCCGAACTCGCGACGGTCTTCGACAACCTCAAGCCGGACGCGGTGGTCACCGTCGCCGATCGATTCGAAACACTCGCCACCGCGGTTGCCGCGAGCTACCTCAACATTCCGCTCGTTCACGTCCAGGGTGGCGAGGTCACGGGCTCGATCGACGAGAAGGTGCGACACGCCATCACCAAGCTCGCAGACCTGCACTTCGTCGCGACCGAAAAGGCCGCCGAGCGCGTCACTCGGATGGGGGAACACGCCGAGCGGGTCTTCGTCACGGGTTGCCCCTCGATCGACGTCGTCAAGCGGGCGCTCAGCGCTCCCGCCATTCCGCTCGACCGCCTCTTCAGCGAGTACGGCGGAGTCGGCGAGGCTCTCGATCTCTCGCAGGGCTACATCGTGGTCCTGCAACACCCCGTGACGACCGAGAACGAACAATCGCGGCGCCACGTCACGGAAACGCTGCACGCCGTAGTGGACAGCGGCCTCCCCGCAATCTGGTTCTGGCCGAATGTCGACGCGGGCTCCGACGGCACATCCAAGGGCATTCGCTCCTTTCGCGAAACCCACTCTCTGCCGCGAATCCACTTCTTCAAGAATCTTCCACCCGAGGACTTCCTGCGCCTGGTGAATGGCAGCCTCTGCATCGTGGGCAACTCCAGCGTCGGGATTCGCGAGTGCTCGCACATGGGCGTTCCCACGATCAACATCGGAACCCGCCAGCAGGGGCGCGAGCGAGGTGCGAACACGCTCGATGTCCCCTACGACCGGGGCGCAATTCTCGCGGGGATCCAGCAGGCCGCAAAGGGCGGTCGATGCAAACCCGACCCGCTCTACGGCGACGGCAATTCGGGCGTGCGAATCGCCGATCTGCTCGCGAAAGCGCAATTCAACATCGAGAAGAGACTGTCCTACTGAGCCGGGTCGATCCGACTCGGGCGATCCTGATCGCCGTCGGATCGGGTGACGTAGAACCCGGACAGATCGGCGGGCTCGATGCCGCGTCCGAAGCGGTAGATCCAGGCGAGCGTGCGGTACTCGGGAACGACCGGCTGGAAGAGCGAGGGCAGCTCGTAGGCCGTATCGCCCTTGCCGTAGACGTCACCTCCGACGGCTCGCCAGGGCTCGAAGGACTGCGCGCGCGCGCAACGAAAACCGAGAAAGCTGGCCTCGCGCTCCCGCATCACACCGCAGAGCGCGTGCGCGAGTTGCTCGGCGGCCTGCCCTTCCCCGAGGAATTCGACCACGTGGATCGCCTTCTCGCCCTCCGCCTCTTCGATCCGATAGACGGCCGCAGCGCGGAGTTCCTCGGTCTCGTCGTATACGCGGACCCACTCGTAGCGGTAATGGGGGTGCGTGAGGTAGCGCCAGTTCATGTAGTTCGAGTTTCGGTCGGTACCCACGAGGCCCGCGCGAATGCGCGACCAGAAGCGATCCCACTCTTCGGCTTCGGCGGGAAGGGGCCGAACGGTCAATTTCCAATCCGGAGGAGACGCGGGCGTTCGGAGCCACAGCTGCGACCCGCGAGCTTCGGTATAGGTCGGCTTCTTGCGCACCCAGGCACTGCTCACATCGGGATTCAAGACGATGTAGAGCGGAAGATCGTCGCAGACGCGATATCGAAACAGCCCGTACGCACCGCGCACCCGCTCGTTCATACCGAGGCCACCGACGAATGCGGAGGGGCCGGAGGTGACGCGGCGCAGCAGCTGCAGACCCACAGTCACTTGTGTCGACTCGGCCCGATTCTTCCACACCGCGAGCCACGTGCCCGCAACCGTCTCTCCGCAGATCGCGAAGGGCACCGGGATCTCGCCGAGTACGGCGATCAGATCCGAGCCGTCCCACGCGCCCCAGAAACTGAGTTCATCGTCGCCGAAGGGCCCCTGTCGCTTGAAGGGATTCAGATGATGCTGCCAGAGCAACAGCTCGCGGCTGTGGACGAAAGCGTGCTGCCGGTTCCACTCCTCTCGCATGAAGTCTTGAAGGATCGAAACCTCATCGAGCCGAATCGGCCGAATTTCTGCGCTCATGTTTCCGAGGGAGCGGTTGGCGCCGAGGGGCGCTGTTTCTTGTAGCGCTTGCTGTGTTGCTCGTCGGTGGTGATCTGAAACCGAACGGGCACCTTGTAGGGGGCGAGCCGCGCGAGGCAATGCTTGCGAAGGCGCGCGCGCAGCGCAGTCGGATCCTCCGGTTCGTGCAGCTTGATCCGGGCCATCACGACCGCACCCATCAGCTTGTGGGCTTCGCCGTAGACCGTGGCATCGTCGATGTTTCCCGCCTCGAGCAGCGCCGTCTCGACCTCGGCCGGAAACACCTTCTGCCCACCCACGTTGATCTCCTCGGATTCGCGGCCCAGGATGCGCAGGTATTCACCCCGCTGCTCGACGCGGTCACCGGTGCACATCCAACCCTCTTCGTCGAAGGGCGACGGCGCATTGAGATAGCCGATCATCGCGGATTCCGAACGGACGTAGAGGATGTCGTCGACGACCCGGGTCTCGAAACCCGCGCCCCCCACCTTCACCCAGAGCGAATCGGAGTTTTCGGACCTCGAGCGCAGCACGCCGAGTTCGGAGAGGCCGTAGGTCTGCTGGAGCCTCGCGTCGGGCGCGAGCGCGGCCACCTTCTTCAGGGTCGCCTCGGGCATCACTTCCGTCCCGTAGGTGATGAGTTCCACCGACGAGAGGTCGTACTCCGTGCCCGCCCCAGAGGCGATCATCAGATTCAGCAGCGTCGGCGTCACGGGCAGCAACTCGACCCTCGCCTCGGCGACGACCCTCGCCACCTGTTGGGGCGTCCTGCCGTCGGGGACGACGATGGTACCTCCGAAAGAAAGCACCGAAAGCATCGTGTTGAATCCGCCAAAGTGGTCGAACAGCAGGAACACCAGCGTGCGGTAGGCCTTGCGCACTTCCGAGAACTTCTTCGCGAGCCGATCGCAGTCGTGCAGAATCCCCTTCGGTTTACCCGTCGAGCCCGAAGTGAACACCACCAGACCCGACACGCCCTTCGACCGAAAATCGCGGATCAGATCGGGCGCCGGCCATTCGCCGGGAATCTCCAGGCTCGACGCATCGTCCTTGTCGAAGCGGAACAGGTACTGGACGCCGCCGAGTTCCATCAGGGGTCCCATCTCGGGCTCGACGGCCTCGGAAAAGGGGACGAAGATCGCGCGCGTGCACATCAGCGCGAGCGCGAGGCCAACCGACTGCGGCTAGTAGTCGGCCAGCACACCCACGCAGTCCCCCTGGCCGATGCCCTCTGCCTTGAGCCGTTCGATCCAGCTCGAGATGATCGCGTCGAACTCGGCGTAGGTGACGGGCTTGCCGCGCCAGACGAACGCCTCGTGCTCGCCGCGAGCGCGAATGCGCTCGAGCAGCTGATCGATGTAGGGTTGTTCGGCCATCTGCGACGCCACCTCTTACCAGTCTACTAGACACGCGCCCCAGGAGAGACCGACTCCGAAGCCGACGAGCATCACCTTCATGCCGGGGCGCAAACGACCCTCGAGTTCCGCCTCGCGCAAGGCGACCGGAATCGAAGCCGATACGAGATTGCCGACGTGGTGGATGTTGGAGAAGGTCTTTTCCGGGGGCAACTTGAGCCAGCGCTGAAGGTATTCGAGCGACAACGCGCTCGCCTGGTGGAAGACGACCAGATCGACGGCCTCCATGCCGTGCCCCGCCGTCGCGAGCAACTCCTCGATCAGGGGTGGCACACACTTGCGCACGAATGCGAGCACCGCGGCTCCGTCCATCTCGATGTGGTCGGCCGACCTCACACTGCCGGTCGCGTCCGTGATGGGTTTGGCGGTTTCCTCCGAGTGGGGCACGCGAGCGCCGCCGGCCTCGATCATGAAGCTCTCACTGCTTCTCCCATCGGTACCGAGCGCAAACTCCGCGATCCCAGAGGGTCCCTCCGCAGCGCTGCAGATCAGGGTCGCCGCGCAACCGTCCCCAAACAGCGTAATCGTCGATCGATCGCCGGGGTGCATGAAGCGCGAGTAGGAATCACCCGTGACCAGCAGAACGTTCGGTACCGCTCCGTTCCCGATCAGGGACTTCGCGATGAAGAGTCCGTAGACGTATCCCGAGCAGGAAAGGCTGAAATCGAACGCGGGTATCGAGGTGGGCAGACCCAGACGAGCCTGCAGCAGACACGCGTTCGACGGCAGGATGTAGTCTGGCGAATTGGTACACATGATCACCGCGCCGACATCGCTCGCGGAGAGCTTCAACCGCTCGAGGAGTTGCCGACTGGCCTGCTCGCCCAGATCGAGGGCAGTCTCATCGGGTGCGCAGAAATGGCGCTCCAGCACTCCCGTGCGCTCGGCGATCTTCTCCATGTCCCAATCGGGATGCTCGCGGCGAAGGTCGGCGTTGGTCAACAGGCGTTTCGGCAGCGCGAATTCGATCCCCTCCAGGACGGCCTTCATCGCTGCTCTCCCGACCCCTGTTCGCTCCACCAGCGGCGAGCTTCAGCGAGCGTCCACGGATTGCCGTGACCGGGAAAGATCGCAAATTCTCCATCGAAGCTGCCGAGCAGCGCCGTGATCGATGCTTCGAGCGTCTCGGCATCTCCACCCGGCAGATCCGTGCGACCTCGCTTTTCTACCAGAATGGTATCGCCCACGAAGAGCGCGTTTTCGAGCCGAAAACACGTGCCCCCGGGTGTGTGGCCCGGGCACGGCAAGGACTCGAATGCGCGCGATCCGAACTCGAACTTGGCGCAATCGTCGAAGAGTTCGATCGATGTCGGCAGCGGAATCTTCTTCTTCTCGAAGCTCAGCGCGTAGAGCGGCGCCCGCTTCAGGAGTTTCTGGTCGTCGCGGTGCACCTGGCACGGAAGACCCGTGTGCTCGGAGAGCGCCACGACCGCGCCGACGTGGTCGTAGTGCGCGTGCGTCAACAAGATGAGCGTGACGCGGTAACCGCGCTCCTCGATGTAGGCGATCAACCTTTCGTGGTCGTCACCCGGATCGATCACGGCGGTCTCGGCGGCGCCGCGATCGGTCACGAGGTAGCAGTTCTCGCGCCAGGTTCCGGTCACGAAGGTTTCGATAGACACGTCGCCGTAATCGATTGCACGGTCGGGCACAGCGGTCACGCTAGACCACGAGCCCGAGATAGATGACCTGCCCCGTCACGCACGCAGCCAGATCCGAGGCGAGGAACCTCACGACGTGATTCACTTCCTCGAGGCTGCAGCTGCGTTTCAGGGTCAGGGACTGCAGCGCACTCTCGCGCGACTTCTCGCCGAGTTCCGCGAGCATTCCGGTGTCCACCATCGAAGGCGCGACCACGTTGACGGTGACGTTGCTCTCGGCGAGCTCCTTGGCGAGTACCTTCGAGTATTCGATCACGGCGCTCTTCGCTGCCGCGTACGCCGAGGCGCCCTCCGAGTGGAGGCCACACGCCATCGAGGCCATGTTGATGATTCGCCCACTCCTCTGACGAACCATGATCTTGGCGGCCTCCCGGCTCGCGATGAACGAACCGATGTAGTTGACGCGCATCAACTGCTCGAGGGTCTCGCCCGAAGTCAGCACGGCTGGAACCTGCGCGTAGTCGCCCGCGTTGTTCACGAGTACATCGATCCGCTGATGCGAGCGCGCCACGCCCTTGACCCAGCCCTGGACGGCCTTCTCGTCCGCGATGTCGATGCAGGTGTGCTCGTAGTCGCCATCGATCGGGGGAGCCTCACCGCGGCTACAGCCCGCGACGCGGAATCCACCCGCGAGGAAGCACTCGGCGAGTCCGCGACCGATGCCCCGGCTCGCTCCGGTGATCAAGGCGACTTTGTGGGAGTCCATCTACTCCGCGGTCAGGCTCGCCGCCAATTCGACGACGCGCTCGGTCAGGGCTGA
>JAFDBP010000045.1 GCA_019313245.1 Deltaproteobacteria bacterium
CGTCCCACTCGCCTTCGATGTTGGTGCCGCAGCCGTGCAGGCGGGTTTCGAGCCCGGCCTGTTTCAGCACCCGCTCGCAGGCCGCCACGTACTCCGAAACGGAAACCCCCACACCCATGGGCACGACGCAGAGATCGACGATGACCTTCATCCAGCTCCCCTTTGCACTGAGGATAGAGGAACTCTCGACCTCACCCGAGGTCGTTCCAGTCTGCCCCCAAAACGGGGCGTATTGCCCCAGCCGTGCTCGCGCAGAGCCGGGGCCGGGGGCGCGTGCGAGCTCGAAAATCGCGCGCAACCCGGCACTCGGTAGCCATTTCCCCCGGCAAACTCGGTGTTTGGGGGCGGTTCACTCGAGCCGGGGGCCGCTTCCCCCGCATTCCGCCCGGCACCCCCGATGCGGAACGGGAGTTGCAAGGTACGGCCGTGGACGCTTGTCGGGCAGGGAGCCATGTATTCACACGACGTCGTAATCGTAGGATCGGGCCTCGCAGGATTGCGGGCTGCAATGGAATTGGTGGGCCAGATGGACGTGGCCGTCATCACCAAGGTCTACCCGAGTCGCAGCCACTCCGGCGCGGCTCAGGGAGGCGTGGCGGCGGCGCTGGGCAATGTCGATGGCGACTCGGTCGAGGCGCACATCTACGACACCGTCAAGGGCGCCGACTACCTGGGCGACCAGGACGCGATCGAAATCCTCTGCAACGACGCGCCCCGCACCATCTACGAGATGGAGCACCTGGGTTGCCCGTTCTCGCGCACGGAAGACCACAAGATCAACCAGCGCGCGTTCGGCGGTCACAGCTTCTTGCGGGCCTGTTTTTCGGCCGACCGTACCGGCCACGCGCTGCTCCACACGCTGGTCGAACAGACCTACAAGCAGGGCGGCAAGCTCAAGGTCTACTCCGAGTGGCACATGAACCGGTTGATCGTCGAAGACGGCGTCTGCCGCGGCGTGGTGGCCATGGATATCAAGACCGGCAGGCTCGAGGTGTTCCGCGCCAAGGCGGTGCTCTTCGCCTCCGGAGGCTACGGCCAGGCGTTCAAGATCACCTCGAACGCGGCCGCCAACACCGGCGACGGCATCGTGGCCGCCTACCGCGCGGGCATTCCGCTGCAGGACATGGAGTTCGTGCAGTTCCACCCGACGGGCCTCTACCAGCACGGCATCCTGCTCACCGAGGGCGCGCGCGGCGAGGGCGGCTATCTGATCAACGCCGACGGCGACCGCTTCATGTCGACCTACGCGCCCTCGAAGATGGAACTCGGCCCGCGCGACATCGTCTCGCGCTCCGAGCAGACCGAGATCAACGAGGGGCGCGGCGCCGGGCCCAACAAGGAATACGTGCTGCTCGACCTGAGACACCTCGGCAAGGAAAAGATCATGGAGCGCCTGCCGCAGGTCTACAACCTCGCCAAGGACTTCATCGGGGTGGATTGCATCGAGGATCCGGTGCCGATCCAACCCACCGCCCACTATTCGATGGGCGGCATTCCGGCGGACAACGACTGCCAGGTCTACCTCGACGACAAGGGCCAGCAGGTGACGGGCTTCTTCGTCGCGGGCGAGTGCTCGTGCATCTCGGTGCACGGCGCCAACCGGCTCGGCACCAACTCGCTGCTCGAGGCGCTGGTGTTCGGGCGCCGCGCGGGCAAGAAGATGCTCGACGTGACGCCGGGGCTGAAATTGGCCGACGTGAACGAGGAGCGCGAACTCGAGGCCGCCAAGAAGGAGATTGCGACGCTCTACGCCGGGGATGGCTCGGAAGACCTGAGCGTCATCCGCGAAGAGCTGAAGGAGATCATGACCTACAAGGTCGGCGTCTACCGCTGCGCGGACGACATGCTGCAGGCCCGCAGCGAGATCAAGGGCCTGCGCGAGCGCTTTGCGAAGGTCCAGGTGAAGGATCCCGGCACGAACTTCAACCTCAACCTGATCGACGCGCTCGAACTCTCGAACATGCTCGAGTACTCCGAACTGATCGTGAGTGGCGGTCTGGCCCGAGAGGAGAGCCGCGGCGCCCACTTCCGCACCGACTTCCCCACCCGCGACGACCAGAACTGGATGCACCACACCATGGCTTTCCGCACCGAAGATGGCGGCCACGAGTTGAGATACAAGCCCGTGACGGTCACCCGATTCCAGCCCGAAGAGAGGAAGTACTGATGGCCAGCAAGGTCACTATGAGAATCCAGCGGTTCGATCCGGCTGTGGACGAGAAGCCGCACGATCAGGATTTCGAGATCGAGCTGCCCGCTGGCATCACCATCTTGAAGGCGCTCAACAAGGTGCGCGCGGAAAAAGATCCGACGCTGGCGCTGCGTTACTCGTGCGGCTCGGCGATCTGCGGCTCGTGCGCAATGAAGGTCAACGGGCACGCGCGCCTGGCCTGCAAGACGCAGGTCTCCGATTGCACGGTCGACGGCGTGCTGCGCATCGCGCCGATGGGCAACCTGAAGATCCTGCGCGACCTCGTGGTCGACATGGATCCCTTCTTCGATTCGCTCGGCAAGGCGAAACCCTACCTCGAGGCGGGCAACGGCAGCGTGCCCGAGTTCGAGCGCAAGCAGCGGCCGGAGGAGTTCCTGCAGATCGACCCCTCCACCACCTGCATCCTCTGCGCCGCGTGTTATTCCGACTGCAACGTATTGGAAGTCGACGACAACTTCTTCGGCCCCGCCACACTCGCCAAGGCGCACCGCTTCATCTTCGACTCGCGCGATGTCGACACGCAAGCGCGCCTGCGCGCGGTCTCGAAAAAGACCGGCGTCTGGGACTGCACCCACTGCGGCGAGTGTTCGACGCGCTGCCCGACCGAGACCAAACCGCTGGAGCGCATCGAAGAGATCCGCACCAAGGCCATGGCCGACGGCTTCCACGACAACGTCGGCGCGCGCCACGCACTCGGCTTCCGCGAAACCGTCGGCAAGCGCGGCATCCTCGACGAGAACTACCTGCCCGCGCGCAGCATGGGCTTCTTCAACCTGCCCGGGCTGCTCTCGCTCGTGCCGATCGGGCTGCGCATGATGATGCGGGGCAAGAATCCGCCGTTGATCCCGCACAAGATCGACAAGCTGGAAGAAGTCAAGAAGACCTTTGCGCGTTTCGAGGAGCTCCGAAAATGAAGTACGCCCTCTTTACCGGATGCGTCGCGAAGGGTGCGGGCCGAGAGAATCTGGTCGCCACCTATCTCGCCTGCGAGAAGCTCGGGATCGAACTCGTCGAGATGACCGACGCCGCCTGCTGCGGCGCCGGCGTCATCAACGAAGACAACCCCATGGTCGCCGACATCCTGAACGCGCGCACGTTCGCGCTCGCCGAGGCGCAGGGTCTCGACATCATGAACATCTGCACCACCTGCCAGGGGGTACACCGCAAGGCGCAGCGCAAGTTCGAGGGCAAGCCCAAACACCTCGCGCGCGTCAACGACGAACTCGAGCGCGACACCGGGCGCCGCTACAAGGGCGCGGTCAAGATCAAGCACTTCTACGAGGTGCTGCTGAACGACTACGGCCTCGAGAAGCTGAAGGGGAAGGTCGTCAACCCGCTGTCGGGCCTCAAACTCGGGGCTTTCTACGGCTGCTACGCGACGCGCCCGCCCGAGGTCAACGACCTGAAGAATCCGGACGACCCCGACGAGCTCGAGAACCTGATCGAAGCCCTCGGCGCCACGCCCGTCCGCTACGACGACCGGCTCAAGTGCTGCGGCTTCCCGATTGCGATGATGAACAAGCCCAACTCGATGCAGCTCGGCGGCAACGCGATCCTGAGCGCCAAGCAGGCCGGCGCGGACGCGATGGTCACGCCCTGCCCGCTCTGCCACCTGAACCTCGACGCCTACCAGCCCGACATGGAAAGCCGCGTCGGCCGCAAGCTCGACATGCCGATCCTGCACATCCCGCAGCTGGTCGCGATGGCGCTGGGTGTCTCGAAGGAAGCGGTGCGCCTGAAGACGCACATCGTGCGGCCGACGGGATTGCTGGCCTCCTAGGATCCTACGCGCTGGGAAGACCGGCCCGCGCCAATCGAGCCGGCGCAATCAGGGCGAATATTCACCCACGTGCTCGTCGAACGAACGCCTGATCGCGTCTGCCCGCTTTCGATTGACGCCGAGATCGCTGTGGCCAACTCGCGAGGCGGAGCGGAGCTGGATTCGATGGTTCGACGCATCCAGCCTGCACTCGACATCATCGACGAATTTGAAGAGCGAAGAGGTGAAGGTCGCGGCGAGATACTCTCCGTCGACCACTGTAATCTCTCCACCGAGTTCTCCGATCACCTGCTGCAGCTCCGACCAGGCTTCCCCCGGACTGGTGTCCGCGTAGTCGAGCGGCGCGATCTGGTGATCCGCATCTTCGCCGGCCTCGCTGCTCACACAATTCGGCTTGTCGGGGCAGGGAGCGAGCGCGCCGGAAACGAGCCCCGGGGGCTGCCCCGATTTCGAATCGCGGCCGAGCACGCTGCAGCGGACGAGCAGAATCGCCGCAATCACTGCGACGACTGCAACCAGAACCCTCGATAGCTTTTTCATTTGGCACCCAAAATCTGATAAAGCTGAGACGAGCGGTCGACCCCGAACGGCTCCTCACCACCCAATCGACTGTTCGACAAAGCCTCCATATACAGAGTAAATCTTCACCAACGTCCGCGCCTAGATCGCCTCGACGCGCGCCGCCGTGCTCTTGTGCCACGGGGTGCCCGCAATCGGATCGCGATCTCGCGTCGCGGTCAGCTCGTTGGGCGAGATACCGCCGATGTCCTTGGCGTTCGAGTGCGCGATGCCGGTGCCGTTCGGCAGCGAGATGTGGCCCGCCTGCATCCGATTCGAGATTTCGACGACGACCTCTGCGCTGCCGCGGCGGGTGGTGAGCCGCGCGCGCCCGCCGTCCGCAAGGCCGAGGCGCTCCGCGTCTTCGGGGCTGACGCGCAGCGCCCCCGACGCGTCCTTCCGGCGCCAACTGGGGTCGCGCAAAATGGTGTTGGCGGTGAAGGCGCGGCGCTCGCCCGCGGAAAGCACGAGCGGGAACTCGCGATCGACGGGCATGCGCTCTTCGGTGGGCAGGCTGTCGAGTTCGGCGAAGAGTTCCGGCAGCGCGAGTTGGATGCGGCCGTTGGGCGTCCCGATCTTACCGATGTTGTCGTCCCACGCGTCGATCGCGAAGACGAAGCCGTGGTCGTTGGCGAGCATCGCGTCGAAGAGCGCGTCGCCGAGGTCCTCTCCATCTCTCGTCCCGATGCCCGCGCGGCGGATCGAATCCGGGATGGTCTGCGCGGAGATCTGCGCGAGCGCCCAGAGCGCGGCGGCCTCGGCACAGCCCTCGGGCAGCTTGTCGCCGATCGCGCGATACAGCGCCACGGGCGCCATCCCGATGAAGCTCGCATCGCTGCTGAGCAGTTCGAAGAACTGCGCGCGGAACGCCGCGCGGCCCTCGTCCCAGGCGCCGCGCAGCGCGTCCACCGCCGACTTCGGCATCGCGCCCATCGCCTCGGCCAGCCGCGCGTGCAACTCGGCTTCGGAGAAGAGGCCCTGCGGCGGATCCATCAGCGCGTGGCGCAGGTGAAAGTAGTTGTGCGGAAACTCGAAGTTGAAGAAGGTGGCCTCGGCCTTCTCGAATTGGCTCGCGACCGGCAGCACGTAGTCCGCCATGCGCGCGGTTTCGCTGAGCGCGATGTCGACGACGACGACCAGATCGAGCGCCTCGAAGGCCTCGCGCATGCGCTGGCTGTCCGCGAGCGAGTGCACCGGGTTCGCGGCCTCGACGAACATGGCGCGAAAGCGCTTCGGGTGGTCGGTCAGGATTTCTTCGGGAATCACATTGCACGGAGTCAGGCCGATGATCACCCGCGAGTTCGTCACGGGCGTGCGGTAGTCCTTGCCGATCGACGAGGGGCTGAACAGCGGCTGCAGCGACGTGACGGGATACGCCGAGCCCTCGCGGCCGTAGTTGCCCGTGCCGTAGGCGAGCAGGCGGTGCAGGTAGCTGACCAGCGTGGAATGGCGGTTCATCTGCACGCCGAGGTCTTCGAAGAACGCCACACTGCTCGCAGACGCGATGCGCCGCGACGCCGCGCGCACGAGTTCCTCGGGCACGCCGGCCCGCGCACAGTAATCGCCGATCGGCAACATTTCGAAATGCGGCAGGACCTCGTCGAGGCCGTCGCAGTGCGCCTCGAGCCAATCGCGCGCGAGCAGGTCTTCCTGCACGATGACGGCGAACATCGCCGCCAGCAGCCAGGCGTCACCGCCCGGTTTGACCTGGAGGTGGATGTCCGCGAGCTCCGCGGTCTCCGTGCGCCGCGGATCGATCACGATCATGCAGCGCTCGGGATCCCGCGCAAGTTCGCGCAGCGTCACGCGCGCGCGCGGAATGCCGTGCGAGAACCACGGGTTCTTGCCGAGGAAGACGCCGACCTCACAGTGCTCGAAATCGCTGCGCGTGAAGCGGCCGAGCATCTGCATCGCGACCCAGGCCTCGCCGGTCTTTTCCTGGGCCAGCGCGTTCGAGCGATAGCGCGAGCCCAGAGCCGCGCGCAGCGAGCGCGAATAGGCGCCGGGCAGATGGTTGCCCTGCCCGCCTCCGCCGTAGTAGAAGATCGACTCACCGCCGTGCTCGTCCCGGATCGCATACAGCCGTTCAGCGACTTCGCGAATCGCGGTCGCCCAATCGATCTGCTCGAAGGACCCATCGGCCCGCCTGCGCAGCGGCGTCGTGAGTCGCTCCGGGTCGTTCTGGTAGAAATCGAGGCGGGAGGGCTTTTCGCACGCGTAACCCTGTGAGGCCGGATGCGCCTTGTCGCCGCGCACCTTCGCGAGGCGGCGGCCGCCGTCGCCCCCGAGCTGCACTTCGATCCCGCAGTTGCACTCGCAGAGGATGCAGGCGCTGGGCTTCCAGGTTGAAATGTTCGGCTCTTCGAACTCGGCCATCTCGTTCCCTCCTCGCGGGATCCATTGATTCCCGAAACGCCACGACTGGTCGACGCAGCGCCAGCATGATCAATACACGTTCTGAATGCAACTCGATTGCGTCACGCTGCCATGGCAGCGCAATTCGCGCGCGATGCGAGCGCGGCCGCTGATTGCGCGCGGAGGCCCCGCGCTTCAGCGCGGCGAACGAGCGCCGTCGGCCTCGAACACGACCTTTCCACCGAGCAGCGTCAGCTCGCACTGCATGTCCTTGAGATCTGCGGTCGCCACTCGAAGCGGGTTGCGATCCCAGACGGCGAGGTCCGCGTACTTCCCCACCTCGATGGAACCGACCTGCTGCTCGAGAAACATCTGGTGGGCCGCCCAGACGGTTGCGGCCCGCAGTGCGGTGCGGGCGTCGACGGCCTCCTCGCGGCCGAACGGGTCGCCGCCGTAGATCCCCAAAGCGGGTTCGCGCGCGACCGCAGCCCAGATGCCGTAGCGCGCGGGAAACGGCGTGACGCTGTAGTCCGATCCGTTCGCCCAGCGAATGCCGCGCTTCTGGAAAGTCGCAAACGGGTCGAGCTGGCGCGCCCTCAGTCCGAAATTACCCGCATAAGTGTCACCGATCCACCACATGAAGGTCGCAGAGGGCTCGGGGTAGCCCGCGTCGTAGTCGCGTTGCAGTCTGACCATCGCCTCGAGCGCGTGCTCGGTCGGCACATTGGCGTGGATGATCCCGTGGCGCAGGCCGGGTTTGGGATTCGCGCGCATCGCTTCGAGATAGCTGTCCACGACGAGATCGATCGCGCGATCGCCGATCGCGTGGGTGCTGATGTGAAGCCCCGCATCGTGGTACAGCCGGATCATCGCCCGGAGCGTGTCCGGCTCGATGTTCGGATAGCCGCGGTTGCCGACGTCCGTTCCGGTCACGTCGAGATTCCAATCGTCGTACATCCAGGCGGTGCGCGCGCCGCCGCTGCCGTCCGCAAAGAGCTTGACGCCGCCCGCGATCAAGCGGTCGTCGCCGCGGCGCTCGTACGGCCGCGTCATCGCCGCGCGCTTCGCGATCAATCCGCGCGCCTCGTCGATCGAGCGCCCGCCGTCCCAGAGCGCGAATACCCGCACCGTCAGTTCGTCCGCCGCGAGCACGCGAGCGTACGCCTCCCAGGCGTCATCGGTGATCCCGGGATCCTTCACACCCGTCATGCCCTCGGCGTTGAACGCCGCGGCCAACTCCCGGATGCCGCGCTCGATCTCGTCGGGCGTCGGCGGCGGGATCAGGCCGAACACCAACTCTTGAGCGGTTTCCTTCAGGATTCCGGTCGGGTTGCCATCGGCGTCCCGCTCGATCGTCCCGCCCGGCGGATCCGGAGTACCCGGCCCGATCTTCGCGAGCCGGAGCGCGGCGCTGTTCGCGGTGCCGTAGTGCCCCATCGTCTGGCTCAGCCATACCGGTCGCTCCGACTCCACGGCATCGAGATCGCGGGCGGTGATCCGCCGGCGCTCGGCGAGCTTGCCCTCGTCCCAGCCTCGCCCCTGGATCCACCCGTCGGCCGCGCTCTGCTGCGCGCGCTCGGCGACCGCGACCTGCACCTCCGCGATGCTCTTGATTTTCGGGTAACTCAGATCGAGGACGTCGAGGCGATTGGACGGACCGGGACTGAAGTGGGCGTGGGCGTCGAGCAACCCCGGGGTCACCGCGCGCCCCGCGAGATCGATGCGCTCGGTGGCGGGGCCCGCCAGCGCTTCGATCTCCGCCGTGCTGCCCACTGCGGCGATCACGTCTCCCGCGATCGCGATCGCCTCTGCGATCGTATCGGTGGCGTCGAGCGTGAGGACCGTGCCATTGACGAGCACCCGATCGGGGGCCGCCTGATGGTTCTCGCCCTGGCAGCCGGCCAGCGCGATCACCATGCCACCGATGCAAATCGCTCGCCCACTGCTCGCGAGCCATCCCTGCACGGAACCGCTGTCCATCCCGATCCCCTCCCCGACCCTGGCTCGAACCGATCGCATCGCACTGCGGAATTGAAGCGCAGCTGCGGCCTCGATGCAGATCGCCGATCCCGAAGCCGCGCAACCATTTCCGAGCCAGGCGATCCGGGCGCCGGCCGGCCCCGATCGAGAGGCGAAGACCGGGTTGGGGCGCGATCGGCCGATCCGCAGACTCGTCAAGCGGAGCGCAACACTTACCGATAAAGACCCGTCCCACGGGATCGTCGTCTGCCATGGGGTAGGCGCGGGTGTCACCACTGCACAAATCGGATCGAGCAATGACCTACAACGCCTATTACGCAGAAGTCATCGCAATGGCGGTATTCATCGTCATGGGCATCCGGCTCCACCGCATGTCCGCGCAATCGCACGGCCTGCCCGAGCGGTGCCTGAGCGCGGCCTTCCTGCTCTGGGCGCTCGGTTACATTCTCTGGGACGTCCCCGTCCTGTTCACGCAGGACGCCTGGCTGCTGGCGCGCTGCGCGTTCGGCGGCCGAATCGCAATCCATCTCGGTACGATTGCGCTCGCGCTGTTCATCCGCGCCGTGTTTCGCCCGGACAGCCGCTGGGCGCTCTGGTTCGCGATCGCCATCGCGGTCAGCCTGCTCGGCGGCGCTGTAAACTCTGCGCGGATGGGCGATTGGATGGGCGAGCGTCCGTTCGCATACGCGTCGTACTGGGTCGAACTGGTGGCCGATGTCGCGCCGTCCGTCTGGATGGCTGCGGAAGGCACGATCGCGTACCACAGCGCGAAGAAGCGGCTGCGCCTGGGTCTTTGCGACGCGCTGAGCTGCAACCGCTTCCTGCTCTGGGGACTCGCGGGGGCCATCTGGGCGGCACTCGAAATCGTCACGTTCGCGCAGGAGTACGCGATCGCGACGGCGGGGAGCCAGTCGTTCCTCTTCGACCTCTTGATGGGAGCCTGTGAATTCGTTCCCGCGCTGCTGGTGTGGCTCGCGTTCTTTCCACCCGCCGCGTACCGCAGCTGGATCGGCACAGCTCACCGCCCGAGCTGATCGCTGAATCCGAGGCGATCCGGGCCCTCCGCAAAGCCTGAGCCGTTCCGAACCCGGACGAACATCGCGCGCTCGCGCGCGCTGGGCCAAACTCAGCGCGGGGCGCCGCCCGCGGAGCGAGCGCCGACCTGATCGGGGGAATGCCTTCTTGGGCACGCTCAGCCAGTCCGAACTGCAGGCGATCCTCGCGACCCGGGCGATCGAAGAAAACCACCCGGACGTGCCCTCGCCCGAACTGCGGAAGTTGGCGGGGAACGAGGCGGGCGATCCGGCCGAGCGCGAGTCCTGGCTCGCCCGCCGCGCGGCCTACATCCTCGAGCGCCTGCCGCAGAAGTACCGCGCGCTCGCAGACATCCACGTGCCGCCGGCTTGGATCGGTCTGCCCTTCGCGCTATTCGCGTTTGGTTTCGGCGTGGCGACCAACACGCTGGGACCGAGCGGCAAGATCCACGCCTTCTACAACCCCACCACGCTGATCATCGTCTGGAACCTGATCGCGATCGCGCTGATCGTATCGCGTCGATTCGCAGCGAAGCGCGTGAGCCGCCAACTCGCGGACGCCTTGGGTTCGCTGCTCGCGCTCGGCGCGCGCGGCTGGCGGCGCGCACGCCGAGCGGAAGCTGCGTCCGGTGGCGACTTCGAGATCCGCACGGCGCTGATCGGCGAACACCAGAAGGTGTTCTCGGACCCGATCATCGCGCGCTCTGAAGTGCTGCTCAGCGTCGGTTCGCTCGCATTTACGATCGGCGTGTTGATCGGGATGTATCTGCGCGGTGTCGCGTTCGGGTACAACGTCGTCTGGCAGAGCACACTCGTGCAGACGCCTGCGGCGGCACTCGACTGGCTCGAGGTGCTGTTCTTCCCCGCGCGCTGGCTCGCGCCCGGGAGTTTTCCGGACCTCGCCGCCGTCGCACAGCTCGCGACGCCGGACGGCACGCCGGCGGGGCCCTGGATCCACTGTTTCGCGGTCACGGCGCTCGCGTACGCGTTGCTGCCGCGGCTGGCGCTGCTCGTCTGGCAGCAGTGGCGGGTACAGCGCGCGGTCGCCTGCGCGCGACTCGACCTCGCGGAGCCCTACTTCGAGCAGCTGTTCCGCGGCGGCCGCCCCGCCGCGGCGGATTTCGACCGCGTCGCACTCGAGGGATTCGCGCTCGATGCCAACCAATACGCGGTGCTCGCGTCGCTGCAAGCCGGGTTGATCGAAACCGATCTGCGCCTGCGCAAGCGCGTATTCTTCGCGCTGCGCGACACCCTGCCGAAGCGCAACAGCTGGTATCCCGAGTGGAAGCGCGTTGTCGCAGGCGGTTGGCGCGATGCGTTCCCCGAGGAAGACCGCCCGCGCTTCTTGAAACTCGACTCGCCCGACTTCCGGGCGGCGCTCGCGCGCGCGAAGCAAAGCGCCAACGCGTTTGCGGCGGAGCTGATCGCGCTCGAACTCGCCGCGTTCGAAGCCTACTGGCCGCTCGAGCCCGC
>JAFDBP010000046.1 GCA_019313245.1 Deltaproteobacteria bacterium
AATGGGATGAGCGTGACGCCAGGCTCCTCCCCGAGTTCCGTGAAGACGCGAGCGAATTCGCGGGTATAGTCCGGCCCGTAGTTCGGAGGCATCTGCATTCCGGCCAGCAGCACGTGCGTGCCCTTCTCCCGAGCCAGCGCGATGGCTGCCGCCAGGTTCTTGCGGGTTTCATCGACGGGAACACCGCGCAGCCCGTCATTCGCACCGAGTTCGAGGATCAATACGTCCGGATTGGCGCGCAGCTGCCATTCGAGGCGCCTGACGGCGCTGGCCGACGTCGAGCCGCTGATCCCCGCGTTGATCACGCGAACGCGCGAGTGTCCCTCGGCGTGCAGGCGCTGCTCGAGTACAGCCGGGTACGCCTGTTCGGCCGCGAGGCCGTATCCCTCCGTGAGCGAATCACCCAGACACAGCACGGTGATTGGCGCCTTCGCCTCATCCGCCGGCGCGCCCGCGGCCAGGCCCGCGATCGCCAACACCAGCCACAGCGCTCCGATTTCAGCCGCCGCGCGTCGTTGCTCGTGCTGCATTCGGAATCCCGCCCCCCATGCTAACAACCCGGCCTCGCCGATCTGACGCTCGCCGGAAATCTCCCCGCGGGGGAGATCGGATGTCAGATGTCAACATAATGTACATATATTATCTTGACAAATTATGAACAAAGCTTATCATCTTCCCGTTCGATCGTAATGAAACCAGCAAACGGAGAATCGACCATGCGTGTACTCACCTACCTGGCAATGGCCCTCCTCGCGTCTGCGACCACCGCCCACGCGGGTGGCGGTTGCGCGAGCGGCTACGACCCCGTCGACGTCGTGCACCACATCTTCAACGCGGCCGACCAGGATCAAGACGGGACTCTCACCCAACTCGAATACGAAGACGCGGGGCTGCAGGTCTACGGCGTCACATTCGAGCAGAGCGACCTCGATGCCGATGGAGTCACCTCGATCGAGGAGTACATCCTGCTGTACGAGTACCATCACCCGGTAGATGGCGAAACCGAGGTCTGAGCTCAGGCTTCGCGCCGGCGGGAAGAGCGCGTTCGAGGGCGACTTCGTCGGTCGCCCCTCGGACGCATCCGCTACTGAGCCGGAATCCACGAATCGCGCAACCAGCTGTGATCGACCACTTCGTACTTTTCGAACACGGTGCCGGCGTCGATCTCAATTCCCCTCTGTCGGCGCTCGACGATGTTCGGATAACGGAAGTGCCTTCGCGCCGGTCTGCGATCGATCTGCTCGTCAAAGATCGATTCGCACGCGTAGTCTCCCGGCATGGAGAGCGCAGAGAATACCGATCGTGGCACGTCACAGAGCGAAACCGGCGCATCGGAAATCCGCAGCGACCCTCGCTTGCCAATCGGCTTTGCGAGAAAGAGGGGAACGCCGAGCCAGTGCGCTCGGATCCGCCTGCCACGCCTGAGTTGCGCCTTGCGCTGAGGTTGGGTTTGCAGTGGCGGTGACGCGACCGACCGGTCGAGCGGCACGTACTTCTGTCCGTGGTCCCCCAAGACGAAGATCAGACTTCGGTCGTACACCCCGATCTCGTCGAGCTGGTGGAAGAACTCGAAGAGCCGAGTGAGGATGCAGTGCGACATCGAGACGACGTTCGGCCTCGACGTCTCGCTGGAATCCTGATAGCTGCAGGTTTCGTCGACCGAGTACGGCTGGTGAGTGCCGTAGAAGTGGTAGAATCGGAACCGCGGAATCTCATCCTCTGCGGACGCCGACGCGGTGAGCGCTTCGAGCGTCGCGAGATCGGTGCGCGTCTCGTGTTGGATCTTCGAACCTCCCCAACCGTATTCAAGATCCGGATAGAAGAGGACCGTACCCCAGCGGCCGTCATCGTACACCCAGCGCTTGAAGAAGTGGAGTGTCAGGCGAAACTGGGCGAGGCCGAGAAGCTTGTACACATCCGTGCTCCAGCTCCCCGAACTGGAATCGGGATTCGCGATGTCTGCATTGATGACGCTCCGGTAATCCCAGACCGAAAAATCACGATATTGGGCCCTCGAGAACGTCGCGAGGACCGCGTCGAAACCACTCTCCGCAAGCCGCGTGGGTAGAGATCGCGAGACTTGCCCGCGCACCCAGCCTCGGAGATGGACATTGTCGGGTATCGCTTCGCCCGTGAGCATCGACTGCACGCTGTATTCCGTTCGCGGGTAGAGGGACACCGCATTGCGGTAGAAGGTGAATCCGGGCGGAAGCGCGCTTTCGAGTTCGGGATCGAGAATGACTTCCGCAAAGAAATCCGATTGGAAGCTGTCGAGCACGATGAGGATGACGTTGAGCTCACTCGAAAAGGAACTCACATCGTCGATCAGGGCGCGTTGGGCGAGTTCACCCGTTCCCTCAGTCGCTCTGACAGCAGGTTCTTCCAACTTCGCGAATTCCGCGTAGTCCCGGATTGCAACATAGGCGGAGGCGAGTTGAGCGGCGAGCACGACGGCTCCGATGCGCAGCGCGTGGCGCCTGACCCAGGCCGGCCGGAGAGCGGCAAACGAGAACGCGCCCAGCCAGAAGGCGGCCTCCAGCACTCCCTGCGCGGTGTTACGGCTCCAATCGATCGGAGATCCGTCGAAGCTTCCGTACTGCCACACGAAGAGGCTCCCCTGCGCCCAGAGGACCACGTAAAGCGCGATGAGGAATGGAACCGCTCGGTTCGGCGCGAGTTTCGCGAGCAGCGCGGAGAGCGCGGTGATCGCGGCGAAGGCGATCCCGATCGGAACCGCGAGTCGGGAGACGAGTTCCGGCAGGCCGATGCCGATTTCGTTCCAGTTGCCGATGCCGCTCTTTACGGGTTCGAGCAGCGCAATTGTGAGCGCGATCGCGGCGCTCAGCTCGATCAGTTCGGGGAGTTGCGAGCGAATTCGATTCGCCGGCATTCACCCATCATAACCGATCCGAGCTGCGCTGTACTCGTGTGTATCATGGTCGGAATTCGCTCGTCACCGTCAATCGCGAGCCTGGCCCCGACCCCCCTTTCCGGCAGCGCGCTCCTGGCCCAGAAAGAGGCGGTAGGCGGGGTTATCGGTTTCTTCGGTATAGGGATAGGCGAGTTCTTTCAGGAAGCACCCGAAGGCTTCTTCCTGTCCTTCGGGCACCTGCATTCCGACCAACACGCGGCCCACCGCGGCTCCGTGGTTGCGATAGTGGAAGAGCGAGATATTCCAGTCGGGATGCATCTGGGATAGAAACCGCCCCAGTGCGCCGGGCCGCTCCGGAAACTCGAAGCGAAGCACACGCTCGCCCGCCAGTCCGTCGACGCGCCCCCCGACGAGATGCCGCACGTGAACCTTGGCCATCTCGTTGTGGGTCATGTCGACGCACGGATAACCGCACTCCTCGACGTGCGCGAGCAGTTCCACACGCTCCGCGTCACCGCCGTCGAGTTTGATGCCGACGAAGACGTGGGCGTCGCTCGACTCGACGTAGCGGTAGTTGAACTCCGTGACTTCGTGATCGCCGATGGCTTCGCAAAAGGCCCTGAAGCTGCCCGGTCGCTCGGGAATCGTGGCGGCGAAGATCACCTCTCGGTGCTCGCCCAATTCGGCGCGCTCCGAGATGTGACGCAGTCGGTGGAAATTGATGTTCGCCCCGCTCACGATCGCCACGAGCGTCTGATCGGCAACATCCCGGGTTTCGACGAATTTCTTGACCCCCGCAACCGCCAACGCACCGGCGGGTTCGACCATCGTACGCGTGTCCTCGAAGATGTCGAGAATTGCCGCACAGATCTCGTCCGTATCCACACAGATCACTTCGTCGACTCGATCTCGCGCGATTCGAAACGGCTCTTCGCCCACCTGCCGCACCGCAACGCCATCCACAAAGATGCCGACGCGATCGAGGACCGTGCGTTCGCCATCTCGCAACGCGGCCTGCAGGCACGCGGCGTCGTCGGGCTCGACGCCGATGATCGAGATCTCGGGTCTCTGTTCTCTTACGTAGGCTGCGATTCCGGCGATCAAGCCACCGCCGCCCACCGGAACGAAGATCGCGTCGATCGGCTCGGTGTGTTGGCGCAAGATCTCGACACCGACGGTGCCCTGCCCCGCGATCACATCGAGGTCGTCGTAGGCGTGGACGTAGGCGAAGCCCTCTTCTTCGGTCTGGCGGCGAGCCAGCTCGTAGGCCTCGTCGTAGCTGTCGCCGTGCAGGACGACTTCCGCGCTGAGCGCTTTTACCGCCTCGACCTTGATCGGGGGCGTCGTTACCGGCATCACGATGCGCGCGCGGATGCCGCGCTGCCGCGCCGCGAGCGCAACGCCCTGGGCGTGATTGCCCGCCGAGGCCGCGATGACGCCGCGGCTCGCGAGTTCGGGGGGCAGCAGTGCGATCTTGTTGTACGCGCCGCGAATCTTGAAGGAAAAGATCGATTGCAGGTCTTCTCGCTTGAGCCAGATGTGATTGCCGAGCCGAGCCGACAGGCGCGGCGCGCGTTCGAGCGGAGTTTCGCGCGCCACGTCGTAGACGCGCGCGTTGAGGATCTGGTCGACGAGTGAATCCGACATGGCGTGAGCCTCACGGTACACGAGATGCCGGAATTCGGCCCCAGCCGGGGATGCCCGGATCTAGTCGGTGTGCAGGGCTTCCACGGGCTCGAGTCCGGCTGCGCGCCTCGCGGGTGCAACGCCCGAAGCGAGTCCGACGACCACACTCATCGCGATGGCAATGAACAAGAAGTCGATCGGAACTTCGACCGGCAGCGATGGAAGGACCACACGGAGACCCAAAGCCAGCGCAACCCCCGCGACGGCTCCAATCGCGCCCCCCGTGGTCGTCAGCAGGATCGCCTCGGTCAGGAAGATGCGCTGGATCTGTTCGCGCGTCGCTCCGACCGCCATCATCAAGCCGATCTCCGAGACGCGCTCTCCAACCGAGATCCACATCATCGTGAAGATCCCCACGGCACCGACGAGCAGCGAAATCCCGGCGATGAAGCTGACCGCCAGCGTGATGCCGTTGATCACCTTGCCGAATACGTCGAGCATCGCCGCCTGGGTGGTAATCGTGAAATCCTCGTGCCCGCGGTGGCGGTCCGTGAGTAGTTCCCGAACTTCCTCTTCGACCATGTCGACGAGTCCCCCGTGCGCGAAGGTCACGTCGATCTCGGTGAGTTCTTCCATGTTGAACATCCGCATCGCGAGGGCAACGGGGATGTAGACGGCGTCGTCCAGGTCGAAGCCGAGCGTCTGGCCCTTGGGCGCCATGATTCCGATCACGCGCAGCCGCGTGTCCGCAATTCGGACCATCTTGCCGAGCGCGTTTTCATCTCCAAAGAGTTCGCGTTTGACCTTGGGGCCGAGCACCGCGACGGGACTCGATCGGCGCACGTCGGTGTTGTCCAGAAACTCACCCTGACCGATCTCGAACTTCCAGACATCGGGCAGCGAAGGCGTCACGCCGTAGATCGCGACGCTGCGCCCCTTCCCGAGCGTCTCGACACGCGCGAGGGCCATCGTCAACGGAACGATCGCGTCTACGTGTGGCAAACGTCCGACCGCAACCGCATCGTCGAGCGTGAGCTTTCGCGTCGATCCGCTCAGGGCTCCCGGAATCCCGCTGGTTTCAGCCTTGCCGGGATTGACCATGAGGACATTCGTTCCAAACTGCGAGAACTCGCCGAGGATGTAGAGCCGCGTCCCCTCGCCAATCGAAGTGAGCAGCACGACCGACGCGACGCCGATCGCGATCCCGAGCATCGAGAGAGCGGATCGCATCTTGTTCGCGCGCAGCGTCCCGCTACCCATCGCAAGCAGGTCGCGATGCTCCATCTCTCCCCCTAGCCCTTGCTCGAGAGCGCGATGATCGGATCGAGGCGCATCGCGCGCCGAGCGGGGAGCACACCGAAGAAGACACCCGCCACGACCGAGAGGGCGAGCACCGAAAAGACCGCCCAGATCGGAGCCTCTGCGGGCATCGCGGGATACATCCAGGTCACGACATGGATCGTCGCGAAGCCGATCCCCAGCCCGACCAGCGCTCCGGTTGTTGAAATCAACAGCGATTCCATCAGGAAGACCAGCAGCACCTGGCGATGCGTCGCGCCGATCGCCTTGAGCAGACCGATTTCGGCCCGGCGTTCGGAGACGGCGACGAGCATCACGTTCATGATGCCGATCCCGGCGACGCTCAACGAGATGGCGGCAATCCCTACGAGGACGAGCGTGAGCGTGCCCACGATGGCCGAAAGCGATTCGATGACCGCATCGGGTGTCATGCAGGTGACATCGACCTCATTGTGGCGATCGAGGATCACGGCCTCGATCTTTTCCTTCACCGCTTCGATGTCCGAACCGGGGCGCAGCTCGATCATGATCCGGAACAGCGAGGTGCGATTGAACATTCGCATGCCGGTCGCGACGGGAACGATGGTCACCAGATCGAGATTCTGGCCGAGGTGGGTCCCGCGCGGCCCATTGACGCCAATCACCCGGATCCGCCACTCGCCGATCCGAATCGATTTGCCCACCGGATTCTCCTCGGCAAAGAGCTCCTCTGCGGTCTCCTTTCCGAGCACGGCCACGTTTGCGCCCCGATCGATATCACCCTCCGGAAGCCCGGATCCGCGCGCGATCGGGATCCCGCGCAACTCGAAGAAAGCCGGCGTAGAGCCGAGAACCACCACCTGTCGGCTCTTGTTCTGATACGAAACCGTGTCGTTTCCCATCGAGATCGGTGCGATCAGGATGGCTTCGGGGATCCGCCGCAGCAGCGCCTCGGCGTCGTCGAGCGTGAGGTCGTTGGGAGTCCCGGTGAAGCCGGGCATCATGCCCGTGGTCTCGGTCTTGCCCGGGATCACGACGATGACATCCGTACCGAGCGTTTGGAATTGCTCGGTCACATACAGCCGCGCCCCCTCACCGAGCGCAGTCAGAAAGATCACCGCGACAACCCCGATTACGACGCCGAGCAGGCTCAGGCCGGCGCGACGCGGCTGTTGAATGAGCGCGTTGACCGCGTAGCCGAATGTGTCTTCGGGCTTCAAGGCCGCTTCCCGACGCGACCTCGATCGAAGATCGGATTCGCATCGCTGACTTCGTCGGCCGAGATTCGCCGAACGATTTCGCCGTCGCGCATCTCGAGCACCCGCTGCGCCCGCCTCGCCACTTCGGGATCGTGGGTGACGACCGCGAGTGTGATCCCCTCCTGGTTCAGGCCGTCCAACAAATCGAGAATCTGTTCTCCCGAATGGGTATCGAGATTTCCCGTCGGCTCGTCGGCGAGCAGCAACCGCGGCTGCATCGAGATCGCGCGCGCAATCGCGACCCTCTGCTTCTGGCCGCCCGAAAGCTCTGCAGGGCGATGGCCCGCCCGATCGCCGAGCCCGACCGATTCCAGCGCCGCGCGCGCGCGTTCCGAGCGCTCCTTGCGCGCAACGCCCGCGAGCGTCATCGGCAACTCGATATTTGCCGTCGCATCCAGGCGGGGAACGAGGTGAAAGGCTTGAAAGATGAAACCGATCTCGTTCAACCGCAGCTGCGCGAGCTCGTCCGGATCGAGCGATTCGATGGCGCGTCCGTCGAAGAAGTATTGGCCGCGGGTCGGCTTGTCGAGGCAGCCGAGGATGTTCAGGAGGGTCGATTTACCCGAACCCGATGGGCCAATGATGGCGACGTGCTCTCCAGCCGCGAACGTCTCGGTCACAGCCTGCAGGGCGTGAAGGCTCTGATCGCCCATCACGAAGGTTCTCCAGATGTCCTCCAGCCGGATCACGACACATCGTCGGGTTGAATGACTTCGACAGTTTGTCCGGCCTCCACTTCAACCCGATCCAGCGAAGTGACCACGACTTCACCTTCTTCGAGGCCCGATTTGATTTCGGCGTAGTCCCAGTTGCGAAGTCCGATTTCGACTTCTCGCTCCACCAGTTCGTCGTCCTCGACGACGAGCACCCGATTGTTCTGGAACAGCGCGGTCGTCGGAATCCTCGGCGCGTCTTCCAGCGTGTTCAGGATGACTTCGACATCGGCGGAGGTTCCGGGCAACAAGCCGCTCGCAATCTCGGGGTCATCGAGCTCGACCTCGATCTCGACCGTTCGATTCTGTGCCTCGATGTCGAGCACGTAGGGGGCGATTCGGGTCACCTTGCCGAGGAAGGTCTCGTCGGGCCGCGAATCGACCGTCACCCGAACCGGTTGGCCCAACTCGATTCGCCCCGAGTCGATCTCGTCCATCGGAGCGCTGACGTAGAGCGACTCGCGATTGATCAGATCGATGATTCCTTCCGGAGACGGCGTCACCCACTCGCCGACCTCTACGTTGACCTCGGCGATCACGCCCGGGAATGGAGCGTAGATGCTGACCTTGTCGAGATCGGCGGCGACACCCGCCCGCGAGGCGCGTACCTTCTGGCGCTCGGCGTCCGCAGCATCACACGCGGCCTTGGCTGCCTGATACACATGCAGGAGTTGATCGAGGAGGTCCTCCGACACGATGTTCTGGTCGGCGAGCTTGCGCTTGCGGTTGTATTCGCGGCGCTCCTTGTCGCGCGTGATGCACGCCTCCTTGTAGTGGGCGTCGGAAGCGCGAATCGCCTCGATCGCCTGGGTCTCCTGGGCCCGCAGCGTCGAGTCGTTCAACAGCAGCAGCAGTTCGCCCTGCGCGACCACGCCGCCCTCGCGATGCGTGATCTCGACGACGCGCCCACCGATTTCGGTCGAGAGGCGTGCGCGCTGACGCGCGCGAATCGTGCCCGCTTTCGAATTGGTGACGGTAGAATCGATGACGCCGCGGCGCACGACGGTCGTCTTGACCGGGATCGGCTTCGGGGCCAGCACCGTGGCCTCGAGTAGAAAGATCGCTGCGACGATCCCGATGACGACGAGCGCGCGAAAACGCCACTTGCGAAGCCGTTCTGGATCGAGCGACGCCAGCACCATGGCGTCAATGCTAGCAGCCGGGAGCACCCCGCAAGCTGCGCCCCGCGAGCCGCTTCGCGTCCACCTTGAACATGCGCTCCGCACCGCCCTGGTAGGTGAAGATCAACGCCCTCCGCCGCAGCGTCGAATCGTTCGGCCCGGAGCCGTGTACGATGGATGGGCTGAAGAAGAGCAGGCTGCCCGCCGACAGTGCGACCGGCAGCTGCAGCGACTCATCGAAGTGGGCGGGATCCGTAAACAGCGGCCCCAGCCGCCCTTCCCCTTCGAGGCCCGGCAACATGCCCTTGCGGTGACTGCCCGGGATCACCCGAAGGCAACCGTTCGCCTCCGTCGCATCATCGATGCTGATCATGACGTTGGGCAGACGCTCCACATCGGAATGAAAATGCGCCCAGTAGGGCGAATCCTGGTGCCAGCGAAAGCGCGACCCCTCGCCGGGCCGCTTGAGATTGAGCTTGTCGGTGAACAGCGAGATCTCGGTTTCACCCAACAAGCCGCGCATGGGCTCCACCAGGCGCGGGTCGTCGATCAGCCGATCGATGCGCGCGTCGAGATGGTGGAAGGGTTCGATCACCCGGAGCGTCTTCGAGCCGGGCCGATGTTCCAATTGAATCGTCGCACCCGCCGCCTCGCAGTAGACATTCCCATCGATCTCATAGGTATGCCCGCCGGCTGCGGCCGCAGTCGCGCGAGCCGCGCAGCATTCGACCGCGTCTCGGATCTCGTCGACCTCGTCCTCGGCAAAGGCGCCCTCTCGAACGAAGAAGCCCTCTTCCGCGTAGGCGCGCTGCTCGCTCGCACTCGGGCGGAAGTCCCGATCGCTCATTCGCGCTCGGACCGAACCGCCGGCACGCTCAGCTCGACGCGATGTCCCGAACCCAGGGCGCGGATCGCAAGCTGGCCTCGCCGCGGTCGAAGAATCGCATTTGCAACCGCGTGCAAGAGCGTGCGGCCCCTGAGGGCGCAGTCCGCATCCGCCTCGAATTCCGTCTCGCCATCCACGCGAAAGATGATCGACTGCGCTCGTTCGACGACGGAAACGGCGACCTTTCCGGTCGGCGCCGACTCCTCCAGGGCCTGGTAGACCGAGGTCAGCAGGATGTGGTGGAGCGGCTCGGGATCGATGGCCGCCATCGGAAGCCCCGCCGCCGAGTCGAGATCGACCGAAACCCTGGCATCGCAGCTCTCCTCTACGCCGCAGCGCACGCCGTCGAGCACCCTGACGAGATCGACATGTGGCACGTCGCCAGGCACGGGCGAAAGCAGCGGCCGGACCTGGGCGAGCAGCGAACCCATTCGCGACGAGAGTTCGCCGATCGTCGCGGAGACTTCCGAGAGTTCGGCCTCGGTCATCTCGGCTTCGATCAGATGGGCGTGCAGTCGCGTAGCGGCCAGCAGATTGCCGATCTCGTGACCGAGCGCGAAGACGAGATCCATCGGTTCCAGCAGCGCGCTGTCTTTCGCCGCTTCCATGCCCCGGTCGACTCCGCGAAAGATTCGATTCCGATAATCTAGCCGACCCGGTTCGGCCAAAGCCACGAGAATTGCACGCGCTCCAAACCCCAACGGCAGTTATACTGGCCACCTGCCGCGATTGCGAGCGGCTGCGCGTCTCATTTTGGTGGAACCGAATTGGCAGAAGCTGGACCCGAAGATTCCACAGCATCCGCGATCGCGATCCTGCGCGGCTCCGAGTCTCCGAACATCGGCGGCGTCTCGGTGGTTTCAGAGGGAAGCGCAGCGATTTCGCTCTCGCGGGGCGGCTTCAAGAAGCGCTATTCGCACACCGATCCCAACGAAGACGCGGCGGCGTTCGCGCTCGGCGAGGCGGGTGTCCTGCTGGCGGTGGCGGACGGCCACAACGGCTGTGACGCCGCGGAAATGACCCTAGACGAACTCGTGTCTCGGGCCGGCCGACTCCTGACACGCGGTGGAAACGCGACGGGTGAGTGGTGGGCAGAGGTCGCCCTGGAGACGCTTGGCGCGATCCAGACCAGGCTGGTTTCGCGGATCGAGCAGGGTGTTCGCGGCCATTCCAGAACCACGCTCGCGCTGGCGCTGATTCTTCCGAGCGAGGACCTGCTCGCGTTTGCGTCGGTGGGAGACAGTCACATCTTTCGCGTCTGTCCGAACGAAGTCGTAGACCTCGGATCCCAATCCGCGGGCAGACTCTGCTTCCTCGGCAACCCCGCCGATGATCTGACCGAACTCGCGCGAAACGGTGTCGTGGCGGTCGAACCGATTGCCGATACGCGAGCCGTGATCCTCGCAACCGACGGGATTTCCGAAGCGGGGATCGGCGTCGACGTCCCGGAATTCACGATCGCCGAATGCGTCGCCGGCGCGGATCACCTCGCGCCGGAGCTTCGCCCGCTGGAATTGGCGCGAAACGTCTGCGAAGCTGCGCTCGCCGCCCATCGGCGCCATCGAGCCGGCGACAACATCGCCACCGCCGTCAGCTGTCTGCTGCCGCGAAAGAACGCCGCGGCCGACACACGCTGAAACCGCCGTGGAATCCCGATTTCACAGACCCGACAGAAGCTCGACCACCCGTCCGGCAATCGCGGGCGACGCCGTGAGCCCCGGTGACTCGATTCCGATCAGGTTCACGAACGCGGGGAAACCGGCATCCGACTCCTCGACAATCGCGAAATCGCGGAAGGATTCGCCCGGGCCGGCGAGCTTCGGGCGCACGCCCGCGAAATCCGGCGTCAGCGATGCGTCCTCGAGCGCGGGGAGATAGCGGCGAACCGCGCGCGCGAAAGCCGATCGCTTGCCTTCATCGACCTCGTATCGAACCGCATCGACGTATTCGGTGTCTGGCCCCAGACGCACCCGGCCCGCCAGATCGGGCGTGATGTGAATTCCGAGGCCGACATCGGAGGGTACGGGGTAGATCAGAGTCGAGAGCCGCAGCTTGCACGAGGGTGCCAGCGCGAAGTAGTCCCCCTTGCACAGGTGCAGGCGATAACCGCGGGCTTCGACGTCGAAACCCGCGCGCTCCGCCACCGCCTCGCTGCCGAGCCCCGCCGCGTTGACCACGGCCGCACACTCGATCTCGCTCACGGTGCCGCTCGCATCGCGCGTGCGGAGCCGATACCCCGACGGGCTGCGCTCGATCGCGATCACGTCCACGCACAGCGCGAGCATTGCGCCGAGCGACTCCGCTTCGGCGAGAAACGAAACCGCGAGCGCGTGAGCGTCCACGATCCCGGTCTCGGGCGAGAACAGTGCCGCTTCGCAGTGGACATCGGGTTCGCTTCGCCGAACGTCTTCGGGCCCGACGATTTCGAGACCGGGGACGCCGTTGGCGCTGCCGCGCGCGCGCAGCGCCTCGAGCGCGGCGATCTCGGAGGCCTCGGTCGCGACGATGAATTTTCCGGTCTTGCGGTGCGGGATCGCGCGCTCAGCACAGCGCGCGTAGAGCAGCTCCCGGCCCGCGACGCAGAGCGTGGCCTTGAGCGAATCCGCCGGGTAGTAGATGCCGGCGTGAATCACCTCGCTATTTCGGGTGCTGGTTTCTTGCGCGATCGCCGTGTTGCGTTCGGCGATGATCACCGAACGCCCGCACCGGGCCAGCGCCGCTGCCGTCGCGAGACCGACTACCCCGGCACCGACGACGACGACGTCCGCCTCGGCCGACACGGCAGGCGATCAGCCGGATCTCGGACGGCTGCCGCCATCCCATCCGGATGCGATCCGCCCCCTCAAAAGCCGATACCAAACTCGCGCTGGTAGCGAGAGCGGAATTCGTCGAGGTCGAGCACGAGGTTCTGGGTTCCCTCGACCCCCACCTGGTACGAACCGAGCAGGCTTCCCATTCGGCCCGCGACTTCGAAGGAGAGGCCGCGCGCGCGTCCGGCCATCAGACCGGCGCGGTAGGCGTCGCCGCAGCCGGTCGGGTCGACCACATTCGGAGCGACCACGGGCGGAATCTCGATCTTCTCGCTCCCGTTGTGGACCACCGAACCCTCCGCGCCGTTGGTGATGACGATCGCATCGCAGCGCGAAAAGAGTTCCTCCTCGCTGCAGCCGGTCTTCTCCAGGGTGAGCGACCACTCGTATTCGTTTACGATGTAGACCGCCGACCCGTCGATCAATTCCAGCAGTTCGTCGCGGTCGATGATCGGCAGGCCGTGGCTCGGATCGACGTAGGTGGGAACGCCGCGCGCCTTGAGCTTGCGCGCGTGCTCGATCATCGCCCGCTTGCCGTTCGCGGTAACGATCGCAAAGGAAGCCTCGCCGTCGACATCTTCGACCCGCGCCTCGTGCGCGCGCGCCATCGCGCCCTCGTAGAACGCCCAGATCTGGCTGTGGTCGAGATCCGTGGTCACGAAGCCCTGGGCGGTGCGCACATCCTCGAGAATCCGGATGCCATCGCAGCTGATGTCGTGACGCGCCAACCAATCGGCGTACGGGCCGAAGTCGCTGCCCGCGGTCGCGAGGATCAGCGGATCCTCGCCGAGCATCTTTAGATAGAAGGCAATGTTTCCCGCCGTGCCACCGAAGTGCGTCTTCAGGCTCGTGATGTTGAACGAGACGTTCAGCGTGTGGAGCTTGTCGGGCAGAATGTGGTGCTTGAAATGGTCCGGGAAGACCATGATGTGATCGAGCGCAACGGCTCCAGACACGTAGATCGGCATGTTTCCTCCAGAGCGCGCAGTCTCGCGATCCGCGCGCCGAGCGTCAATGCCAACAGCTGTTAGAATGCCCGCGATGCGGCGCAGCTTCGACTCCCCGATGGACCCATGACGGCGCACACCCCCATCCGCGTGGCTGTACTGCTCTCCGGCGGGGGAACGAGCCTCGAAAACCTCTTCGAGCAGATCGAATCGGGGGCGCTCGAGGCGCAGATCGTCGCGGTCATCAGCTCGAAGCAGAACGCGGGTGGCCTGGAACGCGCGCGGCGGCGCGGCGTTCCCGCAATCGCGGTGCCCCGCAACCGGTATCCGAACCCGGGCGCCTTCAACGACGCGATCCACGCCGAACTCGACCGGCACGAAGTCGACCTCGTCGCCTGCCTCGGCTTCCTCTCTCCGTTCGAAACCCGCGGCAAATTCGACGGGCGCGCCATCAACGTGCACCCGGCCCTGATCCCGGCGTTCTGCGGCAAGGGCTACTACGGCCATCACGTCCACGAGGCCGTTCTCGCAGCGGGCGCGACGACGACGGGCGCCACCGTCCACTTCGTCGACGACGAGTACGACTCCGGCCCGATCATCCTGCAAGAAGAAGTTCCGGTTCACCCCGGCGACACCGCGGCAAGCCTCGCGGAGCGCGTCCAGGCCGTAGAGCGCCGCCTGGTCCCCAAAGCGATCCAACTCTTCGCCAACCACCAGCTCGTCATCGAAGGCCGAAAAGTCCGAGTCCTGGATCCAGCCTGAATCTCTTCCTCCCCCAACGCGCCCTTTCGCGCCCCATCGATCACTCCCCGCAGCGTTCAACAGCCAGACCCACGCGAGCGGCGCGCCGCAAACCGCAACCCGCGTGCGGGGCGGCCGGGGGAGCCATCCGCGAAATAAAGCGCAGCGCGCCCTCGGTTCCCGCACACCAGAAGCGCAACTGCCGAGAACTCACATCGCCCAACCACCGCGCACCTCTTGGCGCGCGAGCCATTCGCGGATGGCTCCCCCGGCCGCCCCGCACGCGCGCAAAAAAATGGCCGCACCTCGAAGATGGCCGTTGACGAGAGGCGAAAGTAAAGCGAAGATGGGCGCGTGTTCCGCTCCCCTTTGGACACCGCCTCCCCCATGGCGGCCGCGGCTCTCCCCACCACCGCGGCCGCCGTGGAGGGATTGCTGCGCGACCTCGGCCCCCAGCTGCGCCGAGGCGGCGCGCCCGCAGAGCCCACGGGCCGCCTCGCCACGGGCATTGCCGAGATCGACCGGCTGCTCGGAGGCGGCTTTCCGCGGGGCCGGCTGAGCGAAATCGCCGGTGCGCCCTCCTCGGGCCGCACTTCACTGGCCCTGGCCCTGCTCGCCCGCTGCACCGCCGCGGGAGAGGTGACGGCGATGGTCGACTGTGCGGATGCCTTCGACCCCCGCTCGGCCCACAGCGCGGGCGTGTCGCTCGATCGCGTGCTCTGGGTTCGCACGCCGCGCACCCCGCAAGCCCTGCGCTGCGCCGAACGGCTGTTGGATGCCCACGGCTTCGCGCTCGTGCTGCTCGACCTCGCCATCCCGGATTTTCGCAGCGTCCCGGCCACCGCCCTGCGGCTCGCGCGCAGTGCCGCGAGCAGCGGAACCGCGCTGGTCGTCTTGACCGCCACCCGTGCACTGGGCACGGCGGCCGAGGTCGCCATCGAACTCGCCCCCGCGCAGACCCGCTTCAGCGGAACCCCCGCGCTGCTGGAGGGCCTCGACGTGCAGGTGAGCCTCGTGCGCCACCGCAACCCGCCCGGCCCGCGTTACGCGACCGCGCGTCTACACGCCACGCGGGCCGCGTAGTGGGATGTCCAGCGACGCGCCGCGCACAGCGTGCCTGTTGGTCCCCAATCTGCCGCTGACCGCGGAACTGCGCGCGCATCCCGAACTCGACGGTGAGCCCCTGGCCGTGGCCAGCGGCCCCGGTCCGCGTGCGGAACTCATCGCGGTGTCTGCGGAAGCCGCGCGTCGCGGTGTGCTCGACCAGACTTCCGTCGCCCACGCCCGAGCCGTCTGTGCGGATCTGATCGTGCGCATCGCATCGCCCGCACTGGAAACCGCCGCGCGCGCGGCCCTGCTCGACGCGGCGCTGAGCGTGTCGCCCCGCGCCAGCTGGGCGCCGCGCAGTGCGGGCGCCTTTGCGGCGGAAGCCGCCGTCTACCTCGACGCCTCCGGAGTGGACGCGCTGTTCCAGTCCGAGGCGGGCTTTGCGGCTGCACTCTGCGCGCGCGCACGACGCCTCGGCCTGCCCGGCAATGTCGCCATCGCCTCGTCGCGCCAACTCGCCCAGATCGCCGCCCGCCGCCTGTCGGGGCCAGGCGAGACCTTCCTGCTCGCACCCGGCCGCGAAGCCGCCTTTCTCGCGCCCCTGCCGATCGACATCCTCGACCCCGAAGACGCGCTGGCCGAAACGCTGACCCGATTTGGTGTCTATACGGTGAGCGATCTGCTCGCCCTGCCCCGCCGCGCGCTGCGCAGTCGGCTGGGACCGGACGTCATGCGCCTGATCGAACTCGCCCAGGGCCGCGGGGACGACACGCCGCTGCCCGTGCCCAGCAATGCGCGGCTACTCGAAGCCATCGACCTCGAGTTCCCGATCGATCGACTCGAATCC
Source organism: Deltaproteobacteria bacterium (assembly GCA_019313245.1). Lineage (GTDB taxonomy): Bacteria > Myxococcota_A > UBA9160 > UBA9160 > SMWR01 > JACZVU01. Next base: position 16,148 of record JAFDBP010000046.1, read on the forward strand.
CTCGCTTTCGTCGTCCAGGGTCTGCTCTCGCGCTTGCTCGCGCGGCTCGAAGCGCGCCACCTCGCCTGCGGCGGTCTCGCCCTCACATTGCAGCGGGAAGACGGCGCGCGCGAAGCGCGGTGGATCGGCACCGCGGCCCCCACGCTCGATCTGCGGGTGCTCGTGCGGCTCGTCTGCCACGCGTTGGAATCCCAGCCGCCGCAGGCCGCGGTGGAAAGCGTCACCCTCGAGACCGAGGGAGTTCCGATCCAGAGCGATCAACTCGATCTCTTTCGCCCCGCGGGCCCCGCGCCCGCCGCACTCGGCCGCACCCTCGCCGAACTCGAGGCCCTCTGCGGCGGCGACCGCATCGGCTCGCCCCGGGTTGCCGACCACAACCACCCCGACGCATTCCAGATGGCGCCCTTCCGGCCCGCCCCCCCGCACACACCGCACGAGCCGATCCCCGGGCCGGCCGGTCAGCTCGCAATTCGCGCGCTGCGCCCGCCGCTGGATGCGAGTGTGCGCGTCTCCCAGGGGTTGCCCCAGCACGTCCGCAGCGCGATCGCCAACGGACGCGTGCTTCAGCTTGCGGGACCCTGGCGCACCACGGGCGGCTGGTGGTCACAGGAAGAACACTTCGCGTTCGACAGCTTCGACGTGCAGACGGCGGATGGCACCGTCGCCCGCCTGCGCTTCGATCACCTGCGCAAACACTGGCAGATCGATGCGGTGTACGACTGACGCGCGCGTCAAGCTTTTTTCTCGTCGATCCGAAGCACCGCCCATCGGACGCATCCAACACGGAAGTGCAACAGAGCCCACTGGTGGTCTCCGCGCAAAGACACAAAATCGATTCGGCCCAAAGCGACGAAATCGGCGCGGTCCGGCCGATCTACAATCCCCGGATCGGAGCTTGCGCGAGAGGATTTTCCCCTGCAGAATTTTGCCGGATGGTCGAGCGACGACCAATGGGATGATGATGCCGATCGAACTTCAATATCGCGATGCCGGTTCGGGCGTGGTGTTCGTCTGCACGGGCGTCGTGACGGCCGCTGAATTCAGCAGAGCCAATGAAGAAATCTACTCGGCGGAATCACTCGAACGCCTCCAATACCAACTGATCGACTTCACTGCCACGGAACACGTCGACATCAGCCTCGAGGAGATCCGCGAGTTTGCACAGGTCGACATGACCGCCGCGAGTCAGAGACAAAACTTCATCATCGCCGTCGCCGGGCCGGACGATCTGACCTTCGGCATTTCGCGGATGTGGCAGGCCTTTGCATCCGACTCGGAAATCCGCAGCGGACTCTTCCGCTCCGTCCCAGACGCAGAGCGCTGGATCAAGGAAGTGCTCCAAGAAGCCTAGGGAAAATTGCGCCGCGCTCTGGTCAAGACAAATCGGACAGCTCGCGAGAGAGCATGAAGCGGGTCGTCCGATTCGGGTTCACGCTCCCGCGCTCGAGTTCCCGAGCCATCCGGAGCACTTCGTTCACGTCTTCGTCCCAGATGTAGAATCCCGGCCCGTTCGCCGCGTATCCGGCGCCTTGGCGCACGATCGGGACGGCAGCGGGCCTTTCGCGTTTTGCCTTCAAGATCATTTCTCTCTCCATTTTTCGCAGCAGGATCGGATCTCCGTGTTACGGATCGGAGTCGGGCGCGCGACTTTTCGGCGATTCTTTGCGGCTGGTCGAGGTGGAGTGCGTCCCGATCGCCGCTCAGCAATAGGCAGATGAGCGGCAACACCGGGTCCCGCGAGTCGCTCTGCGCGGCTGTTCTGCGGGGTCGGCGCGTTCCCGTCACCTTCTGACATCGCCCGGCCACCAACAAATAGAATTGGCGCGAGTCGGAGGACGGCGAAATGAATCAACTCGTAGAGGAACTGGAAAGGCGTGATTACCCGCGCGTGAAGCGGCAGTTGCCCTGCTCACTGCTCATCGGCGGGCGCTGCCACGCGGCAATCGTGCGCGATCTGTCCGCTTATGGATTCTTCGTCGAGACGGATGTCGACATTCGCCGCGGTGCCAGTGTCATCGTGACGGTCAGCGGGCCGGACGGCGAGCGTTTCCTGCTCGAGACCTACGCGCCGCGCGATCCGTCGCTCGCGCGCCACACCCCCTACATGATCCAGAGCGGTGTGGGACTGCAGGTCGAAGATCCGCCGGACTGCTATCTCCGCTGGATCGAAAAGTTCGGGGGCTGAACGCCCTACGGCGCTCCCCGCGACCGCGTTCCGCGGCCCCTGCACCCACCGCCGTCCGAGACGAGAACGCTCGACGATTGACGGACCAACCGGTACTGTTTCGAGCTCGGAGGTTCGCGATGGTTCACGGCGGCTGTCTCTGTGGGGGTGTTCGCTACGAGATCTCGGGCGAACTCGACAAGATGCATTTCTGTCACTGTCAGATGTGCCGCCGAGGCCACGGGACAGCCTTCGCCAATTACGTCGCGATCGACCCTCGCGACATCCATTACACGCAGGGTGAAGACCTGATCGCGCGCTATCCGTCTTCCGAAAACACCGTGAGAACCTTCTGTAGCCGCTGCGGATCCAACCTCGAATTCTCGCCTCGAACCACTCCCGACGAAACCTGGATTGCCTCGGGCGGATTCGATGGCGACCCGAAGATCCGGCCGACCTTTCACATCTACGTCGACTCGAAGGCGTCCTGGTTTGAGATCACCGACGATCTGACGCAACATCCCGTCTCGGACGACTGACGGCGTCCCGCAGCGAATCCAGCGGAGCCGCGAAACCGAAGGAGTGGTCGATGGCCGGATACCGAGATGCGCTGCCCCAACTGAATGGCGACTGGTTTCTCACGGATGGCGGCATCGAGACGACCCGCGTCTTCCACAGGGGAATCGACCTGCCCGCGTTCGCGTCGTTTCCGCTCACCAACGTGAACATTCTCGGCGGTTGTTGCGGAACCGACGAGCGCCAGGTCGACGCAATCTTCCAGGCTTGCAGGGCCGACTGATCGAGCGAAACGTGCGAGGGACCGGGGCATGATCGAAGGCGGCTGCTTGTGCGGCGGGGTTCGCTACGAGATTTCGGGCGAACTCCTGGAGATGTGTTTCTGCCACTGCCAGATGTGCCGGCGGGTTCACGGCGCGCCGTTCGGAAGCTACGGAGCCATCCGTCCCGAGCAGCGCCGCTACACCAGGGGCGAGGAACTCATCGCCGAATACCAGAGCTCGAAGGATGCGGTGCGAACCTTCTGCAGTCGCTGCGGATCCAAGCTCGCGTTTCAAAACAGCCAGACCCCCGACGAGATCTGGATTCCGGCGGGAACCTTCGACGGCGACCCGGGGATCCGACCGACTTATCATATCTTCGTCGATTCGAAGGCGCCCTGGTTCGAAATCACGGACGATTTGAAGCAACATTCCGAGGAGCCCGAATGAAGAGGATGACGATGAGCCACCTACTGAACGCCTGGCCGACGCTCGGCCTGCTCGCCGTGGTATTGACCGCATGCACACCTCCGACTGACGGACCGAAGCCGGACGCGAACGCGGAGATCATTTCTGTGGCGGAACTCGCCGAACGGATCCGACTCGATCGGGCGCCGCTGATCGTCGATGTGCGCAGCGAGCAGGAGTACGCGGAGGCTCATATTCCCGGAGCCGTGAATATCCCCCATGACCAACTCGGCGATCGCCTGGCGGAAATCGACGCGGCGAAGAGCGACGAGATCGTCGTCCTATGCCGCAGCGGACGCCGGGCCGAAGTCGCAGAGAAGCTGCTGATCGATGCGGGTTACTCGAGAATCTACGATCTCGATGGACACATGAACGCCTGGCAGAGCGGCGGATATCCAACCGATGAGTCGCAATGCTGTTAGGTGCGGACTGAAGACGTGAAGCGAAACGACGCACCGACCGCAGTGCGAGCGATCTACGAACGAGTCGACGCCCGCGCGGACGAACTCGCGCTCCACCACGCCGACCGACTGCACTGCGGGCGAGGTTGCAATGCGTGCTGCGTGGACGACCTGACCGTGATTCCGATCGAAGCGGAGCACATCCGCGCTTCCCACGCGGAACTGCTCAGAAACGGAACCCCGCATCCGCCCGGGGCGTGTGCGTTTCTCGGCGATGAGGGCGAGTGCCGCATCTATGCCGAGCGCCCCTACGTGTGCCGCACCCAGGGACTGCCGCTGCGTTGGTTCTCGGAAGACGACTCGGGCAAGATTCGCGAACGGCGCGCCATCTGCGCGCTCAACACCGAGGGACCCGCGCTCGACAAATTGCCCGAAGAGAGCTTCTGGTTGATCGGCCCGACCGAACTCGAACTCGCAAATCTGCAGGCGGAGATTCGCGACCCGAACGAGACGCGAATCCCACTGCGCACGCTCTTCGATCGCACCAGCTAGGGAATTTCCGCTCCGGGCACGTCCACTTCGAGCGCTTCGATCCGCGCGCTCCGGCTCGATTCGCACTCGACGCCGTCCACACTCGGCGCGGTCAGGACGTAGAGCGTGCGGCGGTCGTCACCGCCGAGCGTGCAGGCGATCGCCATCTGGTCGGTCGAAATCCGGTGCGTCGTCTCACCGCCTTCGCGCACCCGCAAGACCTCCCGGGTGGGAGGTGAGGCAACCCAGAGCGCGCCTTCGGAATCGATGCAGCAACCGTCGGGGATCGCGGCCTCGAGCTGCGCCCAGATTCGCCGGTTCGAAAGGCCGCCATCGGCCTCGATGTCGAAGGCCGTCATGCGCGCACCGAAGGATTCGCCGACGATCAGGGTCTTTCCATCCGCAGTGATCACGGATCCGTTCGGGAACAGGAGATCTTCGGCCACGACGCGCGCATCGCCATCGGGTGTGACCAGGATCAACGCCGCCGGGTCGGGCATGCCACCGGCCGCGAGGTCCGAGCCGAAGTTGCCCACGTAGGCGCGGCCCTCGCCATCCACGACCATGTCGTTGCAGTGAAAGGTGGCCAGACTCGAAAGGTCGGCGTGCTCGACCAGGCCGTCGGCTTCGAGTCGCAGCAGGCGCCGATCGGTCATCGATACCACGAGCATGCGCCCATCCGGAAGCCAACCGAGGCCCGACGGCTGGTGGGGAACCTCGCAGATCGTCTCCGTCTGGCCGCCGGCATCCATCGCCAACACGCGGTGATCGTAGAAATCGGAGAACCACAATTTCCCGTCGCGCCAGCGCGGGGATTCGAGAAACGAAAAGCCTTCGAGCAGGACCTTGGTATTCGACATGGGCGAATACTACGCCATTTGAGACGTGGATCGAATCGGAATCAGATGCACGTGCTCGGGGTTCGCCGAGAGCGAGACCTGGGCTCCGAGCTCCAGCGTTCTCGCCAGGCCGCGGCCCGCCATCAGATGGGTTCGCAACTCCGAACCCGCCCAATCGACTCCGACGCTCACGGAAACGCCGTCGTTGACGATCTCACGCACGATGCCCTTGCCGATCGGATCCACCTCGCCCCGCCCGATGTCCAGTTTGAGGTGCTCGGGTCGAATCCCGATCCAGACCCGGGTTCCCGCCGTGAATGCGGTCGGCGTCGCGACGCGGTGTCGTTCGTCGACTTCGACCACCGCGAGATCGCCGCGCCGATCCTCGCCCACGACCCCCTGAACGAGGTTCGTCATCCCGACCACTCGTGCAATTTCGAGCGTGGACGGACGCTCGAGCACATCGTCGCGGCGACCGACCTGGACGAGCTTTCCATCGATCAACACCGCGATGCGATCGGAGAGCAGCATCGCGCGCCGCAGATCGTGGGTCACCATCGCGACCGCAACCCCCGTGTCCGATATCGCACGGCGCAGGTCCAGCGACAGAGCCGCTTGACCGTCGGCGTCGAGGCCCGCAAACGGCTCGTCGAGCAGCAACACGGCCGGCCGCAGGGCGAACGCCCGCGACAACGCCAGCCTGCGCAGTTCGCCACCCGAAAGCGTCGCCGCGCGATGCTCCGCGAGGTGATCGATCTTGAAGCGCTCGAGGGCTTCGGTGACGCGCGCCCTGCGTTCGGAGCCGGACAACTTCTTGCCGAGGAATGCGACGCGCACATTGTGGGCGACGCTGCCCGCGAGTGGTGCCGGGCTCTGAAAGACCATCGTCACGGGGCCCGTCGCCGCGGACTCCACCCGGCCGGCGGTCGGCCGTTCGAGCCCGGCGAGCGTGCGCACGAGGGTGCTCTTGCCCGACCCGTTCGGGCCGAGAATCACGAGCGCTTCGCGCGCATTCAGCTCGAGCTCGTCGGCAGTCAATCTGAAGGAGCCGCGCCGCGAGTGCAGTTCGACGCACAGGTCGCTGACAGAGAGGAGCGTCGCCTCGCTCATGCTCGGCCGCTCTGCTGCACGGCGGTCAACAAGCCCGCCAGCACCAACATCAGGCCGACCAGAATCACCGCCAGTCCGAGCGCGATCTCGAGTTCACCCATTTGCGTGTACATCAGGATCGCGGTCGTGAGCACGCGGGTCTCGCCTTCGAGGTTGCCGCCCACCGCCATCACCGCGCCGACCTCGGAGAGGATCCCCCCCAGCGCCGTGATCACCGCGGCCAGCAACCCGAGGCGGATCTCGCGCACCAGCAACCACAAGCGCCAGCGCTTCGGCACACCGAGGGTGCGGACCTGGAGTTCCCAATCTTCATCGAGAGATCCGACGGCGGCGAGTGTAATGCCCACGACGAGCGGGAGAGCGATCACCACTTGCGCTAGCACCATCGCCACCGGGCTGTACAGCAGGCTCCAACTGCCAAAGGGTCCGTTGCGTTCGAGTGCGAAAAAGACGACCAGCCCCACCACGACGGGCGGCGCGCCCATGCCCGTGTTGATCAGACTCACGAGCGGCACCCGCCCGGCGAATCGCCGGCCTCCGATGGCGATGCCGATCGGCAACCCGATCGCGAGCGAAATGGCGAGTGCGGGAAGGCAGACGGCCAGCGTGCGGGCCGTGATCTCGACCAGCAACCCGATCGAAGGAGGATTCACGATTGCGGCCGCGACTCCAGATGCAGGGGCCGAAAGAGCGGGCGACCGAAACGCTCGCGACCGAATTCGGCGATCTGCCGCTGGATTTCGGGATCGAGCAGGAACGCCTGGAACTGCTCGGCGCGCTCGGCTCGAACCGGTTCGAGTTTGGCCGGATCGATGCGAATCACCGAGTACACGTTGCGCAGACTCGGAGCCGGCTGAGAGAGCACCTCGAGTTCGATCCGCTTCTGAAACGCGAGAAACGTGCCGATGTCGGAAAGGATGTAGGTCCGCTTCTCTCCGGCGATCTGAAGCGACTGGCCCATACCCGCTCCGCTACTCAGGAAGCCCGGCCAGCCGCCGCTGGGATCCAGGTCCGCTTCTTTCAACAGCGCGACTTCCCGCCGGTGGGTTCCCGAGTCGTCGCCGCGGCTGACGAATCGAGCCGAAGAGTCTGCGATGCGCCGCATCGCGTCCGCGGGCGAACTCGCTTCGCGAACCCCGGCCGGATCTTCGGGAGGCCCCGCGATCACGAAGTGGTTCTCCATGAAGGGCACCCGGCTCACCGCCGCACCCGAAGCGACGAGCGCCTTTTCGCCTTCGGGGGCGTGGGTCAGCAGAACGTCGGCGTTGCCGTCGCGCCCCATTCGCAGCGCGGCGCCGCTGCCAACCGCGACCACCTGCGCTCGAACGCCGGTCCGCTCCTGAAAGATCGGGAGCAATTCCGCGAGCAACCCCGAATCCCGCACGCTCGTGGTGGTCACGAGTAGTAGATCTTCCTCCTCCGCGACGCGGTCCGAACACGCAAACACCGCAGACGCAGCAACCAGAGAACAAAAGATTCGCAGATGGGTCATGGTGGGCGCGGATGATACGCCAGCCACTGGCGCGACGCCGCTAATGGGGGCCCTCCGGATCGCCGCGTTTGATCTGGGTCGACAACGCGGCCCGCTCCGCGCGATCCGACTCGCCCCGGGTAACGGCCTCGTTGCCAAAGCGCTTGGAGATTTCATCGAGCGCATCGTTGAGGCGCTCGCGCCGCGCGCTTCGCTCTCCGGGCTCGAACAGCGAAAGCTGCCCCAGAGATTCCCGCACGATGTTGGCCACGCCCACCCCGAGCAATCTCACGGGCGCATCGAGGCCGCACCGCGCGAGCAGATCCATCGCCGACCTCGAGATCGTCGCGCCGTCATCGGTGGCCTCGGGCAGCGTCACCCGCCGACTCAGGCTCGGATAGCCGCGCGGGCCCGAAGCCGTGCGCTTCCCGAGTTTGAGTTTGAGCACCACCGTGCGCGCGCGAAAGCGGTCCGTCCGCAGGCGGCGCGCGACGGATTCCGAGTGGGTGATGATCGCGGAGTTCAAGACCTCGCGATCGCTTACATCACTGCTGAAGGTATTCTCCTCGCTGTAAGAGCGCGGATCGCGGTAGGGCTCGACCTCGCTGGTTTCCTCACCGCGCGCGAGTCTTCCGATGTCGCGCCCCCAGTCGCCGAGCAATTCGACGAGCCGCCGCGGATCCATCTGCGCGAGGTCGCCGACCTTCTGGATCCCGAGCAGCTTCAGGCGCGCCTCCGCAACGGGACCGAC
>JAFDBP010000047.1 GCA_019313245.1 Deltaproteobacteria bacterium
AGTCGACACCTGTATCTAAGCCTAATGGTGATCTGATTGATGATATGGACGGCATTTCGGGCGCCGATGACCTGTGCCCTTCGACCTCTGATGGATTCGAAATCGATGGCAATGGATGCGCGCTCGGGGAGTTTTGCGCGCTTTATGAACGACCCGGAGATTGCGCCCGTGCGGACTGGCAGAGCGACGAAACGGCAAACCCGCGCGATTGTCGATGGAGAAGAAAGACCTGCGTGCCTGGTTGACAGTAAGTGATCATAAGGAAAAACAAGCTGCGTTTTCGGGGAGGGTGTTAGGCGTCAGCTGAGTCTGGATCAGTTGAGCCGATGATCTAAGAGAGGATTTCGGGCCGAACCAGTGCTCTCGGACCTCGTGTTTGACACACTCCTTTGTAATGATCGGGAAGGGAGGGCCTTCTTCTTCGATCGCAACTGCAAGGGTGGTGCGGCGGATCCGGCTGGGCGAGGCGATTCGGCGAGCGAGCTGGAAGTGACGTGGGCTCCCCCTCGGAACCTCACAATCGAAATGCGAGACCGTATTTCGAGCTGATGCCTTATCCCCACGGCAACATGAGAGATCCCTCGGAAATTCCGTTTCCGTTTTTCGGAAATGCTTTTCTCAAGAACCGGCTTGCTATTCGTCCAAAAATTTCACTTCCCCTTCGCCAAGGCACCAGAAAAAAACGGGTTTTCGCCATGCTCGGAACTCTCCATCCGGATGGCTTGCATCTTGCTGGTGACCGCGAAACACCTGAGAGGGCCGCGACGCGTCGTCCTGTTTGGAGAATCGCTGCGCGCGGAAAATGCGGTTAAGGAGGAAACATGCGATCTATCCAATTGATTCGGCTGCTGCTCATTGGGCTCGCGCTGATTGTCATTGCTGTTAATGTCGCCAGCGCTCGAGGTAAGGATCCTCGAAAGGGCGGAGGCGAAAGAAAAGGTCTCAGCGGCAATGCCTTCAAAGAGTTGAGCGATGCCGGCGTCGACAAGTACCTCGAAACTTCTTCTTCAGTTGAAAGTGATTTCGGCGTTTGGACCAAGCACACATTCGACCGCGAGTTCACCCCCGACGCCAGTTATCCCTCGGGTTTCCGCCCGGACGGCCCGGTTTGCATCGCCGGAACGGAATACTCCGTATTTACCAGGGCTGGGGATCCCAAAAAGCTTTTGATCTTCCTGCAGGGCGGCGGCGCTTGCTGGGAGGGTTTCTATAATTGCAACATCCTCGCCGAAGACCAGGCACCCCCCGAGGCACCGCCGTTCCCCGGCGTCTTCGACTCCAGTTCGTCCGACAACCCGTTTGCGGATTACTCGATCGTGTACATGCCGTACTGTGACGGATCCGCCTTCGGTGGCGACAACGACGTCAACGACGGGAACTTTCCTTACGGACAGACACGTCACCATCGAGGAGTACGCAACCTCAGCGCCGGCATGGACGTCGCGGGGGGCACGTTTCCGGATGCCAAGCATGTCACCGTCATGGGCCATAGCGCGGGAGGTGTCGGCGTGGCTGCCTTCGCCCCATTCTTGGCTCGATTCGTCTACGGAAACCAGGCGAAGCTCACGGTACACAACGACGCGGGACCAATCGTGGTCAACCTTGGAACCTCGGTGGGGCCGCCATTTTTCTGCGCTGATCCCAATGATCTCTCCTGTCTCTCCGTCGTGGCACGGGCATTCGACTGGGAATTTGCACAATTCTATCCGGCGAGTTGCATCCTCGATGGACGCTGCGATGCCTTCGGTCAGCAAACGGGGATCATCGATTGGAGGCTCGAAAACGACTCTACCATCCGGGAGGCGTTCTACGAAACGGACTCCGACAGGACCAACCGGTTCTTCGCACAGGGCGACGGCAGTCTCATGGACCCGGAGGTTTATCGCAATTTGATCCTCACTGAGCACGGCGCGCTCAACGACGCATACCCGAAGCGGTACAAGCGTTTCATCGTCAGCGCTGACGACACCCACGGGGCAGTTCAAGTTACAGCCCCGACGCCGAACTTTCCGTCTCGGCAGCCCTTTTTGTTCTACACCCAAGAGGCGAATGGCGTGCTGCTCAGCGATTGGATTGCGGATTTCGTAAGGCAGAGCGAAGGCGATTCGCAGGAAGATATTTGGAAAGATATCGTCGAGGATTACGTTCCAGTCCCAATTCCGTAGAGCCGAGAAATCTTCGGCTGTCAACCCCGCCCGGGCGCTTGCTCCCGGGTGGGGTTGTGCTGATCCTGTTAGTTGATCTTCTTTGGTCAACCGCACCGGACTCTTCTCAGCACACACCTGCAAGCCGTCGGCCGAGTTTGGGCCAAATCGAGGGATAGACTAAGAGAGGGTTACGGGCTCCAAGAGCAAGAAGGGCCCATGCCCCGGAAGGATTCTGCCGAGGAGGCCGTTCGCGACATCCGCCGCAAGTTCTCGCCGAAGAGGAGATCCGGATCGCGCCCGCTCTTCTTCGAGGTAGAGCTGCTCTCTCTCAACCCAAATCGATATTCTCGCGAAGGCTGCGGCGGGAGAGCGCCGCGCGTCCCACTCTCTGAATGGCCAGCGTGAATGCCGCCGTCCGGAGATCGGTGCTCTTCTCCTTGGCGAGTTCGCGGACGCCGGCATAGGCGCGGCGCATGCTCTTTTCGAGTTCGGCATTCACGCGGTCGAGTTCCCAACGAAATTGTTGGATGTTCTGCGCCCACTCGAAATAGCTCACCGTCACGCCGCCCGCGTTGGCAAGAATGTCCGGGACGATCAGTACTCCCTTTCGAGCGAGGATGGTGTCCGCCTCCGGGGTGGTTGGGGCGTTCGCGGCTTCTACGACGATCTGCGCGCGGACCTGATCGGCATTCGTGCCGTCGATCGCGTCCTCGAGGGCGGCGGGGATCAGTACGTCTGCGGGCCAGGCGATGATCTCGGAGCCGCTGAATGCATCTCCGCCTGCGAAACCCGCCACGGTTCGGTGTTCGGCCGCCCAGGTCACGAGCGCCGGGACGTCGAGACCCTTCTCGTTCGACACGCCTCCCTTGTGATCCGCCACGGCGACAATCTTTCCGCCCCGTTCGGCGATCAGGCGCGCCGCATGGCTCCCCACATTGCCAAAGCCCTGGAGCGCCACGGTGCTGCCGGAAAGCTCCCGTCCGCGATCGCGAAGCGCCTCTTCGAGGGCGTACATGACGCCGCGGCCGGTCGCCTCCTCGCGACCATCGGAGCCGAAGAGGTGAAGGGGTTTGCCGGTGACGATACCCGGTGAGAAACCATAGTGGCGGGAGTACTCGTCCATGATCCAGGCCATCACGTCGGCATTCGTGTTGACGTCGGGTGCGGGAATGTCGATGGTGGGCCCGATCACCTCTTTGCACCGATCGACGAATCGCCGGGTAACCCGTTCGATCTCGAATCGGCTCATCTCGTTCGGATCGCAGTTGATGCCACCCTTGGCGCCCCCAAACGGCACGTCGACGATTGCCGTCTTCCAGGTCATCAAGTTCGCCAAGGCGGTTGCGTGATCTTCGTCCATCGCCGGGTGGTAACGCAGGCCTCCCTTGCAGGGTCCGCGTGCGCTGTTGTGTTGAACGCGGAAGCCCGTGTAATGCATCAGCTTCCCATCATCGGTCTCGTCTACGATCTCCACTTTGATGACCCGATTCGGGGTCAGCAGCACCTCTCGAACCTTGGGTGCCAGGTCGAGCAGGTCGGCGGCACGGTGGAAGTAGCGGTGGCTGGCTTCTAGCATTTCGCTTCTCCGAGAAGTGAAGTCGGTGGTATTGCAATTACACCACCGCCATCCGTCATCGTGGCTTTCAAGTGGCGATGATACGCCGATCCCGGATCCCAGGTCCAGAGATCTTCGTTTCATCTACAGTGAATTGCCAGTCGAGCCTGACACCGGCGATAGTACAGCTCGAATTGCCTATGCTTTGGAATTCGCGACACGGTTCACGGCGATCCGCCATTCGCAGGCGCCTGCTCGATTCTGGCGGATGAGAAGACGAGGCAGCAACTGATGGAGAGCGCGATGAAGCGATTGTTCACGGCGATGTGGGTCTGGGCTTCGGCGGCTTCATGCGTCCTGCTGATGACAGCGGTGGAAGCTACCGCCGCGCAGAAGAGCAAGCCGCTCGAGAACATACCGCCGCGCCTCCACCTGGCTCCGGCCGGGACCGCTCCCGATCGAATCGCCGCCGCGATTGCCCTGGCGGCGGAAAACCAGGGCTGGCGAATCATCGAGGAGGCCCCGGGAACGCTGACGGCCATCCTCTTCCGGCGGTCGCACGAGGCGGTGGTCGTGATCGGCTATGACGAGACGAACTTCTGGATCGATTACAAAGACAGCAAGAACCTGAATTACACCACGAAGGCGCGCAAGAGGCGAACGAAGGGCCAGGTACACGGCGGCTCCACGGGGCCGCGGATCCATCCCAACTACAACCAATGGGTTGCAGAACTCGCGGATGAGATCGTATTGCGCACCCAGCGCCCGCCTGAGCCGAACGGCGAGCCCGCGAGACTGATCGCGGACGAGCTCGAAAAGCTCGACGAACTGCGCCAGCGCGGGGTGCTGACGCAGGAGGAGTTCGACGCGCGCAAGGCGAAGCTGCTGGCACAGTAGCCGCCGCTCGCGGGCTCGAAATCGCGGGCCTTCAAAGGGGCCGCCCGGGTGGCCCGCATCCGAGCTGGTACACTCTCCGGTCGCATGAGCGCACACGATTGAGGAGAGGGTTCCAATATGAACGACGCACTCGATACCCTGCTCGACGAGGCGATTCGGCACGAGCACAACGTGTCGATGCTCTACTTCGAATTCTTTCAGGTGTTTCCCGATGATGCCGATTTCTGGTGGACACTGAGCGTCGAGGAAAACGGCCACGCGGGCCTGCTGGAGGCGGGGCGCAAAGTCTTCGGTTCCGAATACGGAGAGGAGATTCTCCCGGCTCGGGTCGAGTACCTCATAGAGGCAAACAACATGCTGGAGAAGCTCCTGGAGCAGATCAAGGAGCATCCCCTTACGCGCGAGGCTGCGTTTCGGACTGCACTCGAAATCGAGACGACGACCGACGGGATGATCTTCGAAAACGCACTACAGCCACCGGAGGATTCGGAGGTGTCCGCGATCTCCGAGCGCATCCACCGCGACGATTTGCGTCACGCGTCGATGATTCGCGCCTACATGAAGGAGCACGGCATCAGCGAGGCGTAGGCTCCCGGCACCCCCCGCTTAGCAGCTGCCCCTGCACGATTCGACTCGCCGGCTGCGATTGCGCGAACGCGGGTTACCATGGGGGTCTTGGACCCGCAGTTTCTCATCGAGCTTCTCGTGCTGCTCGCCGTGGCGACGGCCGGGGTGGCGATCTTCGAGCGGTTTCGGCTGCCGGCGATCGCCGGGTTTCTCGTGATGGGGGCGCTGGTCGGCCCCGGCGGCCTGGGTCTGATCGGCCAACCCGATCGCGTGCGCTCGCTCGCCGAACTCGGCGTCGTCTTCCTGCTCTTCGAGATCGGGCTCGAGTTGCCCCTCGAACGATTGCGCCGGCTCTGGAAGCTGGCGCTTTTCGGCGGCGGGCTCCAGGTCGTTGCGACGCTCGCTTGCGTCGCCGCGATCGGAACCGCGATGGGGCTCGACCTCCCGGCCGCACTGGTCATGGGCGGCCTGGTCGCGATGTCGAGTACGGCGCTCGTGATGCGGATCCTCTCCCAGCGCGGCGAGATCGATGCGCCTCAAGGCCAGCTCACCGTGGGAATCCTGCTGTTTCAGGATCTCTGTGTGGTCCCGCTCCTGCTCGGGGTGTCGATTCTGGCCGCGCGCAACAGTGGCGACGCTGCGGATGTTGCGCTCGGCCTCGTGCGCTCGCTCGCAGAACTCGCCGTGTTCTTTCTCGTGGCCCGCTTCGCGTTCCCCTACCTGTTGGATCGCGCCGCCCGCGTGCGTTCGCGCGAGATCTTCACCATGGTCGCGGTGCTCGCGGTGGTCGGCTCGGCGGTGTTTGCGGAGGAGATCGGTCTCACGCTCGCGGTGGGGGCTTTCGCCGGCGGCCTGGTGCTCTCGGCTTCACCCTACGCCCATCAACTCTTCGCCGAGGTGGTGCCGCTGCGGGGGCTGCTGCTCGGCGTCTTCTTTACCGCGGTGGGGATGCTCTTCGACCCCGCGGTCGCGCTCGAAAACCTGGCGGGCGTCGCGGCCTACTTCGTCTGCGTCGTCGTGCTGAAGGCGGGCTTCATCGCGGCGATCGTCGCGTTCGCGCTGCGGCAGGGCGTCCGGCTCGGCGTCCTCACCGGACTCGCCCTTGCGCAAACGGGAGAGTTCTCGTTCGTTCTGGCTGCAGCTGCGTCGGATGCCGATCTGTTGGATGCGGGGCTGCGTCAGGTCTTCGTTGCGGGCTCGATTGCGACGCTGGTCGCGACGCCGTTTCTCGTCAGCGTGGCGCCGCGCGTCGCGCGATTCCTGGATCGGCGTGCGGAGCGCGCGCCAAAGCAGGTGGGCGAAGATGCGGTCGGAACGTTTCGCAACCACGTGATTCTCGTGGGTTTCGGCCTGGCCGGACAGAATCTCGCGCGCGTGCTCAAGGCGCGCGAGATTCCGTACGTCGCGCTCGACAGCAATGCGGCCGCGGTCGCCGCCTCACGGAGTCGAGGCGAGCCCGTGCTCTACGGCGACGCCATGCGCCACTCGGTTCTCGAGCGGATCGGCATTGCGCACGCGCGGCTCATCGCGGTGGCGATCTCGGACCCGATCGGGACGCGCGAAGTCGTGACGCTCGCGCGATCGCTTGCGCCCAAAATCCCGATCTACGCGCGCACGCGCTATGTGCTCGAAGTCGACGAACTCGAACGGGCCGGTGCGACGATGGTGGTCGCGGAGGAGTTCGAATCGACGCTCGCGCTCACCGGGTCGACGCTGCGGCACTTTGGAGTTTCGGAGGAGTCGATCGCGCGCTTTACCAGCGAGCTGCGCGACGAGGGCTACGAGTTCATGCGCGCGCCCGAGACGATCCTGGATCCGTGGCTCGCCGATCTGCTCGACGAAGTTGCGACGCATTGGGTCGACGTGCCGGCGAGTTTCGAAGGCAGCCGGTCGCTCGCCGAACTCAATGTGCGCGCACAGACCGGCGCGAACGTCGTCGCGGTCGAGCGAGCGAGATCGATGACGCCGAACCCGGATCCATCGTTCGAGGTCCGGTGCGGCGATCGTTTGCTGACGCTGGGCAGCCCCGAAGCCATCGAGCGCTTGCGCGAACTCGTCAGCTAGGGGCGTTAGCGAGCTGCGTCACCCAGCAGTTGCTTGGACTCGAGCATCGGGCGGGGGTCCACCAGATTCTTGGTAAGCAGCGCGGCCTTCGGTCCCTTGCCGAATGCCAGTACCATCAGCTGCGTCGCGTGAAGAATCGGCACTTCCCGATCGAGTTCCAATGCGCGCTGGCGAGCGTCCAGGTTCATGTGACACAAGGGACACATGGTGACGACAGCCTCGGCGCCGCATTTGCGCGCGTCCTCCAGCACCTTGCGCGACATCTCCATCGCCACGTTGGCCTGGGTCAGGCCCAGCGCGCCCCCGCAGCACTCGGTCTTGCACGACCACTCGACGGTTTCTGCGCCGAGCGCCCGAATCATGCGGTCCATCTTGATCGGGTACTCGACGTGCTCGGCGCCCGTGGCCGGGCCGGGCCGGGTGATCAAGCAGCCGTAGTAGCAGGCGACCTTCAGGCCGCTCAGCGGCCGTTCGACCTTGCTCTTGATCTGCTCCGGAGTGACCCGATCCATGATCGCGTCGAGCAGGTGCTGCACGTGCACCTCGCTACCGACTCCACCGTTCCCGTGGTCCGAAGGCCGATCCTCGTTCGCGGTCTGCTCGGCCGCCTTCAGGCGGGAGAAACAGTTGCTGCAGGGAGAGGTCACGGTGTCGAGTCCCATCTGCTCGATGGTCGCGAGGGTGCTCATCGGAAGCTCGTGGGCTTCCTTCTCGTCGACGGCGTGCGCGGAACTCGCGCCGCAGCAGACCCAGTCCGGCGGCTCGACGAATTGGATGCCGAGGTGCTCGGCGGCCGTGCGCGCAGTGCGATCGTATTCCGCGGCGCTCGAAAGCGACGCACAGCCGGGGAAGTATCCGATCTTGTCCTTCGGCTCGGCGATCGGCTTGACGTTCTTGGGCACCCGCCCGATGTGGGGCAGGAACTTGAGCCGGCCGCGCTTGATCAGTTGTAGGCCCATGCCCAGATCGCGGAAGGGTTTTCGCTCGGCCAGGTTGTAGGAGAGGATCAGCAGCAGCTCGGGCACCCGCCCGAGCTTTCGCACGAAGCGCATGAAGTAGTCGTTGAAGCGCGCGATCTCGGGAATCGCGGGCGGAATTCCGCGCTCCGTCGCCTCGATGCGCAGCGCGTTCATGACGCCGGTGACGTCGATTTCCTGCGGGCAGCGCGTCGTGCAGGTCTGGCAGCTCGCACACAGCCAGATGGCCTTGCTCTCGAGTACGAGCGGGTCGTTCAGCTGGATGCTGCGCATCACCTGGTTCGGAGTCAGGTCGAAGCGATCGGCCAATGGGCAGCCGCTGGAGCATTTGCTGCACTGATAGCAGCGAAAGACGTTCTGCCCGACGTGCTCCAACATCGACAGCGGCAGCGGTTGTTCCGCGGTGTTGTTTTGTACTGCGATCGCGTTTGCCATCAGTCCACCTTGGGTCGCGGCATCAGGCCCGCGCCCTCAACGATCGGCCGAACGGCCGTTTCCCAGCCGATGGCCATGATGTGCACGCCGGCCACGCCCTCGATCTCCTTCATCTCCAGGCACTGCTCGATGCAGATCTTGATGCCCTCCGCGCGCCAGGCCTCCTGTTTCGCCGCTTTGTCGTCTTTGTCGATGCCCTTCACGGCGTCCGCCATGC
This sequence comes from Deltaproteobacteria bacterium, assembly GCA_019313245.1. GTDB lineage: Bacteria > Myxococcota_A > UBA9160 > UBA9160 > SMWR01 > JACZVU01. Next base: position 8,860 of record JAFDBP010000047.1, read on the forward strand.
GGTCGACGAAGATGTCCGGAACCATCATGCCCGGCACCTTGTCCCGCATGTAACGCGCCATTCCGGTGCTCTTGAGCGGGCCGACGCCCGCGAGGATCGACACCTTCTCGTGAAGACCCATGTCGACCACCTTTGCCATGTATTTCCGGAATTGGTCCATGTCGTAAACCAGCTGGGTCTGCACGAAATCGGCGCCCGCTGCGACCTTCTTCGCGAGCCGGTGGGGTCGCAGCTCGAGCGGGTCGGCGAACGGGTTTGCGGCCGCCCCGATGAAGAAGCGCGGACCGCCGCCGGGGATCTCTTCGCCGCACTGGAATCGGCTCTCATCGCGCATGTCCTTGATCATGCGGATCAGTTGCATCGAATCGATGTCGTGAACGTTCTTCGCGCCGGGGTGGTTCCCGAACGACTGGTGGTCCCCGGAGAGGCAGAGCACGTTCTTGATGCCGTGAGCGGCGGCGCCCAGCAGGTCGGCCTGCATCGCGAGCCGATTGCGGTCTCGGCAGGTGATCTGGATGACCGGTTCCAGGCCCGAGTCCTTGATCAGGAGGGCGCTGCCGATGCTGCTCATGCGCACGATCGCGGTCTGGTTGTCGGTGATGTTGGCGGCATCGAGGCACTCCTCGACGACCTTGCCTCGCTTGCGGACGATGTCCGCGTCGTGACTCTTCGGCGGCTCGAGTTCGCCGGTAACCGCGAAGTGGCCCGCCGCCAGCACGCGCTCGAGATTGCTCCCGGCCTTGAGGGCGCGGCCTTTTTCTTCGGTGTTTTCGATTGCTTGCTGCATTGCCATTTTGCGTCCGCCTATCAGCTGTCTTCGGTTTTCGGCGTTCGGATGTCGTCGCGAACGACGCGTCGCGGGCCACCGTCTCGACTCGTCGACCAGTCCTTGGGCGCACTGACCTGCATCAGCTCATCGAGTCGCCCGAGTTTCTCCATGCTCTCCCAGATCTTCTGCCAGGCGCACGGGACGTCCTCGTCGATCTCGCAGTGGCCGTGTTTCGACCCACCACAGGGTCCGTTCATCAGCTGCTTTGCGCAGCGGCTGATCGGGCAGACACCGCCGGTGATGCCCAGCACGCAGCTGCCACAACCCTGGCAGCGCTCCTCCCACACGCCCGCCTCGGTGGGGCCGCCCATGAACTTGGTGTCGAGCGCCGGAATGATGCGCTTCTCGGGGAAGCGCTCGGCCAGATACTGCACGCCGACCCCGCAGCCCAGCGAGACGATCGCGTCGTAATCCTTGACGCGCTCGTCGAGCACCTCGAGATACTCCGCCTCGCACTGGCGTTGAACCGAAGTCTCGTCGACCTCGAGTTTATTGCCCTTGAGATTGGTGGACATGCGCAGCGACGAGGCCAGCATCTCGACTTCTTTCTTGCCACCGGCGAAACAAACGGCGACACAGGTACCGCAGCCTACGGCCAGCACCTTGCCTTGTCCGCCCAACATCTCGATGATGTCGTCCAGCGGCTTTCGTTCAGCGACGATCATGTCCCGTCTCCATCCTGTTGCGTGGGTCGCCAAACCGGGCGACCCCTCGTTTCAGTTCGTTCCTTCCAACGCAGCGTCTGTCGTCGAAGCCTGCGACTTGGGCACGCGCAAGGGGTTGGGCCCGAGCGCGGCAATCGTTTCGGACATATCCTTGGCGTTCTCTGCGAACTGCACCCCCATCCCGGCCGAAACGTTGACCATCCGCACGCGCTCGGGTTCGAGTCCGATCTCCTCGAGCAGTTCGCGGACGTGGTCGACGCGTTGCTTGGCATGCAAATTTCCGGTCTGGAAGTGGCAGCGGCCCGGCAGGCAGCCCGCGACCATCACGCCGTCGGCGCCGTCTTCGAGCGTCTTGACCAGATGCACGGAGTCGACGCGGCCGGTGCACGGCACCGCCACGATCTTGATCGAGGACGGGTAGCCGCAGCGCGACCCGCCGGCGAGATCGGCCGCCGCGTAGGCGCAGTGCAGGCAGCAGAATGCCACGATCTGGGGTTCGAATTCGGGCGATTGCGTCATGCCGTCGGAATCTCCTCGGGCGGATCATCGAGCATCAGTGCGTCGACCTTCGACATCACCTGTGCGTCGGTGTAGTGCATCAGTTGAATCGCGCCGGCCGGGCAGGCTGCGGCGCAGAGCCCGCAGCCCTGGCAGAGCGCAGCTTCGATCTTGGCCGCACCCTCGATGCCGCCGACTCCCGTGAGTTCGCCGTCGATCCTCGGGACCCCGTAGGCGCAGGTGCGCACACAGGTCAGGCAGGCGACGCAGAGGGAGGGATCGATGTTGGCGACCTTTCCGCCCGTAGTGATCGTGTCGTGGGCCAGCAGGGTCGCGGCGCGCGCCGCGGCCGCTTGTGCCTGCACGATCGACTCGTCGAGAAACTTCGGATAGTGGGCCAGGCCCGCCATGAAGAGTCCGTCCGAGGCGAAATCGATCGGTCGCAGCTTCGCGTGCGCTTCCAGGAAGAAGCCGTTGCCGTCCAGCTGAACCTTCAGCCGCTCGTTCATCTCCTGCGCCGCCGGCGCCGGAACAACGGGATTGCTGAGGACGAGCATTTCGGGCTGCAGCGTAATCTCGCGGCCGAGGATTTCTTCCCAGACACGGATTTCCAGGCTGGTATCACCCGAATCGGACGAATCCAGTGTCCGCACTTCGGGGCGGCTGGTTTCGTCGTAGTGGATGAAGGCCACACCGGCATCGCGGGCCTGGGTGTGGAGTCGCTCCTTGAACCCGTAGCTGCGCATTTCGCGGTATAGAATCGTGACCTGCGCGGCCGGATCCAGGCGCTTGAGCGCCAGGGCGTTCTTGAGTGCTGTCGAGCAGCAGATGCGCCCGCAATATTGCTCGGCCGGGCCGACGCACAACACCATTGCGATGGACTTGGGAAGCGGCCGGCTGCACTCTTCCTTCGGCAGCCTCGCGTGCTCGGCGAGGATCTCTTCGAACTCGAGCCCGGTGACGATGTTCGGGTTGGTTCCGTAGCCGTACTCGTCTCCGCGGTACTCGACGCCCCCGGTGCAGAGGATGGCGACGCCGTGCTGCACCTCGGTCTGGGTAGCGGCGCCGTCCGCCGAGACTCGCTCGAGGGTCGTGGTGAAGTTGCCCATGAAGCCGCTCGTGGCTTTGAGCTGCGTCTCCAGGTGGAGCGTGATGAGCGGCTCTTTGTCGATCTTGTCGATCATCTCGGCCAGGAAATCCTGGGGGCCGGTGATCGCCCCATCGGCCGCGCGCGGGATGCTGCCCTGATCCGCGATATCCTCGATGCTGAAGTGCAGGTTGCGCACGTTTCCGCCGAGTTGATCGCTCTTCTCGACCAGATCCACGGGGAATCCCTGCTCGGCCAACGAGAGCGCTGCGCTCATCCCCGCGATGCCACCGCCGACCACCAGCGCCGACTTCGTCATCGGCATTTCCGTCGTGGTGAGGGGCTCGAGTTCGCTGCTGCGCGCTGCCGCCATGCGCACCAGGTCCTTGGCTTTCTCGGTCGCTCCATCCCAGTCCTGACCGTGCACCCAGGAACACTGATTGCGAATGTTGGCCATTTCGAACAGGTGCGGGTTGAGGCCCGCGTTTCGGATGCTGCTCTCGAACAGCGGCGAATGGGTGAGCGGGGTGCAGCTCGCCACGACGACGCGGTTCGCGCCCAGCTCCTTCACCTTCTCGGCGATGTGGACGATCGAGTCCTGCGAGCAGGCGTAGATCTTCTCTTCGGAATGGATCACGTTGGGCAGGTGTTTGGCGTAATCGGCTACGCCCGTCACGTCGAGATAGCCGCCGATGTTCGATCCGCAGCGGCAGACGAAGACCGCGGTGCGCGGTTCTTCTCCGGATACGTCGCGCTCCGGCGGGAAGATGGTTTCCTTGGTCAGTGAGTCGCGCGAACGGGTCAGTAGACCTCCGGCTGCGGCCGCGGCTCCACTGGCTTCGACGATCGACTCCGAGATGTCGCGCGGTTCTCGGAAGGGGCCGATTGCGTAGATGCCCTGTCGACTGGTTTGCAGCGGATCGAACTGCACGGTGTTGCAGAACCCGTGTTCGTCGAGCTGGATGCCGAGCCGATGCCCCAGATTCTTGACGCTCTCGGAGATCTCCATGCCGACCGAGAGCACGACCATGTCGAACTCTTCCTCTCGGACCCGCGAGCCGCTCGCAATCTGCAGCGGGGCGTCCGCGTTCGGCGCCGCAGCGCTGACCACGTATTGGAGCGAGAGGTTTCCGCTCGTGACGTCTTCCTTGAGCCCCGAGATGCGGCAGCGCGTGTATTCGATGCCGTCCCTCTCGCGCGCTTTCTGGTAGTAGGCCTCGAAGTTCTTGCCGAAGGCGCGCATGTCCATCATGAACACGTGGATCTGGGTGTCGGGCTCGTGTTCGAGGGTCATGACGGCCTGTTTGGCGGCGTACATGCAGCAAACGGTCGAGCAGTAATCGTGCGAGGCGTCGCGGGAACCGACGCATTGCAGGAAGGCGATCTTCTTCGGCCGCGCTCCGTCCGAGGGGCGCTTCACGTGTCCCGCGGTCGGGCCTGAGGCGCTGAGCAGGCGCTCGTACTGAAGCGAAGTGACGACGTTCGGATAGCGCCCGAGACCGTACTCCTCGGAGAGTTCCGCACGATACGCCTCGAAGCCCGGCGCCAGAATTACCGCGCCCACCTCGATTTCGCGGATCTGGTCGGGCATGTCGAGATCGACGGCGTTGACGCCGCAGGCGTGGAAACAACTCCGGCACTCCGAGCACACGCCGCACGACAAGCAGCGCGCCGCCTCGGCGGCGGCCTGCTCGGCGGTGTAGCCGGCTTCGACTTCGCCAAAGTCGCCGCGGCGCTCGTCGGGGTTCCGCTCGGGGTTCGGCACGCGCGGCGCGCGCACGATCTCGCCGCGCTCTACCTGCCCGTCGAGTTCCGCCTGGCTCAGCTCCGCCACCGGAGGCTTTTCGGCGGGCGCTTCTTCCGCGAGCGGCTCGCCGCGCAGGTAGTGCTGGATCGCCTTGGCGCTGCGATGTCCGCTGGCCACGGCTTCGATCACGAAGGAAGTGCCGCTGGTGCTGTCGCCCGCGGCGAATACGCCGGGGCGGGCAGTCGCGTACGTGTTGGGATCGATGGAGACGGTGCGGTTCGGCGCGAGCTCCACCCCGGCGCCCTCGGGCAGGAAAGCGAGGCCGACGCGCTGGCCGACGGAGAAGATCACCACGTCAGCCGGCAGGACGTGCTCTGAATCTGCTTCGGTCTGCACGTTCAAGCGACCATCCGGCCCGAAGTCGAAGCGTTCGATGCGCTGGCACTCGACTCCGGTCACATTTCCGTCGCCGTCGTCGAGGATTTGCTGGAAGGTGCGTCCGTTGTGAATCTCGATGCCTTCCTCGAGCGCTTCGCGGACTTCTTGCTTCGAAGCGGGCATGGCTTCGCGGCTCTCGAGACAGGCCATGCTGACTTCGGCGGCGTCGAGGCGCAGGGCGGTGCGCGCGACGTCGATGGCGACGTCGCCGCCGCCGATTACCAGTACGCGCTTGCCCTGGATGTCGGAGCGGGGGTCTCTCGCGTCGTCGTCGATCTCGGCGAGTCGGACGTCGCGCAGGAAGTGGGTGTTGATCAGTACGCCGTCGAGATTCGCGCCCGGGATGCCCAGCCGGATTCCCTCCTGGGCGCCCGCGGCGACCAGGACGGCCTTGTAGCCGTCTTCGAACAGATCTTCGAGGTTCGTGACGGGCGTATTCGTGCGCAGCTCGACGCCGAGGTCGAGGATGTCCTGCACCTCGCGATCCACGACGGCGGCGGGCAAGCGGTATTCGGGAACGCCGAAGCGCAGCATTCCGCCCGCCGTCGGCAGAGCCTCGAAAACCGTCACGTCGTAGCCGTCCATGCAGAGATCCTGAGCGGCCGTCAAGCCGCACGGACCGGCTCCGATGATCGCGATGCGTTCGTCGAAGCGCCGCGGTACCGGCTCGGGGGTGACGCGCGGCTTGGCGTAGATGGTGTCGGTGACGAAGCGCTTGAGGCCGCGGATATTGATCGCTTCGTCCACCTTCGCCCGGCTGCACGCGGTTTCGCAGGGGCGGTTGCAGACGCGCCCGCAGATCGCCGGAAACGGGTTGTCTTCCTTGATCGTGCGCATCGCGTCTTCGATGCGGCCCTCGCGAACCAGGGCGATGTAGCCCTGCGCGCGTTGACCCGCCGGGCAGGCGTCGCGGCACGGTGCTACGCCGCGCTTTTCGATCGCATAGGCGTTGGGTGTGGCCTGGGGATAGAGCTTGAAGGCCGCGCGCCGTTGGTCGAGTTGCAGGTTGAAGCCATTGGCGACCGGCACCGGGCAGGCTTCGGCGCAAGCGCCGCAGCCATTGCACTTGGTGGCGTCGATGAAACGCGAGCGGGTGCGTATCTGTGCCTTGAAGTCGCCCGCTTCGCCGTCGACCGTGACGACTTCGCTGTCGGTGAGAAGCTCGATGTCGGGGTGGCGCCCCACCTCCACGAGCCGCGGTGAGATCGTGCACATCGCGCAGTCATTGGTGGGAAAGGTCTTGTCGAGCTGTGCCATGTGCCCGCCGATGGCGGACTGTTTCTCGACCAGATAGACCTTGTAGCCCGCGTCGGCCAGATCGAGCGACGACTGCATGCCGGCGATGCCACCACCCACCACCATCACGGCGCCGACGACGGCTCCGTCTGCGTTCGGTGCGTTGCCCTCCGAACCCCGCTGCGAACAGGGGGTCGACTGATTCTGCTCCGCTTCAAAAATCGCCAAGCGTTCCCTCGATCAGCGTGGTGGTCGCCCTGCCTCGAGCGAAGCGGGGCCGGCCACCATCGGTTTTAGTCACGTTATCGCCAAGCTCCCCACCCAAAAACGGGCGGATATACTGCAAAGCTGCTGCCATCGGAGCCGAGCGCCGAGAGCTGCTGATACTGCACGAGACGCGTTTTCAGCGCCCCAAAGC
>JAFDBP010000048.1 GCA_019313245.1 Deltaproteobacteria bacterium
TGGCAGACACAGCGCTGTTTCGGCTCGAACAGCGGTGGCACGGCATTCCCAACCCCGGAGTGACACCGGGCGGTGCGGGAATGTACCAGGGCTACCTGATTCCCTACTACCTCGACGTCAAAACGGGGGGCTACAACTATCCGCCCGCGACGGCCGATGTGGCGCGCGGCAACCCGATTGGCGGGGCGTTCACGCTTCCGCAAAGTGTCGTGACTTCGCAATTCACGGACACGCTCACCCCGAAGACCGCGTGGCCGGGCTACACCACGACCTACTTCTATCACGTCTACAACGGCCCCGGGAAGTTCGAGCCGAACTTCGGACCGACGGCCACGTACCGCATGGCCTTCCCGACCACGGGGGGGAACCCGGTTCCGAACTACGGGCTCGGCAATCCGGCCACCCCGACCACCACCTTCTCGGGTCGCTACGATGTGAGCCGAGGCGGGTCGCTGTGGGTCACGCCGGGACCGAACCGCTTCGGCGGCACGTTCAGGCTGTTCTTCCGAGATACAGCGCACTGGGACCAGTACATCTACTACTTCTCCCCGGCCCTCTACCAAGGGTACGGCTCGTACTTCTGCTTCGATGACGGAATGTACGACTGCACCCCGGACACGCACGTGAGTGAACCCGGGACCACCCAGATCTATAATGGGATTTGGTGGCTGTTGACCGAGCTCGGCAAGGCCAAGGCGACCACCCCGACGAAGCCCGGCGGAGACACCCCCACGCCGTACGGGAACGCCAGCTACCTCAAACGAGAGCAGCATTACCTGAACCTGATTCACCCGTGGACGACCGGGTACGCCAAGGCCGTCAACGCGGCGGGAAATGAGGGCTCGGGCATCATTACACCCCAGGGACTGGGCTACGACACCAGCCTGGGTGGCGCAACCATCACGGTGAAGAAGAGAAACTACGATCAGGTCTGGAACAAGACGCTCAGCACGCTCGTCACCGAGACCACTACCCCGTACACGCAGGTCTTGAAGGGCGTCACTCGGGTCGTGTCCATGGTCCGCCCGAGGCTCACTTGGACCTTGGCGGTGCCCCTGGATCCGACTGTGGATCCGATCGAGAACATCTGGAGCCCCGTCCGGCTGAAGACGCTGAAGGTGTTCTTCCTACCCGAGCCTGCGGGAATGTTGATGCTGGGCGTCGGGATCGTGTCTCTGCTGGGTCTGTCCCGCATGTGGAGGCGCTGATCCGCGAAATGCTCTGCAGTTCCGGTAGCGGGGATGCGGGCAACCGCATCCCCGCCGCGCTTTGGCCGCTGCGGCGGGATTCGTGCGGCGTCGCCTGAGATGAACAAGTCTGAAGAGCGAGACAGGCCGCGCCGCCGGCTGTTTGCGCGGCTCGCAGCGCTGGTTGCCCTCGCGCTGATCGCTACCGGATTGATTCGCCTCGCAATCGACGCCGACGAGCGAGACCCGCGCCCCCGAGGCACGCTCGAGGACGTGCTCGCGCTGCGGGAGCGCAGCGATCTGAACGTGCTGTTCGTTCTGGTCGATACGCTGCGGGCGGAGCGGCTCGGCGTCTACGGCTACGAGCGCGATACCAGCCCGAACCTCGACGCCCTCGCGGCCAGCGGTGTCCGCTTCGCCAACCAGGTATCCCAGTCGTCCTGGACCAAGTGCTCGATGGCTTCCCTGTGGACCGGGCTGTATCCGGCTCGGACGCGCGTAACGCGCTCCCCGGACGTGGTCTCCCCGGAGGCGCGCATGCCCGCGGAGATCTTCCGGGAGGCGGGCTTCCGGACCGCGGGCATCTGGAGGAACGGCTGGATCGATCCGAACTTCGGCTTCTCCCAGGGCTTCGAGGTCTACCTCAGCCCGCGCTCCCAGCGCCGCCGGGATAACCGCTTGCAACGTATCGACAACCCCAACATCACGCTCGACGGCGACGACGGCGACATCCTCTTCTCCGCCTTCGAATTCCTGCGCGCCCACCGTTACGAGCGCTGGTTTCTCTACCTTCACATGATGGACGTACACCAGTATGCCTACAGTGAGGAAACCGCACTGTTCGGCAACAGCTACTCCGACTCCTACGACAACTCGATCCGCTGGGTCGACAGCGTACTGGGACATCTGTTCCGCGGTCTGGAGGAGTTCGGCTTGCGCGAGAATACCCTCATCGTGTTCAGCTCCGACCACGGCGAGGCCTTCGGTGAACACGGCGGCGAGGGACACGCGCGGAACGTCTACGGCGAAGTGACCGAGACGCCTTGGATCCTGAGCTTCCCCTTCCAGCTCGATCCCGGCATCGTCGTCGAGGCGCGCTCGGAGAACGTCGATCTGTGGCCGACGGTGCTGGACATGCTGGGCCTGCCCGCGCTTCCCGACGCGGATGGGCGCTCCATGTTGCCGGAGATCGTCGCCGCGGCGAGAGGCGAAACGCCCGCTGAAGGTGAGGACGCCGGCCTGGCGTTCGCGCAGATCGACCAGACCTGGGGAAGGACCCGGGAGGGGCCTCGGCCCATGGTCGCCGTCAACGAGGGGCGTTGGCGCCTGATGTTCCGCGCGGGGTCTCCAGAGCGCACGGAGCTCTACGACAAGTTGGAAGACCCCCGCGAGCAGCACAATCTCGTCCAGCAAGAGCCCGAGGTCACCGAGAGGCTCAAGGAGCGAGCCGTCGGCTACCTCAAGAGCCCGCCTCCGCCTTGGGGAGAGGACACCCCAAGCATCGAGATCGATGAGCTGCAGATGAATCAGCTGCGCGCCCTGGGCTACGGAGTGCAGTAGTGGGTGCGGTAGGCCTGCGCAGCGCAATCGCAATCCTGATTGCGATCAGCGGCGTCAGCCTCGCTGTGGGTTCCGCGAAAGCGGAGACGGCGGCGGCGGCAGAGCGGCAAGCGCCGGATACCGCGGATTCCGGGGTTCGCGATGAGACGCCGGATGCGGGGAGGGCCGAGCAGCGTCGCGAGCGACGCAAAATCCGATCCCAGCGCGGAGAGGAGCGGTTGGCTCATGCGCGTGTGGTGCTCTTCGACGGCATCGAGCTCAGCGCAGAGCAGTCTCGCGAGGTGGACGCGATCTTCGAATCCGAGCTGAAATACGGTAAGCGCACGGAGGAGTTGCGCGCCGAGCTCGATACCGCTCGGCGCCAGGGCGACAAGGAGCGCATCCGCGCCATCCGCGCAGAGAGACACTCTCTTCTCGAGCAGCGCAGGGGTCCAAACAAGACCATGGAGGAGCTGCGGGCGCTGCTGACGGAAGAGCAGCGCCCAAACTTCGACATGAACCGGGCGCGCCTGGTAGGCGAAAGTCAGCAGACTCAGGATGGGCAGCGCAAGAAGAGACCCAGAAGGGGTGCGGTGGGAGAGGCCGACTAGGGGATACACCGAGCGATGGAATCCCCCAGCACGAAGAGAGAGAACCTATGGTCCGCCTGATCGCGCTGCTGCTCACGGTCCTCACGGGCTTCACCGGCCTCGTCTACGAGGTGGCCTGGCAGAGATACCTGGCGACGCTGCTCGGGTCGCATGGCGAGGCCACGGCGGCAGTGCTCGGCATCTTCCTCGGCGGACTCGCGGTCGGCTACGCGGTCTTTGGCCGGGCCTCGCGCTGGTTGGTCGAGCGCGCGCGCCACCGGAACCGCCCCTTGCGATTGCTCTCATTCTACGCGCTCGTCGAGGCTGGAATCGGAGCCTATGCGCTGCTCTTTCCGCTGCTCTTCGGCGCCGCACAGTACCTGTCACTTCTAAGCCCCATCCACCACGCCGCGCTGGGATTCGCTTTCGACGTCGCTCTCTCGGCCCTGCTGATCGGCCCACCCGCCGTGCTCATGGGGGGTACGATCCCGATCCTCACCCTGGCCCTCGCGGGTGATCTCGAACACGCGACCCGCGTCCACGCCTGGATCTACGGCGCCAACACGCTCGGGGCCTTTGCGGGCGCTCTGGCCGGGGGGTTCTTCCTGGTGCCCCTGCTGGGTCTAGATGGCGTGGTCTGGACGATGGGCGTCTTGAATCTCTTTGCAGCGGCGAGCTTCTTCCTGCTCGAGCGTCGCGCCGCGCGCGTTGCACCCGATCTCACGCAGCCCCCGAGAGCCGAGCCGGTTCCTCGCTTCGCCGCCTGGGCCGCGGTCGCGCTGCTGGCCGGCTTCGCGATGATGACCCTCCAGACCACCCTGAACCGCCTCGGCGCCCTCGCCTTCGGCTCGTCGCAGTTCACCTTCGCCATGGTGGTAGCCGTCTTCGTGCTGTGCATCGCGATCGGGAGTCTCGTCGTCTCGGCGCTGCCGCGGATTCCGGCCGGCCTCGCCCTGGGCTGCGCGTGGCTTCTGGCCGCCCTGCTCTTCCCGCTCTACCTCGCACTGGCGGACGTCACCTACTGGGCCCACGTGATCCGCGCGCTGTTCAGCTCGGTGAACCCGGCTTTCTACGCCTACCACCTGGTGACTTTTCTCGCGATGCTCGCGATTCTCGCCGTGCCCATCGGTCTCTCGGGAGCCCTGCTCCCGCTGCTCTTCCACGAGCTGCGCCGCGAGGTTCGCGACCTCGGCTCGGTGGCGGGTCGCCTCTACGCCTGGAACACGCTGGGCTCGCTGCTCGGTGCGCTCCTCGGCGGCTACACACTGCTCTTCTGGCTCGATCTGCACCACGTCTATCGCCTTGTTCTGGCGGCCCTGATCGTCGGCTCCGCGATCCTGGGCACGCTCGTGCTGCGAGCCACGCCGCGGATTCTCACCGCGCTCGCCGCACTCCCGATCCTGGTGGGGCTGGCGTTCCTACCGGAGTGGTCCGCCGATCGGCTCACCTCCGGAACCTTCCGCGCCCGCGACGCGGATTACACGAGCTTCCGGGGGCCAGACGCGTTCTTCCAGCGGCGAAATGCCGGCGGCGACGTGATCTTCCACGACGACGATCCCACCAGTACCGTGAGTGTGCGGCGACCGAAGAACAATCACGAGAATCTCGCAATCGTCGTCAACGGGAAATCCGACGGCTCGCTCAAGACCGACTACCCGACGATGTCCCTCGCCGCTCTGGTGCCGGCCCTGATGGCCGAGCATTACACGCGCGGCTTCGTGATCGGGCTGGGGACGGGGGTGACCGCCGGCGAACTCGCGTCCCTCGACGAAAACCGCGAGGTGATCGTGGCGGAGATTTCCCGGGGCGTGATCGCCGCCAGTCCGCTCTTCGACCACGGCAACCTGGCGGCCTCGAAGAATCCCAAGATCCAGATCAAGCGCGGCGACGCCTATCGCGCGCTGCTGCGAAGCCAAGGGGACTATGACGTCATCGTCTCCGAGCCGAGCAACCCGTGGGTCACTGGCGTGGAGATGCTCTTCAGCCGCGAGTTCTTGGAGGCCGCGCGCGCTCGACTCGCCCCCGGCGGCGTCTACGCTCAGTGGTTCCACCTCTATGAGAGCGACGTCGAGGTCGTGAAGCTGGTCCTGCGTACCTACGCCTCCGTCTTCTCCGAAGTCTCCGTCTGGTTCACCCTGCACGGCGATCTGGTGCTGCTCGGCTTCGATCGACCCACCCGGGCCCTCGACGTCGACGCGCTCGAAGAGCGCTTCGAGCAGCCCGACTTTTCGCAGGCATTCGCGCGGGTCGAGATCGATAGCTTCACGCAGCTGATCGCTCACGAGCTGCTGCCGCTGGGGACGCTTCACGCGGTGGAGCGCGAGGGCCCCATCCATACACTGCGCCATCCGATCCTGAGCCACCTGGCAGCGCGCGCCTTCTTCCCCGGCGAGCGAAGTCCGCTGCCCCTGTACGTCGACGCCGAGCACCGTAATGTGTCGGTTCGCAATTCGCTGCTGCGCCGCTACGGGGAAGTTACTGACGCGTACCCGGAGGAACTTCTCGAGGCGGGCGCGCGCGAGAATTGCCGCTTCCTCCGCATGAAGGAGTGCATGACCTTCTTCGCTCGCTGGGCGCACGATCATCCGCATTCGCTCCGTCGGCAAGCCGTACTTGCAGAGATGCGGAGGGTTGCAAAATCTCGCCAAATGGATCTCGCACCAAACGAAGTCGGCGATGTGCAGAGACTCTTCGATCGGAAGTTCGGCGCCTCCGCGTTGCCCTACCCGAGGGTACGGGAACTGGTGAGGCTCTATGCCGCGCATTACAATCACGCGGTTCCGTTCGATGAAGACGTGCTCGACGACATTTGGAGTCATTGCCAGGACCTGCGTTGTGGAACGACACGTCGCAAGATCGAGCAAATGCTGAAAGGGGGATCCTGGGATATCGCCCCGATCGCGGAGAGAAGCGTCACGCCGCGAGTTCGCAGGCGTTCGCGGGACGCGAGCGACACGACGCCGGACTCCTCCCCAGAGTCGGAAACCGAATAGGGTCGGGCCGCCCGAAAGTCAGCCTTACCGGCTGCTGGCCAGTCGAACGCGGGGTCATCCGAAGGGAGGCGACGGCGATGAGTCGAGGCGGAAATCCGGCTAAGCCTCCCGCTGCGAGTCGCTTCGTCGCACCCCTGTCACTGTTCATGGTCGCCAGCGGCTGCGCGGCGCTGATCTACGAGTTGGTCTGGTTCCAGCTGCTGCGTCAGGTGATCGGAGCCTCGGCGATCTCGCTCGCAATCGTCCTGACGAGTTTCATGGGCGGCATGTGTCTGGGGAGTTTGGGCTTCCCGCGCTGGATTTCCTCCGCTCAGCATCCGCTGCGCGTCTACGCCTATCTGGAGGCGGGGATTGGCGCGCTGGGCATCGCGTTGCTGGGCGTGCTCCCGCTCGTCGGAGTGCTCTATGTCGCCGTCGTCGGTTATGGCCCTGTCGGAATCCTGTTCCGCGCCCTGGTCTGTCTGATCTGCTTGTTGCCGCCCACCGTCCTGATGGGTGCGACCTTGCCGGCCATCTCGCGTTGGCTCGAAACCACGAGAGACGGCACGTCTCGCATGGGACTCTTCTATGCGGCGAACATCGTCGGCGGCGTGGCGGGTTGTCTGCTGGCGGGGTTCTTCTTGCTTCGCGTTTACGACCTTTACGTGGCCACCTTCGTCGCGGTCGGACTCAACGCAGCCGTGGCGGCGGCGTCTCTACGCCTGGCTTCGCGCGCGAGCTTCGCTTCGCGCGCTTCGTCGGCGCTGGCGTTGCCTTCGGTCTACGCCCACCGCGTGGTCTACATCGTCATCGCTCTTTCCGGATTGGCCTCGTTGGGCGCGCAGGTCGTCTGGACGCGCCTGCTCTCCCTCGTTTTCGGCGCGACCGTGTACACCTTCACCATCATTCTCGCGGTCTTCCTCGCGGGGCTCGGAATCGGAAGCGCGGCGGGATCGTTCCTGGTTCGCCACGTGAAGAATCCGCGCGCGGTACTGGGTTGGTGCCAGCTGTCGCTGGCCGCGGCGATTCCGTTCTGCGCCTACATGATCTGTCTGGAGTTTCCCTACTGGCAGATCAATCCGGAGTTTCGCTCGAACCTCGGCCAACGCTATCTGCACGACCTCGTCCGAGGCATCCTCGCCATGCTGCCCGCAACGTGCATCTGGGGCGCCAGCTTTCCGCTGGCGCTGGCGGCCGCCGCGGAGGATGGCCAGGAACCCGGCCACCTGGTGGGAGGTCTCTACGCGGCCAATACCGCCGGGGCGATCCTGGGCGCCCTGCTGTTCAGCCTGGTGGTGATTCCCGGTGTCGGTACCCAGGGGGCCCAGCAGATCCTGACGCTGACCGCTGGCGTCACCGCCTCATTGATGCTCTGGCCCCTCATCCCCTCGAGGCCGGGGACAAGGACCGCCTCGTCGGGCATCGCGTCTGCGGGGGATCGGTGGGGAAGCCGACACGCCGTCTTCGCGGCGCTTTCGATCGTCGCTCTCGTCGCGTCGATGGCTTGGATGGTGCCCGCCATCCGCGGCAACGTGATCGCCTACGGCCGCCACGTCGCCCTCTATCCCCCGACCGAGAACTATCTCTTCGTCGGAGAGGGAACCACCTCGTCCGTCGCCGTGTCCGACAACGACGGTTTCCGCTACGTCTCGGTGGGTGGCAAGATCATGGCGTCCTCCGTGCCCACCGACATGAGGCTGCAGCGAATGTTGGGGCACCTGCCGGCGCTGTTCCATCCGCAACCCAGGTCGGTTCTCATCGTGGGATTCGGAGCCGGCGTGACCGCGGGATCGTTCGTGCTCCATCCCGGGATCGAGCGCATCGTCATCTGCGAGATCGAGCCCCTCGTACCGAAGGTGTCGGGCGAATACTTCGCGGCGCAGAACTACGACGTCCTGAACGATCCTCGAGTCGAGGTGATCTACGACGACGGCCGCCACTTCATGGCCACTACCGAAGAAAAATTCGACATCATCACCACGGACCCGCTCGACCCGTGGATGGCTGGGTCGGCGGCGCTGTACTCCATCGAGTATTACGAACTGGCCAAGCAGCGGCTCAACCAGGGGGGCTTCATCTCACAGTGGATGCAACTCTTCGAGGCCGATGAGGCCACCGTGAAGAGTCTGGTTGCGACCTTCCTGGAGGTCTTTCCCGAGGGCACCCTCTGGAGCAACCACATTCCGATCGATTGGGGCAACGACTTCATCATGCTCGGCCAGGTCGCCCCATTGAGCGTCGACGCCGAAGATCTCACCTCGCGGCTGGAAGAGAACCCGGCGTTGGAAAAGTCTCTGGCCGAGGTCAAGATCGAGGGGATTCTCAGGCTCTTGGCGGCGTACGTGGGCGAGAAGCGAAATCTGGCCCCGTGGCTCGAGGACGCACAAATCAATCGGGAGCGGAACCTCCGCCTGCAGTATCTGGCCGGGCTGTCGCTCGATTCGCGGAATCACCAGGAGATCTATCGAGCGATCGTTCAGTACCGCCGCTATCCAGATCACATCTTCGCGGCGCCGGAGTGGATGGAGCGCCGCCTGCGGGGTGCGTGGAACTAGGAGAGACCACCAGCGCCATGCTGGACTAATCTATCGGCCGCTGGCATTCATGATCTGGATGGGAGTGATTCCAACCATCAGCCGCTATCGCATCAGCCGTTCACGTCACGCGAAAATGCTGAAGGAGCTGGTTCGAAAGTGAGCGTATACAATGCGAGCTACGTTTTCAGTCGAAGGTCGATCTACTAGACGCTGTTCGCGCTCGCGCAGCGCGATTCGAAACCGCGAAGCGCGGCGGTCACCAACACCAGGCAAACTCCCCCGGTGAACAGCGCCCAACCCGCCAACGGGAGCATCCCGGCCCTTTCGACGAGCAGTCCAGCGATCCAGGGGCCGGGCACGGTTCCACCGTTCCAGAGCGATTCGCCCGCGACCGCCCAGCGACCTCGATCATCGAGAGCCGCCAACGCTCCCATCAAGTAGGGAGAGAGGAAGTTGTAGGCGAGGCCCCAGAGCAAGTTGAATGCGCTGAACGCGAAGACGGATTCACTAGCGGCGAGACCAACGGCGGCAGCGACGTTCAGCGACAATCCGATCGAAATCGGCAGGACCCGCCCGACCCGAACACCCAACCACGCCGCAACCACGCCA
>JAFDBP010000049.1 GCA_019313245.1 Deltaproteobacteria bacterium
ATCCGGAAAAGTTCAAGACCATCACTGCGGACAACGGGACCGAGTTTCATGCGTACAAGAAGATCGAGAAAGCCACGGGCGTGAAGATCTATTTCGCAACGCCCTACCATTATTCGGAGCAGCTCCGGGGGGACAAGGCCCAGTACGCGACCCGAACTGCGATTCAACGAAATCGTTAATTCTTCTCTCACCGATCCGCGCCGCTGCTCGGATTCGATTCACACCCCACCTGCAACTCGACACCGTCACGGTTTTTCGGCGAGGCCGACAAGAGGCGGTCGATTTGGTCTACTGGAATGTTGGCAACATGGTCTCCACGACGACTCGCAATCGCCTATCCTCCAGCCCCAGACGACGAGGAGCCGACCCGACCGTGTCCGATCATGCCATCGAGCGCCTGCAGAGCGAGTTTCGCATCGTCGGCCGCGCCGCCGAGGCGCGCCTCGCGCTGGCGTGCCTCTCGGCGGGGCGCAATCTCATGCTCCAGGGCCCCGTGGGCGTGGGCAAGTCCGTGCTGGCCGAAGCCCTCGCGCGCCATTTCGCCCGCGAGCTGGTTCGCGTCGACGGCGACGAGCGCTACACCGAACAGAAGATGACCGGCTGGTTCGACCCCGCGCTCGTCCTCAAGGGCGGCTACCACAAGGAGTTCTTCATCGAGGGGCCACTCGTCCGGGCCATGCGCTCGGGGGGCATTCTCTTCGTCAACGAGATCAACCGCATGCCCGAGTCGGTCCAGAATGTCCTGCTGCCCGCGATGGAGGAGCGCCGCGTCGTCGTTCCCCAGTACGGGGAGGTCCACGCAGAGGCCGACTTCCAGATCATCGCGACCCAGAACCCCGTCGAATTCGTCGCCACCTCGCACCTCAGCGAAGCGCTCGTCGATCGCTTCGAATACGTAGAGCTCGACTACCAGAGCTTCGACGAGGAGGTCGAGATCGTGCGCCGCAACGTGCGCTGCACGGACGGCTTCGATCCCGGCGACCTCGTGGATCGCGCGGTCGCGTTGACGCGGCTCACGCGCGACCACCCCAAGGTGCGCCGCGGCGCGAGCGTGCGCGCCGCGATCGGCATGGTCGACGTCGCCACGCAGCTCGGCGGCGGAGAAGACGCGCTCGCGCAAGCTGCGATGGTTTCGCTGCTCCACCGCATCGAAATCGCCGAGGAGAGCGGCCTCAGTCCCGAGTCAATCGTGAAGGAGCTGGACGACGAGGCGCGTAAAAAAAAAGTCCGGCGCCCGTAGTCCGCTCGGCGCTCCCGTCCCGTCGCTCGCTCTTCGATGACTCCGCCGAGGAGATCGACTGGACGCAGATGGGCTTTGCTGAAGAATCGCCCGAGGCTGACGACGACACCGATCCGCTCTGGCGCGTCGCCGTCGAATATCGCGAGCTGAAGAAGCGAGCTGACCGCCTGCCCATGGAGGCCGACGCGCTACGCGAGTTGGCCGTGGAGGGAATTTTGCGCCGCACCCTGCGGGTGATCGGCCACTTCCGTCGCAAGACGCACAGCGTCCGCACGCCGTGGCCCGAGGCGGGCTCGGGCGAGATTGCGCTGCTCGAGACGCTCGACCGCGCACCCATCGTCGACGAGATCCGGCCCGAAGACATCCTCGTCGAGGCGCGCATCGAAAAGCCGCTCGACGTCGCGATGCTGATCGACACGAGTCTCTCGATGACCGGACGAAAGATCGCGCTGTGCGCGGTCGGAGCCGCCGTGCTCGCGCTGCGGCTGCGCGCCGACGCCTACTCGCTCGTGGCCTTCGGCTCCACGGCGCGCGTGTTGAAAGCGATGGGCGCCGAGGCCACGTTGCGCGAGACGATCATCGCGATCCTCGACGCCCCCGTGCTCGGCTACACGAACATCGAAGCCGCGCTCGCGACCGGCCTCGCCCAGCTGCGGCGCGGGCGCGCCAAGCTCAAAGTGGGCATCCTGCTGACCGACGGCAAGCACACCGAGGGCGGTGACCCCGTGCCGACCGCGCGCCGCTACCGCCGCCTCGAGGTGCTGATGACCGAGGACTACAACATGGACCGCGAAGCCTGCCAACGCCTGGCCGCGGCCGGCCACGGCCACGTCACCGAGGTGCGCCGCTACCGCCACCTGCCCGACCGCCTGCTCGAGCTGCTGCGCAGCCTGCAGCGCTAGGAGCCGCGTGTCGTTGACGGGGAAAATCTGCTGGAATTTCGGCTATGTCCGATCACCGGCATCTGGACGGGTCGACTCTGCATAGAGGCAAGGCGGCCCCACGAGGGGCTCTTGCCGCCAAGTTGAATGTCAGCCTTCGCGGAACCCCGGCGGTTCGTTCGGAGTCAGATGCCTACATTGAAATGCCGCACGGATTTGGCATATCGAACACAGCTACGTAGGGAGTTTTCGGCATGATGCGAATTGGTCTTTTCCTGCTGACGAACATCGCGATCATCGCGGTGATCGCGATCATCTTTTCGGTTTTCGGAATCGGCAATGTTCTGGATGAACAAGGCGTCGATCTCGACCTCGGTGCGCTCTTGATCTATTCGGCGGTGATCGGCTTCACGGGCTCGTTCATCTCGCTGGCCCTGTCGAAATTCATCGCGAAGCGATCGACGGGCTGCCAGATCATCGACGAATCAACCCGGGATCCGGAAGCGCAGTGGATCGTCAGCCGTGTTCGTGTGCATGCGGAAGCCGCACGAATCGGAATGCCAGAGGTTGGCGTTTTTCACGCGGACGCGCCGAACGCCTTCGCGACCGGGATGCGCAGGGATGCAGCGCTGGTGGCGGTGAGTACGGGCTTGATCCGCGGCATGCGCCGAAATGAAGTCGATGCAGTCATCGGCCACGAGATCGCCCACATCGCGAATGGTGACATGGTTACTCTGACCCTGATCCAAGGAGTCGTGAATACCTTTGTCGTCTTTCTCTCTCGAATCATCGGGCACTTCGTCGACCGCGTGATCCTCAAGAACGAGCGTGGCCACGGGATCGGTTACTTCGTCTCGTCGATCGCGGCTCAGATCTTGCTCGGAATTCTGGCTTCGATGATTGTGTGCTGGTTTTCGCGATGGAGAGAATTCCGCGCTGACGCCGGTGGTGCCCGCTACGCGGGCACGGAAAACATGATTGCAGCCCTGGAACGTTTGAAGTCCGGAACCGCCGAGTTGCCCGACAACATGACTGCCATGGGGATCGGTGGAGGCAGGCTGGGAGCGCTCTTCTCTACCCATCCGCCCCTCGATCGGCGAATCGACGCTCTGCGGGAGCGCCGCGACTGAGAAACCATGGCGATTTCGCGAACAGGGAGCCACCCACTCACGGGAGAACTTGCTGAATCACTCGGAGCAGCTCGGCGGGACGAAACCCAGCACGCGAGCTGAGCTGCCGCATACAGCGCTGACCCTCAACATCTCTCGAATCGCGAGCGGTTTATCTGGAAAGAACATCAGGCCAAATTGGCTGACGACGGCATCAAAAGAGGCGCTTTCGAAAGGGATGGCATCGGCTGAAGCTTCCCGCCAGTCGATATCGGACGTCTTTCGCTTCGCGACCTCGAGCATGCCGGGATTCAGATCGAGACCCACGACGGATCCATCTGGTTTCACGAAATCCGCCGCTGCGAGGACAAGTACCCCCGTACCACAAGCAACATCTAGAA
The DNA here is from genome assembly GCA_019313245.1 of Deltaproteobacteria bacterium. Classification (GTDB taxonomy): domain Bacteria; phylum Myxococcota_A; class UBA9160; order UBA9160; family SMWR01; genus JACZVU01. The sequence goes on from JAFDBP010000049.1 coordinate 3,632, forward strand.
CCCGCATTCCAGGCCGGAGACCAGCCGAGTCGGAGACCCTTGGCGCCCACTCGTTGAAAAGTGCAGAGGGAAACAGCTCGTCGTATATCTCAGCTGTGCTATGCGAAACTTGCCCGGTATCGCCCACGAAATTTCTCCTCGCCTGGCGCGGTGCCGGCCAACGGATCGGCGTTCAGCCGCGGCAAACCGCACTACCGTCAACGCTGGTAACACTGGTGCAGGAGTGACCGCTGCCAGATGATATCATGAATCGATTGGGCTGCGCTGTTTGGCGGCGGCTCCAGCGGCTTGTTAGGCCTCAGGCGATTGGAACGTCAAAACTTCATCGTCATTGACCCTCCGTCCGGTCGCTTGCCATCCCAGTCGGCGATAAAAGCCGTGTGCCCGAATTGTCGTGTCCGGATTTGAGCGTAACCAGATTTCCCTGTGTCCTTCCGAGAAAAGCCACTCTTGTACTCGATATAAGAGACATTTTCCGATACCGAGTCCTTCGTATTCGGGACACACAGCTACTACCTGGATTTCTCCATTGGATCGATCACCCATCGAGAATCCAACTACAGTTCCAGAATCTTCACAGAGCCAGCCCGAGACATGAGTAGCCATTGCTTCCGCAAGAGACCGCGGAGTGATGTCATAGTCCCTTTCCAGCTCTTCCATTGTAATCGCATTTTCAATCGTTGACATTCGAACGGCGAAGGCAGCCGACACATCATCGGGGACCATTTTGCGATATCGTAGCTTCACTTAAATGCTGAGGCCTAACGGCTCGCGGCTAAGCTGCCGGCCCGCTGACCGGTTGGCTGGAACCGCTTGGTTTCGATGCCCAATTGTACCACGGTCGATAACGGCGAGCTGTGGCCGGTCATCTTCAGCCGCTTGTTAGGCGGCGCGGCGGAATGCTCTCTGCGCTCATGGAAACTGCGCTGAGTGAATGCACCGATGAGATGCGGCCGGCCCGCTGATGGGTGGACGCGGTCCCCTGCCTCCCGCTGGTTCGAGATCACATCTCCAGGTGTTTCAGGAGGAACGCCTTCAGTTCTCTGAAGTGCTCTCGTCCATCGGGCTCATTCCACAACACGAGGTAGTCGCCATGGGAATGCCCTTCATAAACATGGAGGTCAGCTTCGACGCCTGCGGCGCGAAGCTTCCGGTGTGCCCGAACGGCATCACTGAGCATTAGGTCCCGCGTTCCAGCGATCACGTAGGTGGGCGGAAATCCGGAGAAGTCTCCGTAGATTGGAGAGACATAAGGGTGGTCGTACGCGAAGTCACCCACGTAGAGCGAAATGGCTTCGGCGACTCCTCCCTCCCACGAAACCAGGCTTCGGTCGATGCCCTCGTTGATGTACTTGGTGTCTCCGGCGTAGCCGACGTCCGATGCCGGCGTTCCCACGAAGAGCGCGCCGGGCAGGTCGAGGTCGAGTTCCTTGAATCGATGGACCGACGCCATGGCGAGCCCACCACCGGCTGAGGTGCCGCCGAGAGCGAGCGTGCTGCTCCGGTGCTTCTGTAAGAGCTCTTTCCACACTGCGACCACATCGTCTATCGCGGCCGGCGCAGGATGATCTGGCGCCATGCGGTAGTCGATCGAGATCACGCGCATTCCCGTAAGAGCCGCGTGCAGCACGGCCTCTGTGGTTGCCGCTTCCCCTCCATTCAGCACGTAGGCGCCCCCGTGCACATGCACGAACAACTGTTTGTCGTGGCGTGGATCGACCTCTGGAGGGGTGATCCAGAAAACGGGGACACCGGCGATGGTCGCGCGCTTGACCCCCACGGAAAGGGCTTCGGCCAACGCCCGAGCCGCCAGCGCCGCCTGAGCATCACGTGCGCGAGCCTCCTCTCGCCATTCCTCCACGCCTTGTGGATACACAGTGCGTGCAGCGTCAACATCGGGGGCCGGAGTGTTTAGGAGCACCTGGCGCAAGGCGTCACTGATCCCTGGGGAGATGGGGAGCAGTCGGGGGCCGATCTTCCAACTTCGGAACTTCTCAATCTGGGGACGAACAGAGACGATTGCCTCCTGGGCTTCCAGCGCTTCGATCGCAACGGTCGAGAGCAAAACGCCGATAACGAGTGAGACCTTTTTGGCTAAGTGCGATCCCAAAGTGAACCTTCCTTAAACGCGCAACCATGCTCTTTCGGAGTCTCACGCGAGTACCCGCGCCAAAGTCGGGCCCGACGCGGACGCGCCGCCTTGTACCTCTCGCCCAAGCTCCTGAACGACCTTCGTATACTCCAGGCAGGTTTCCGGGAGAGGCCGTAGCCGCCTGAAGCCAGAGAGCTTGCGCGTTAGATGGGCCCCCCGCCCTCGTCACCCATGCCGTGGAGTATCCGAGGCCCGAGAGCCTGCGTCTACAAGGTCAGTAGGTGAATGTGCAGGGTCGGGGGAACCCGGAGCCAGTGTACCACGAGGAGGTGACGATGAAGAAGCGGATTTGGGTGGGTGTCGATGTGGGGTCTCGGGAGCTGGTGGTAGCCGTGGAACGAAACGGGAAGCGCGGTGAGGCGCTCTCGTTCGAGAACACGGCCGAGGGTCATCGGAAGCTGATTCATTCCATCACGAAGCGAGGTGCCTCGGCCCGGGTGGTGCTCGAGGCAACCGGCGTCTATGGCCTCGACCTGGCGCTGGCGTTGGAGCGAGCGTCTCGGGTCGAAGTGATGGTCGCGAACCCGCGCGCGATCTCCCATTTCGGCCGCGCCTCGCTGCAGCGGTCGAAGACCGATGTGCTGGATGCCGAGGTCATTCTGGAGTTTGCGAAGCGGATGCCGTTTGAACCCTGGGTCGCGCCTGCACGCGAAATCCTCGATTTGCGGGCGATTTCGAGGCGGATGGAGGCCTTGAGCAAGACGGCCACGCAGGAGAAGAACCGGCTTCACGCCAGCGATCAGACGGCCGAGCTCAGCGAAGTGGTTCGTGCGGACATCACGTCTAGCATTGAGCAACTCGAATCCCGGATCGCCCAGTTGCGCGATCAGGCGCTGCAGCTGATCGCATCGCACACCTACCTGCGAGATGCGTTCGGTCACCTCACCTCGGTCAAAGGCATTGCCGAGGTCGCTGGGATTCAGATCCTGGCCGAGCTCGCCATCCTGCCCAAGGACATGAGCGTACGGCAGTGGGTGGCACACGCGGGACTCGACCCGCGGCAGCATCCGTCCGGAACGTCCGTCCACAAGCCGGCTCGCATCTCGAGAACAGGCAATGCGCACCTGAGGCGGGCACTCTTCATGCCCGCACTGGTCGCGGTTCAACACGAACCTCACGTCACCGCGTTCTACGAAAAGTTGTTGAGCCGGGGGAAGACAAAAATGCAAGCGAACGTCGCCGTGATGCGGAAACTCCTACATGCGATCTATGGAATGCTCACGCACGACCAGGATTTCAAGGGAGAAAAATTTTATGTGATGGGATCTTGACAGCGAAGGGAGTATCTAACGTATGGGAGCTGAGCCGCGGCAAACAGCGCTAACCGTTAACGCTGGCCCCGGAGCGCCCGCCGCCAGATGATACCATGAATCGATTGGACGGCGCTGTTTGGCGTCGGCTCGAGCGACTTGTTAGGCGATACCTTCGGCTAAGTCATTCATGACCGTCTTCTCCCGCGCTCCTCAATTCGGTTAACCAGCAGAAGCCAGCCAGTGTTCAAGCGTAGCCTTGAGTTCCAGAGCAGCCCTCCGCAATCCCTCGAGCCCCGCCCGACTATTGATGGTCTGGTACAGGACCTCGCCCGCCGCGATCTCGAGTTCGGGAAATGCCTTCAGGGCTGCGATCAGCTCCTCCACAGACGGCGGCTCAGCAGCTTCGAGGGCGTCCGACGTGATACCGTGGCCAAAGCTTTCCGGCCGTTGCAACACACTCAGTCGTTCACCGGGCCCCAGGACGTTCGCGACGCGGGCATCGTACTGGGCCCAGATCCTATCTCGCATATCTGCGAGTGGTATGCGGATCTCCTCCACCGTCGCGTAGTAAGCGGCGATCGCTCTCCGCAGCGCCGGGTCCCTGATCAGGCGAAAGTTCCCGGTCGACCTCAGATCGTCGATCGTGTTTCGCGTGATGGCGGGGGAAAACTGCCAGCCGGCAGTCTCCACCGCCGCAGCCAAGTCGGCCGCGTTCTCCGTCAATGGCGACCCCCTATACAGCGCGAGCACGGTCGCTGCGGCAGCTTCCTGTCTGCGCATCCACGCCTCTGTCTCATCGAATTGAGCCAGATCGGCGTCAAGATCGGTCACGAGCGACTCCAGGTACGCAACTTCCAGCTGGGCGTTAACGCGAGCTTCCCGGAGTTCATCCACCCAGAGCGCCATGAGAACACCGACCACGATGACGACGAATTCGCCGAGCAGAAGACGCCAATTGAGACCCGTCGACATCTTTGTTCGATCCTCAACTGTCATAAGTGTATAAAACTGTTGTGTCGGATCATCGAGTGTCGCCTAACGTATGGGAGCTGAGCCGCGGCAAACAGCGCTAACCGTTAACGCTGGCCCCGGAGCGCCCGCCGCCAGACTATACCATGGATCGATTGAACGGCGCTGTTTGGCGTCGGCTCGAGCGACTTGTTAGGTGGCGGGCTCTTTGACGGCGTCTCCATGCCTGTAGGTAACTTCTTCGCTTTGAATAAGATTGTTGAGGTGCTCAAAAATCTTGTTGCTGTAAGAGTCAGGTGCGTAGCTCAGGGAGCTGAGTCTGAATGCCACGCCAAATTCAGATGGCAACGCGAGAAGGAAGTCGTAGTTGAACTCACCCCAGCATAGGCTATGTAGATCCTTGCGTAATTGCTCCAACGTCGGGCCTGTGCGAAGAATATGTTGAGAAGCCGCAGTTTCCTCTACGAGCTTACGAAGAACTTTTTCATTTGTTTTGGCACTGCCCTTGAGGGTAATGCGAGCGTGCGCGAAATGAGTCCGGGTTACATTAAGATCGCCACGCCGCCCGGAGATAACAAGAATGTCGTAAGACCAAAGTACACCTTTCGGACCGGAGACGATGACGGCGCGAAGATCGCGAACCGCATGTGGGCCCCAAAGAAGGCCCGCAGCAAGGTCTGATTTTACGACGTGATAGCTGTCGGGCCGGTCACTAAAACGTAGAGTATAGGGCGAGGGGGCTGCGTTCTGGACCTCCCAAAGAAACTGATCCCGGGAATCCTTTGGTGCGTCGCTCTCAAATGAGCCGATCGTACCGCCGTCGCACGTACTGGCAGATGCAGGGGAAATCGGACCAACCTCGGGATCTGCACGCAAGGCAAAACCGAATTCGCTTATCGAATAAACCGTGAACGCGCAGATCGCTAGAATTCCCCCCGCAGCGATGACGCGGTTTCGCAATTCCTGCCACCTAACGTATGGCGGTTCAGCTGCGCCCAACAGCGCTGACCGCCAACGCTGGGGCAGAGCGACCGCCGCCAGTACGATACCATGAATCGATTGGGAGGAGCTGTTGGGCGTCAGCTGCAACCGCTTGTTAGACGGCGGGTTGCAGGGCTAGACTGTTGGAAATTAGGTCCCGGAGGCATCATGGAGATGGCATTCACTGCAGTGTTCAAAGAGGTACCTGAGGGATACATCGCCTTTGTTGAAGAGCTCGCCGGGGCAAATACTCAGGGCGCAACGCTTGAAGAGGCGAGAGAGAATCTCCGGGAGGCCGTGGAACTCGTGCTGGAAAGCAGTCGGGCGTTGGCGCGCGAGGAAATAGGAACGGCAAGGGTGATCCGCGAACCCCTCAAGATTGCCGGGTGAAGCGCCGCGATTTGATTCGGCACCTCGAGTCGCACGGCTGCGAGCTGCTCCGAGAAGGGAAACGGCACACGGTGTACGTCAACCGGGCCAGCCGTAAGGTCTCGACAGTTCCGAGACATCGTGAGATCAACGAGCACCTTGCGCGCAAAATTTGCCGCGATCTCGAGGTCCCGATTCCCGCCGTCTAACGTATGGGAGCTGAGCCGCGGCAAACAGCGCTAACCGTTAACGCTGGCCCCGGAGCGCCCGCCGCCAGATGATACCATGAATCGCCTGGACTGCGCTGTTTGGCGTCGGCTCCAGCGCCTTGTTAGGCGGATCGGTCTGGCTCTAGTGGTACGGTAA
>JAFDBP010000050.1 GCA_019313245.1 Deltaproteobacteria bacterium
CCCGTCGTCCACGGGAAGCGCGAGCCCTCGACGTTGACCGTGCTCGTCTGATTCAGACCCGTGTGATAGTAGTACGCCTTGTAGGTCACGATGTAACCCGCGGTGACGACACCACCCTTCGTCTGGGCCGACGTTCCAATCGCCTCATAGCGCCAATTGTTCTCGCCGAGCGAGCAGCCGCCGTTGCGGTAGTAGCAGACCTTGGTCGTCAACGCGCCGAGCATCGTCATGGTGCCACCGAACTTGGCGGCGCCCTGCTTCACGTTGATGCTCGCGTTGGTGCCGCCCTGCTTCAGCAGAATATTGAAGCTGCCCGGCCCCTGACCCGGACCGAAGTAGCCCGCGTTGTTTCGAAGCGTCGCGTAGGTGTAGCTGTAGATGTAGGGGTAGATCGCCCCGAACTCGCCGACCACACCCGTCGTACGAAAACCGCTGCTCTTGCCTGCGGGGGGGCCGAGCGGAGCTGCGGCAAACGTGAACCCACCCTTCTGGGTTCCCGTCGTGACCGCCGACCAACGACCGGCGACCGGTTGTCCCACTTGAACGAGACCCCTGCCGTCCGGTGTCGCGCCCGTGCTGGTTCCGGTGCACAGATCGTCACCGGGTTGGCCGTTCGGAGTGAAGAACGCGGGGTTTCGGTAGAACGGGGGAACCGGGCGTCCCGCCTTGCCGGTTGAGATGGCGGTCCCGCCCTTCTCCGGGCGCACGGACGTTCCGTTGCCCCCCCAGTTGAACCACGGCACACAGAACAGCGCCTGCCCCTGAGAACCGCCCAGGGGAGCGAAGTTGCCGTTGCCGTCCGTCGGCGTCGATTCGAACGGGCAGCGCGGCTGGTTGGGGTTGCACTGAATGTTCTGTGGCATTCCGAACGCCGAGTAGACATCCGACTCGGGCGCGCCGCCGCCGCAGTGCGGGCCGGGGAAGGATCCGCTGGCTGCGACCGAGCATTCGTTGCCAAATGACTTGACGCTCCAGGATCCGTCGAACATCTGGTTCCCGGCCTGGGCCGTCGTAGCAATGACCCCAGCGCATAACAGGGCCACCGTTAACAGTCTGATGATGCATAACATGCCCTTCGAACCTCCGCTGTAGATCGGGATGCGCTTTCCGCGCAGAGCCCACTTCCGTCTAGCCCACTGGATCAACCGATGAGCCAATACTCAATAACCAACTCCGAAACCAGCTTTCAAGATCCAGGTCTCCACGCGAAGCACAGAATCTCCAAGGGGATCAGGGCTCGGATGGGGATCCAAAACGGACCTATGAACGCGGCACAAGCACCCGCCATTTTCGCCTCCGCTCAGGTTGGGTGTCAAGCGAAAATCTGAGCGCTGACCGAGCGATAGGATCGAAGCCCGAGCTGCTTTCCGGCCCCGACGGAGCGTCGTCGCGGTGGCGCACACGCATACGCAACGATCACTGCAAATGGCGCGTGCGAAAAAGAAAATCCCGGACGGTCGAAGTGACCGTCCGGGATTCCGATCGCAGTGCGATCGAATTCGAATCTCGAACTCGGACGCTTAGCGGCCGCGCATCCGGTAACCCACTCCGAGGAGTGAGAGACCCGCGACCAGCATCGCCCAGGTCTGCGGCTCCGGCACGAACTTGATCCGGAGGATGCCGACACCACCCGTCTCGAAGTTCACCGCGGGCTGCAGCCAGCGCGTGAGCACGGGCGTCACCATCTGGATCGTACCCTTGCCACTGGTGGCGGTGCGATTGTCGAAACCCTGGGTGTAATGGACCGTCTTGTGCGGCCCACGCCCCGTGGCGGTGAGCGTCACGCTACCCGTCGTCCACGGGAAGCGCGAGCCCTCGACGTTGATCGTGCTCGTCTGCTGCAGGGCCGTGTTGTAGTAGTAGGCCTTGAAGGTCACCACGTAACCGTTGGTCACGACACCGTTCACCGTCGGAGCCGAAGTTCCGATCACGTCATAGCGCCAGTCGTTCTCGCCGAGCGAACAGCCACCGTTGCGGTAGTAACAGACCTTGGTCGTCAGCGCGCCCAACATCGTCATGGTCCCACCGAACTTGGCGGCACCTTCGCTCACCTTCATCCTCGCGATCGTGTTGGCGCCCTGCTTCTTCAGCACGGTGAAGTTGCCCGGTCCAGAGCCCGGGCCGAAGAAGCCCGCCTGGTTTTGGAGCGTCGCGTATGTGTAGCTGTACACGTAGGGGTAGAGGGCTGCGAACTCGCCGACTTGACCCGTCGTCCGCATGCCGGCCTTACCGCCTGCCGGCGCCGCGCCAAACTGGAACGCGCCGCCCGTCGTCGTGGTCGCGCCCCAGGTACCTACGATCGGCTCACCTTCCTGAACCAGGCCCTTGCCGCCCAGAACGCTGCGGCTGGTCGAGGTGCAGAAGGTGATTCCGGGTTGGCCACCGCTGGTGAAGAAAGCGGGGTTGCGATAGAGCGGCGGAATCTTGAATCCGGTCATGCCGGTGTAGAGGGCCGTCTCACCCTTGGCCGGGCGCGCGGTCGTTCCCAGGCCCTGCCAGTTTTCCCAGGGTGCGCAGTACTGCGCTACTTGCTGCGAGCCGCCCAGCGGGGCGAACATGCCGGTTCCGTTCGTCGGCGTCGACTGGAACGGGCAGCGCGGCTGGTTGGGGTTGCACTGGATGCCCTGCGGCATCCCGAAGGCTCCGTAATAGCTCGACTCGGCCGCACCCTGTCCGCAGTACGGGCCGGGCGTCGGATCGGTCGCGTCCACGCATTCGTTGCCGAACGACTTGACGGTCCAGGAACCCTCGAACAGCTGGTTCCCGGCCTGGGCAGTCGTGGCAACGGCAAGACCGATGCTCAACAGGCCCAGCCCTAACATTTTAGTGATGCCTAACATCTTTTCGATCCTCCGTTGTGTATGGGAGCGCGCTCCGTACGCGGGCTTCCGCTTCACCTCGGTTCACCTGGATCCGCTAGACCCAACTAGCGAACTAACATTCGAATCCCCGAAGAAACTTCTAATCCCAGCGCAAACCGGGGCTCGCTTGGGAACCCAAAAGGAACCGATGAACGTGGCAGCCCTTTCCCACCACGAATTGCCCCATAATTGCCTACGGCCAATTCGAGTGTCAAGCGAAAAAATGATCGAGTGGGAGAAGATACGCGGAAAATCGAGCGGGCTTTTTGGCCTCTGCAGCCACAGCCCAATCGCCCCCTGGGGAGATCTGGGGTTCGGCGATCTTTATCAGATGAGGCCAAAACGCCTCAAGAGGCGAGCGCACAGAGTCGCGGCAACCCCACCCGTAACCGCAAGTGGTTGTCACAAAAGAGAAAACCCCGGACGGTCGCAGGACCGCCCGGGGTCTCGATCGCAGCGCGATCGAATTCGACTCTCGAGCTCGGACGCTTAGCGCCCGCGCATCCGGTAACCCACTCCGAGGAGCGAGACACCCGCGATCAGCATCGCCCAGGTCTGCGGCTCCGGAACGAACTTGATCCGGAGGATGCCGACACCGCCCGTCTCGAAGTTCACCGCCGGCTGCAGCCAGCGCGTGAGCACGGGTGTCACCATCTGGATCGTACCCTTGCCGGTGGGGGTGGTGGTATTCCGATTGTCGAAGCCCTGGGTGTAGGCGACCGTCTTGTGCGGCCCACGCCCCGTGGCGGTAACCGTCACGCTGCCCGTCGTCCACGGGAAGCGCGAGCCTTCCACGTTGATCGTGCTCGTCGCCATCAGCGCCGTGTGGTAGTAGTAGGCCTTGAAGGTGACCACGTAACCGTTGGTCACGACACTGCTCATCGTCGGAGCAGACGTTCCGATCACGTCGTAGCGCCAGTCGTTCTCGCCGAGCGAGCAGCCACCGTTGCGGTAGTAACAGACCTTGGTCGTCAACGCGCCCAACATCGTCATGGTTCCACCGAACTTGGCGGCACCTTCGTTCACCCGCATCCTCGCGACGGTATTGGCGCCCTGCTTCTTCAGTACGCTGAAGTCGCCCGGTCCAGAGCCCGGACCGAAGAAGCCCGCCTGGTTCTTGAGCGTGGCGTAGGTGTAGCTGTACACGTAGGGATAGAGGGCCCCGAACTCACCGACTTGACCGGTGACCCGGATGCCCGAGGAGCCGGTCGCCGGAGCTGCGGGGAAGCTGAAGCCGCCCTTCTGGGTGCCGGTCGTGGTGGCGCTCAACGTGCCGACGATCGGATTGCCCGCCTGTACCAGGCCCTTGCCGCCGGGCGTCGCGCCCGTGGTGGTCGCCGTGCAGGAGGTGGTGAGGGGTGCGCCGCCGCTGCTGAAGAACGCGGGGTTGCGGTAGAGCGGCGGAATCTTTCCGCCCTTCATCCCGGTGTAGAACGCCGTCTCGCCCTTGGCCGGTCGCGCGGTCGTTCCGTTGCCCTGCCAGTTGGCCCACGGCGCGCAGTACTGCCCCACCTGCTGTGAGCCTCCCAGCGGGGCGAACATGCCGGTTCCGTTCGTCGGCGTCGACTGGAACGGGCAGCGCGGCTGGTTGGGGTTGCACATGATGCCCTGCGGCATGCCGAAGGCCGAGTAGACCGACGACTCCGGCGCACCGTTTCCGCAGTACGGGCCGGGGCTCGTTCCGGTAGCCGCGACCGAGCACTCGTTGCCGAATGCCTTGACGGTCCAGGAACCTTCGAAGAGCTGGTTCCCGGCCTGGGCGGTCGTGGCGACGGCGATGCCGACGCTCAACAGGCCGACCATTAACAGTCTGTTGATGAATAACATGTCTGTGAACCTCCGATCTGGATTGGGGGCGCTCGCAGAGTCGACTCCCATCTAAAGTGCGGGGCCTATACCCATCAATCGGGCCTAAAATCCCACGCACGTCAGAGAGATCGGCAGACCGAAGCGGGCAATCAAGCGATCTGTAGGGCGAAAAGGTGATCGAGGTCGCTTTTTTGGGGATCAGCCGCAATCGGGGCGGAAATTTGCGGAGTGGCGGGAACTTTCGGCAATCGGATGTCGAATCCCCCACGGGGATCCCTCCTCCCCATCCCTTGTGTCCCGAAGATTGTGCTGATCGCGATCAATCCCCTGGACGATCGGGGTGTTGGGCGATGGGTGGCGTTGCGGGTGCGGAAGTAGATGCCGTCACTGCGCAATCTCCAAAGCGAGCACAATCTTCGGAACACAACCATCTTCCCCCCTTGTGTCCCGAAGATTGTGCTGATCGCGATCAATCCCCTGGACGATCGGGGTGTTGAGCGATGGGTGGCGTTGCGGGCGCGGAAGTAGATGCCGTCACTGCGCAATCTCCAAAGCGAGCACAATCTTCGGAACACAACCATCTTCCCCTACAGTGGTCGCCGCTCGTTCAGTGGAGCACGCTCAGCAGGAGGCTCGCCCGTCAATGAAATGGATCGCTGTCATCTTCGTCGCGCTCGCGCTCGCGTTGGGCTTCTTCCTCGGACGCGCGACTGCCCCGGCTCCCGAGACCGAACTCGCGAGCGTGGACTCATTTCGACAGTCGCTCGAGGACCCGGACTGGCTGACGCGCACGTATCGCTTCAGCTCCTTCCTCATGGGCCTGAATCCGGAGAACCTGCCGGAAGCGCTCGAGGCGCTCGAACCTCACCTGCCCTGGCTGCTCACCGATGAGTTCCGACTCTTCATGCTCGCGTGGACGCGGTTCGATCCGGTCGGGGCGTTCGCACAGGCGCAGGCCTGGCCGCCGCAGATCCGCCGCAATGCGGGGGGGACTGCCATGTACGCCTGGGGATTCCGCAATCCGCTGGAGGCCGTGCGCGCGCTGAGTGCCGTCGAGGATCCCGACCTGCAGGAGTTCTGGGGGGCGCGGCTGCTCGCAGGATGGGCGCACGGCGAGTACCGGGACAGCGCGAGCGATTACATCGCCAAGATGCCAGAAGGTACGATCCGACTGTCGTACCTCGGAACGCTTGCGTGGGAGATTTCGAAAGAGGGCCCCGAGGCCGTGATGCGCTGGGCGGAGGAGGTGTCGGACGAGCCATTGCGCTTCAAGCAGGGCGTCTTCCTGAAGGCGGCCAGCACACTGGCCGGTGTCGATGCCCCCGGGACCGCGCGTTGGCTGAGCGGCCATCTGGAACACGATTACGTGGACGACGCGCTGATGATCGTGGCCGCGAGTTGGGCGACGAACGATGGCCTCGAGGCCATGGAGTGGCTCACCGGGCTCCCCGCTAGCGAGAAGCGGGACACCGCCGTGAGAGCCGGCTTCCGGGTCTGGCACGGTCGCTCGCCGAGGGAAGCGGAGCGCTGGCTGGAATCGGTCAGCCCCGCCTTCGCGGTCGATCCCGCGGTGCACTTCATGATAGAGCGCACTCGCGAGAAGAGACCCCAGGTCGCGCGGAGGTGGGCTACACGACTGGCGAGCAAGCCGTAGCGCAACCATTCCCGTCGAGTTCACCGCTCGGCGAAGGGCGCGCTCAGCGTGGGACCGACTGCGAAACCTCGCGGTTGCGCGCAGGGTCGACCTCTCCGACGCCCTGACGCACCGTGTAGCTCGCATTCGTCGCGAGGTTCGGTAGGGCCTGTCGCTCGCCGTTCGGCCAGATGATCTGCACGTCCACCGACCGCGATTGCCCGACACCGACGTGTAGCTGCTTGGGGTTCATCGACAGATAGCCCGAGCCGGCTTGCACGTCGCGGCGGACGCGGGTTCCATCTTCGAGGGTCGCGACGATCCGCGCACCGACGGCATCCCGGCTGCTGCGCAGGTCGGGTTCGAGGGGAAAGCGCTCCGCGAGCCAACTCGGCGCTCGATCTCCCAACTCTGCGATCCAGCGTCGAACCTGCACACCGAACCACTTCCAACCGCAATCGGCAAACTCGACACAGGTGGCATCCGGATTGCTCGAGCGGTTGGGGTCGCCGACGAGTCGCAGCTTGATCCAGCCCCCTCCCCGCTTCTCGGCGATGTTGCGCAGGAAGACCGCCGGCGCGTGGAAGTTGTTCACCGCGATGTCGAGATCGCCGTCTCCGTCGTAGTCGAGGTAGGCAGTGCTTCGCGAGTTCGCCGCGAAGTTGGCGCCGCTCCCGATCGAAACATCCTTGAGCGTTCCAGCTTCGTTCAGGAAGAGCATGTTCGACTCGCGACGGTGATCCAGTAGGAGTTCGCGCGTCTCTCGATTGGGATCCACCGGTCGGTAGACCATCGAGAACGTATTGTAGTCGTTGGTCCCGTTGACGAGATACAGGTCGTCATCGCCGTCGTGGTCCAGATCCAGGAATTCGCCGTCCCACGACCAGCCGGTAGAGCGCAAACCCCGCTCGAAACGCTCGAAGGGCACGTATCTCACGAGCCGGCCCTGTTCGAGGTGGGACATGTAGAACATGTTCGATTCCTTGGTCTGCATCCCCGACATCGAACTCAGATCGAAACCGACTGTGTTGTTGGGATCGGGGAAGAAGAACTTGTCGTCCTTCACGAGCATGGCCAGGTTCGAAATGTAGATGTCGGGGAAGTCGTCGTCGTTCATGTCGGTGATCGCGACGTTCATCGAGTGATAGGCCTTGATGACCCCGAGGGCCGGAGCCGCGTTTTCGAACTTTCCGGAGCCCAGATTTCGGAAGAACGCGTTTCGACCGTAGTCGTTGGCCACGATGATGTCCTGGCGTCCGTCCCGATCGAAGTCGACGTGCGATACCGCCTGGCTCCAGCCCACGTCCGCGGTCCCGCTGCCCTCGGTCACGTCCTCGAAGCGCATCCCGCCCAGGTTGCGGAACAGCTTGTTCGGCAGCGCGTTCTGGTTGTTCTTGTCGACGGTCGGAACCTCGCCGCGAAGGTAGTTGCCGAAGTAGGCGATGTAGATGTCGAGGAGACCGTCCGAATCGAAGTCGAAGACGGCGGCCGGTCCCCCGATGATACCCTCGCCTCCGAGCCCCGAACCACGCGTCACATCCTCGAAGTGCGCTCCGCCGACGTTGCGGTAGAGGCGATGATTGTCGTTTGCATAGGTAATCAGGATATCCTGCTGCCCATCGTTGTCGAAGTCCGCGATGATCGGATTGCGGGCTTCGCCCGGGCTGCCATCGGCTCGCAACCAGTCGATGCCGGCTTCCCGAGTCGCATTGCTGAACGCACCGCGGCCGTCGTTCAACAGCAGCGCATTCCCCGCTCCGCCGACGAACAGCAGATCGATGTCGGAGTCTCCATCGACATCCTCTGCGGCGACTCCACCGCCCGAGAACGTGGGCGGCGTCTTCAACTGCTTGTGCCGGAACGCTCCCAACCAACTCGATGAGCGGTGGATGAAATCGACTCCCACCTCGGCGGTTACGTCGGAAAAGAAGCCTTTTGCATCGACCTCCCCGCTCTGGTTCGGGGCGGATGCGATCCGACTTCGCGCCTCGGAGGCCTCGGGAGTGTCGTGGTGCCGGCGAGCGCGCTCGCGGATGACGGGCGCGGCCGCCTCGATGTCGACGGGCCGAAGGCGGACGGTGTAATCACTTTCGCGAGCGATGACCCCCGCCACGCGCAGGAGAAGCACACCGTATTGCGAGATGCCCTCGGCGAGAACCTCCGCTGCGAACGGATCTGGAAGAACCGAATCCGACGGAACCGCGTGGGCCGCCCGCCGCAGCGACCGCCAATGCGTAGCAAAATCCCGAAAGGAATCGCACTCGAAGACCTCGAGTGTGATCTGCTCGTCCTGAGAGAGCCGGCCGAAGACGTGGACGTCCTCGAACTCGTCGATTTCACTCGGGATGAGCTGTTGGGTGGCGGCCATGGCTTCGGCGCGCCGAATCAACGGATCGCCGGCTCTGCGGGCCCGTCGTTCGGCCTCGCGCAACAGCTCACCTGCAAACGCATCGAGTTGATTTTCGAAACTGGCGATGAGCTTGCGGCGCTCATCGATCATCGACGACACCGGCTGCCGCGCATAGAAGCGGCTGATGTTGAAGACGAGAAGCCGGATCTCCTCGCGATCATCGAGTTGGTTGTAGTTGCGATAGGCGGCGGACTTGCGCGCGACGATCTCGTCGAGGAGCGCGAGCGCCCGGGCGCGACCCTCGGCGCTCGCGGGCGCGTCGATGCGACCGGCCGAATCGGGCATCGCGAGTTTCCCATCCGTGCCCGGGAAGAGCTCAGCCCAGGCCGCCCTCATCTCGGGCTCGCCAATCTCGTCCTTACTGCGCTCGCGCGCGGCACGGTCCGCGAGCAGCAACGCGCTCAGGGCGACGACGTCGAGGGCGTTGCGAATTTCGTCGATGCTCTTGGGTTCGAGGTCGAGCAACGGGGCGCCGCCCAACACCATGAAATTCTGTTGCACGGCGAGGATCGCGCGCAGCGAGTAGGCGATCGACGCGTAGTGGGTCGCGCGGATCTGCGGAATCGCAATCGGAGCGACGCCTGGAAATGCCGCTCGCCACTCGCCCTCGGCACTCCGATCGATGCCGACGACCTTCTCGATCTCGGGGCGGAGATGGCGCGGCTGGATGGTCGACGCACCCTGCTGCAGTGCGACGACCGACGCCCGAGCCCAGAGAGCGCGAACCAGATCCACCTGCAGTTCGACGCTCGCGCTGCGCGCGGCCTCGCTCAGCGGCGTGCCGAAGATCGAATCCTCGAAGCGGCCTGCCGAAGACTGGCATCTGGCGCCGTGGTCCGACTCCAGCTGCTCGATCGCCGAGAGCAGCGGATCCAGCGACATGCCCCGCTCGTCGCCAGCGACGGATTCGCTCGAGGCCTCCGATCCCGCATTGGGCTCGCTGGCGAGCACCCTATCTGCGTTCGAGCCAGCGAGGACATTGGCGATCGCCACTGCGAACAGAATCCGTTTCATCTCACCTCACATTCGAGGAGCCTCGGCAGAACCCTTGCAATTGCGGGATCTTAGCAGTGCGCGACGGCGGGTCGCGCAACTCGCGCGCAAGGGTAGACCCACCCGCGCTCGCGGCAAGTCGCAGCGATGGGCTCCCGCAGTGAACCGTGCTCGATTCTGGACGCTCCGACACGCGACGGGATATAATTGGCGTCGGTCAGATCACGAACCGACGACGGGAGAGGACGCCATGCCGAATCTTGTCCGCACCCTAAAGGCCGTGACTCACTGGACCTGCGCGGCCTTCGGATTTGCACTGCTCGCACTCTGGCTCGGGAGCCCGGCCTCGGCCAACACCCCACCAGCCTCCGAAACCGAAAGCAAGACCGCCACACTCGAGAACGGCCTGCAACTGGCGCCGACCCGAGGGCCGGGAATGTTCTGGGTTCGCCCCGGTGTCGACCTTCGCGCCTACGACCGGGTGGCGCTGCGACCCGTCAGCGTGGAGTACAAGGAGAATCCCCGACACTACCGGCTCGATCCGTCGTCTGCGGGGGTGCTTCTGACGGAACGCGACCTCGAGCGACTACAGCAATCGTTCTACGACATATTCAAGACTGGACTGGCGAACGGGGCGGGCTTCGGCCCCGCATCGGAGCCGGATCCGGGCTTGCTGTGGGTCTCGACTTCGCTGCTCGACGTGGTCGTGCACAACAACGATGCGCCCATTTCGAACGAACTGAATTGGATCAACAATTTTGGTGAGATGACCCTGCGGGTCGAGTTCTCCGACAGCGAGACGGGCCAGACGGTTGCGCGCTTCGAAGAGCGCCGGACGATCGGCCCCTCAGGGGCGTTCATTGGCAGTGTCGTTCGCAAGGATCGCTCCTACTGGTCGTTCGTTCGCGCCAACTTCACCCGTTGGTCCGAACTCGTCCGACAGCGAATGCACGAACAACGCACCCAGACAGCGGGTTTCTGAGCAGACGTCTGGCCGATCACTAGAACCCGAACCGATTCCCAGCAACCCCGTCGCGACCGCGCCGGTCACGGTTGGCGGGCCGTAGCGCGGACGAAATAGCGATGAATCAAAGCGAGATCTCGGGCGAAGGAGTGCCCTCACGCCACTTCGCGCTACTGCTGCTGTTCTTCGTGGCGAGCGGTTGTGCGGCGCTGATCTACGAAGTGGTCTGGTTTCACCTGCTTCGGCTGGTCGTCGGCGCGTCGGCCGTCTCCCTCGCAATCGTGTTGACGAGCTACATGGGCGGCATGTGCATCGGCAGCCTGGCCTTCCCGCGTTGGGTTTCCCCCAACTACTCCCCGCTCCGCGTCTACGCCTACCTCGAAGCCGCGATCGCAGTACTCGGCATCCTGTTGCTGGCTCTGCTGCCACTCATCGGAAAACTCTATCTGGCGTTCGTCGGTCACGGCGCACCGGGGCTCGTACTGCGCGCAGTGGTCTGTCTGCTCTGCCTGCTGCCGCCCACGATCCTGATGGGCGCGACACTGCCCGCAATCGCGCGCTGCCTGAATACGACGCGCAGCGGAATCTCGCGGCTCGGCCTGCTCTACATGGCAAACCTCGCGGGAGGCGTGTTCGGCTGCCTGCTCGCGGGCTTCTACCTGCTGCGGTTGTACGACGGTACCGTCGCCACCTGGTTCGCGGTGTCGCTGAACGCCGGCGTGGCTGCGCTCGCCTATGCGATCGCTCCGCGCGACGGCTCGCGCGCGCGAGAAGCCCCGCAGCTCGCGCTCCCCTCACTGGCCGACCACCGAATCGTCTATCTGGTCATCGGGCTGTCGGGCTTGACGGCGCTCGGCGCGCAGGTCATCTGGACGCGCCTGCTGGGGCTGATCCTCGGCGGAACGGTCTTCAGCTTCACCATCATCCTCGCGATCTTTCTGACCGGCCTCGGGCTCGGCAGCAGTGTGGGATCGCTGGTGGCTCGGCACGTAGCGTCTCCGCGCGCCGCGCTCGGATGGTGTCAGCTCGCGTTGGTGTTCGCGATCCCGCTGGCCGCACACATGATCACCGCAGAACTCCCATACTGGAAGCTCAACCCGGATTTCGCCGACAGCCTGTTCCGGGTCTTCTCCCACGACCTCGTCCAGAGCGCCGTCGCCATCCTGCCCGCCACCGTCCTCTGGGGTGCGAGTTTTCCGCTCGCGCTCGCCGCCGCCGCGGGCAAGGGGCAGGAGCCCGGTCACCTGGCGGGCGGGATCAACGCGGCAAACACGATCGGCGCGATCGCCGGTGCCCTGCTCTTCGGCCTGGTGATGGTGCCCGCGTTCGGTTCGAGCGTTTCCCAGCAGGT
This sequence comes from Deltaproteobacteria bacterium, assembly GCA_019313245.1. Classification (GTDB taxonomy): domain Bacteria; phylum Myxococcota_A; class UBA9160; order UBA9160; family SMWR01; genus JACZVU01. The sequence goes on from JAFDBP010000050.1 coordinate 12,022, forward strand.
TCTCGCGGTGCTCGCGGGGGGCTCGGCCCTGCTGCTACTCGGCGCACCTCGCGGAGTGGGATCGAGGGGCGCCATCGAGCTGCCGCGCGCGATCGCGGCGACCGCGCTGATCGCAGCCCTCGCAATACTGATGATCCAACTGGTCCCGCCGGTTTCGGGTCGCGTCATCGCGGTCGGCCGGCGCGCCTACGACAGCGCCATCGTGCTCGAGTCCATTCTCTTCGCCGGCGAGGGGAGAACCTCATCCGTCGCGGTCGTCGATTACCCGAGCACCAACTCGCGCAGCATCCACGTCGGCGGCAAGGTGATGGCGTCGACGGTTGCCGAGGACATGCGGCTCCAGCGCATGATGGGGCATCTGCCCGTACTCATGCACCCGAACCCGAAGACCGCTCTCGTGATCGGTTTCGGAGCGGGCGTGACTGCGGGATCCCTGGTCGTGCATCCGGAAATCGAGCGCATCGTCATCTGCGATTTCGAGCCCCTGATGCCGGAGATCGGCGGTCGGTATTTCGCAAAGGAAAACTACAACGTGATCGACGATCCCCGCGTCGAGGTGGTCGTCGACGATGCGCGGCATTACATCGCAACGACCCGCGAAAAATTCGACATCATCACGTCCGACCCGCTCGACCCGTGGATGGATGGAGCGGCGGTGCTCTACACCGTGGAATTCTACGAATACGCGCGCGAGCGCCTGAATCCGGGCGGCATCGTCGCCCAATGGCTGCCTCTCTACGAGACCGACGGACCCAGCATGAAGAGCGAACTCGCCTCCTTCCTGGAGGTGTTCCCGGATGGCACGGTCTGGAGCAGCCACATCCCTCGAAATGGCGGCAACGACCTCGTGATGATGGGAAGCGACGGCCCGATGCAGGTCGAGGTCGATCGGATGGCCTCGAGGATCCGGCAAAATCCGCGGCTCGCGCAGTCTCTGGAGGACGTCGACCTCGGCTATCTGATCACGCTGCTCGCGACCTACTTCGGTCGGGGATCGGAACTCGCGGATTGGCTGGCGGATGCGCAGATCAACCGGGAGCGAAGCCTGCGACTTCAATACCTCGCCGGATTCTCACTCGACGTCTACGAGGAGCGCGAGATCTATCGCGCGATGGCCGCCCACCGGCGCTATCCGGCGGACATCCTGGTCGCCTCGCCCGAGATCGAGGCGCAGGTGCGGGAGCGCTGGTCCCAGTAGGCTTCGACGACTTCTCGAGACTCCGTCGCCCCGCCTCCACACACGGCTCTCCGAGTCCGATTTTCGAGCGTCAAATTCCCGACGATGGCTGTTCACTACAGTGTTATAAAACCCTGTTTTATAAAAATGGCGCGATCTGAAGCCTACCCAGTGGTGTCGGTCCAGATTGGCGAACCACGCAACTGTTCGAATTAACAACGAATTTTATTGAACATCGAACAGGAGAGAAAAAGTCGCGCCGGACGTTCGTTGACCGCCTTCGTCATCCACTGCTAATTTTGGTTGTACATAACTGAGATCCAGGAGGTCGGCGAATGCGAGTCATCGCGCTAACCACTCTGCTCCTTACTCTCGGAACGGCCCATGCGGACGACTTCGTCGTGACCGGAAACCCGGACGCGACGGAGTGCTACAGGGCTACCATGCTCCCCAACTCCGTCGCAGCAACCGCAATCAGCACCTGCAACACCGCCTTGAACACCCGGAGAACGACCCGCAGGGTGCGGGCATCGATCCTGGTGAATCGGGGCATCCTGTACAACCACATTGGCGACTACGACGCGGCTCTCTCGGACTTCGACGAAGCTCTCGAGCTGATCTCGGATTTCCCTGAGGCCTACATCAACCGGGGCAACGCGTATTTCTATACGGGCCAGGTTGAGCGGGCGATCGCCGATTACAACCGAGCCATCGCGCAAAGGTCCGCGAAACGGCATACCGCGTACTTCAACCGCGGATTGGCCAACGAATCCCGAAAGAAGCTCGAAGCGGCGTTCGAGGATTTCGTTCGAGCCAATGAGCTCAAGCCGGACTGGGTTCTCGCCGCCGGCCGTGTCGAGCACTACCGACAACAGGGATACGAATTCACGCACTGACGCAACGACAATGGCGCAGGTCGGGGTCGCCGATCTGCGCCATTGTTGCGTCCGCAGCTCGGTACGGCGGCGGACGGACGCCGCACGCGCGCTGCCGAATCGGTAGACTGCGCCGCGGAGCACGACGACCACTTCGAAGACCGAGCTGACGATGCACACCCGTCTACGAGAGATCGCCGGGGAGCGGCTGATCCGGAAAGGCACCTCGTGAGCGACGCGATCGCGCTGCGCGACCTGCCGACGGAGCAGTGGCCCACCCGCGAGCTGATCCTGCGCGAAGCGTCTCGCCTGTTTGCGGCGCGCGGCTACCTCGGGACCTCGACGCGTGAGATCGCGGCAGCCGTGGGTATCCAGCAGCCGTCGCTCTACAACCACTTCGCCTCGAAGCAGGCGATCGCCGAAGCGCTGCTCGATTACGACCTCGAAACCGGCCTCGCATTCATGCGTCCGCTGCTCGAAGAAGAGGGCAGCGCCGCAGAGCGGCTCTACCGCTACGTGTTGTTCGAGGTCACGCACTGCACGTCGTCGCCGTACGACCTGCGCGCGCTGTACCTCAGCGAACTGCTCGAACAACCCGAGTTCGCACGGGGCCGCGCGATGCTCGAAGAGTACGATTCGAACCTCCGGAAATTGATCGAACTCGGCATCGAATCGGGAGAGTTCGTCGATATCGATCCGGGCTTCGCGCACGCCGCGGTCGACGCGATCGTGATCGACACCATGCGACGTGCGACGCGCCACCGCTCCAACTGGTCCGAGCACGCCGATTGCGCGGCCTCGTTCCTGCTGCGAGGATTGTTGCGCCGCCCGGCTGCACTGCGCGGCATCAGCGCGCGCGCCCACCGCGACTTCGAGCGCCGACGCTTGCCCGGGGAAATCGAATCCGCTTAACTATCGATCGATAGCCCAACCGCCGAACCCGAACGAGGAGCCGCCTTGACCGCCGAAAAGACCACTTCTTCCGACACTTTCCCGAGCCACGCCCAGGTCGTCATCATCGGCGGCGGCGTGATCGGCACCAACATCGCCTACCACCTCGCGCACCTCGGCGTCCGCGACGTGGTCCTGCTCGAGGCCCACCGACTCACGGCGGGGACGACGTGGCACGCCGCGGGGCTCGTCACCTCCGCGGGCATGGTAGACGAGACCGCGATGTTCATGGCGCGATACACGCGCGACTTCTACGAGAAGCTCGAAGCCGAAACCGGAATCGCGACCGGCTTTCGCCCGATCGGACACATCTCGACGGCCACCACCCCGCAGCGGTTGGAGGCGCTGCGGCGGGATTGCGCCTTCCTGCACGGCTTCGGCGTCGAACACAGGGAGATTTCGCGCGAGGAAGTGAAGGCGCTCTGGCCCCTCGCGAACGTCGACGATGTGCTCGCGGGTTTCTTCAACGAGCAGGAGGGCCGTATCGACCCGGTCGATGTCACGATGTCGCTCGCCAAGGGCGCGCGCATGAAGGGCGCGCGCATCATCGAAGGCGTGCGCGTCAACGGCATCACGCAAGCGAACGGCCGCGTCACCGGCGTGTTGACCGATCGCGGTCCGATCGCAGCCGAAACGATCGTCAACGCCGCCGGCATGTGGGGGCGCGAAGTCGGCCGCATGGCCGGAGTCGACGTGGCCCTGCAGGCCGCCGAGCACTACTACATCATCACCGAGCGCGTCGAAGGCGTCGATCGCGACCTGCCCATCATCGAGGATCCGGACCTCTACGGCTACTACCGACCCGAAGGGGACGGCCTCCTGGTCGGACTGTTCGAGCCCGTCGCCGCCCCCTGGCAGCTCGACGAGATCCCGCGCGATTTTGCGTTCGGCTAGTTGCCGCCCGACATGGATCGGCTCGCCCCGTTCGTCGAGAAAGCGATGTCGCGCGTCCCCGCGCTCGCAGACGTCGGCATCCGCCAGTTCTTCTGCGGCCCCGAGTCGTTCACGCCCGACGTCAAACCGATGCTCGGTCCGGCGCCCGAGATCGATGGTTTCTTCGTGGCGGCGGGTCTCAATTCCCTTGGCATCCTGCTCGGAGGCGGAGTGGGCACGGTGATCGCGCACTGGATCGTCGACGGCGTGCCGCCCGTCGACGTCGCCGGCTACACCGTCGAGCGAGTCGTCTCGCACCAGGTGAGCCGGAGGTTTCGCGCCGAACGCGCCGTCGAGCAGCTCGGTGTGCTGTTTGGCGATGCGGCCTGGCCGACCTGGCATCCAAAGACTGCGCGCAACATCCGGCGCAGCGCACTGCACGAGCGCCACGCCGAGGCCGGCGCGCACTTTGCCGATTCTGCGGGCTGGGAATTCCCCGAGTGGTTCACACCGCCGGGCGAGCACGCCGAAGTCACACTGACCTACGACCGGCAGCCGTCCTTCGAATGGATCGGCGCCGAGCACACCTGCGTGCGCGAAGGCGTCGGCATCCTCGACATGTCGCTGATGGCCAAGTTCGACGTGCACGGCCCGGATGCCGCGGCCGTGCTCAATCGGCTCTCCGCCAACGACGTCGCTCGCGAGGTCGGGCGGATCGTCTACACGCAATGGCTCGACGAGAAGGGAGGCATCGTCGCGGACCTGACCGTCACGCGCCTCGCGGAAGATCGCTTCCTCGTCGTCGCGGGCGACATCATCGAACGCCGCATCGAGGCGATGATCCGGCGCGAGACGCGGGAAGGCGAGCACGTCTACGCCGCCAATGTCACCTCAGGCTCGGCAATCCTCGCCGTGCAGGGACCGAAGTCGCGCGAGCTGCTGCAGCGCCTCAGCGACTCGGACCTCTCGAACGAGGCCTTCCCCTACATGCGCGCGCGCACGATCCACGTGGGCTACGCGCGCGTGCTGGCCGTGCGCGTCACCTACGTGGGCGAACTCGGCTGGGAGCTGCACGTGCCGACCGAATACGCGGTGTCGGTCTATGACGCGCTGATCGAGGCGGGGCGCGACCTGGGCGTGCGGCCCATCGGCCTCGCCGCGCTCGGAAGCCTCCGCCTCGAAAAGGGTTACCGCGACATGGGGGTCGACATCGACAATACCGACAACCCGTTCGACGCGGGGCTCGGCTTCGCGGTCGCAATGGACAAGCCGGGCGGCTTCGTCGGTCGAGACGCGCTCGTGGCGATCCGCGACGCGCATCCGCAGACGAAGCGCATCGTCCAGGTATTCGCCCCCGATCCCGCCGTCATTCTCTTCGGCAACGAACCAATCTACCACGGCGACACCTGGATCGGTTACGTGCGCGCCGCCGCCTACGGTCACACGCTCGGCGGCTCGATTGGCCTCGCGGGAGTCGAGAACGGAGGCGGCGTGACCCCGGACTGGCTGAAAGCCGGCGGCTTCACGGCACGCACGCCGAATGGACCGGTCGAGGTGCAACTTTCGCTCGAACCGCTGTTCGACCCGAAACGCGAGCGCATCCTGGCATGAAGTGAAACGCTTCCGAGCGGCGTCGAAAGCCGGGGCACGGAGATCGACACCCGGTAGTCGTCGTTCGCGACCAAAACGCAGCGACTTTTCCCTATCATCCGAAGCATGGAGCCGTACCCTGACTTTGCGGCGCGGCTCGGCCTCGCCCTGCTGGTCGCGTTTGCAATCGTCGCGCTACGGGTTTGCAAACGGCTCGCGCGTTTCGAGCCTCTCGTCTACGGACTGGCGGGCCTCGCGGGCTGTGCGGCATTTCTCAACTTCGGCGGCAACTACCACTGGTGGAACGAGGGTTTCGTCACTCGCTGGGATCAGTTTCATCTGCAACTCGGGTCCAAGTACTTTCCCGAACTCGGTTACGACGGGCTCTACGCCGCCTCACTCATCGCGCAGGAACAGACCGCGCCCGACCTTCCGCTGCCCAAGCGGGTACGCGATCTCACGACCTTCAAACTCGTCACTCCCGAAAACCAAGCGCCCGAACTCTCCGCCGTGCGCGAGCGCTTCAGCGATGCGCGTTGGCAGAGCTTCGTCAGCGACCACAGCGATTACCTCGAAAACACGCCCCCGCGCCTCTGGCGGGTGATTCGCTCCGACCACGGCTACAACTCCACGCCGGCCTGGACCTTCGTCGCGCGGCTCTTCGACGCGAGACTTCCCGCCACGAACGCGACGCTGACCGCCTTTGCCAGCCTCGACCTTCTGCTCATGGCCGCGATGTTCGCGCTGGTGTTCCGAACCTTCGGGTATCGCGCGGCTTGCCTGAGCCTCGCGCTCTTTGGCCTCGGTTACGGGTGGCGCGACATCTACGTCGGCTCGCTGCTGCGCCTCGATTGGCTCGCAGCCACGGGGATCGGCATCTGCCTGCTGAAACGCGAGCGCTTTGCGACCGCCGGCGTCTGCTTCGGCTACGCGGCGATGGTGCGCATCTTCCCGGTCCTGTTCCTGACGGGGCCGGCCGTGCTCGCCCTCGCGGCGCTGCTTCGCGGCGAGAGACCGCGTTGGCCGCTGCGGTTGGCGGCGGGATTTGCGGCGATGGTGTGCGTGGCTTTCGCGGCGGGGAGCACCGCTGGGCAGGGAGTCGATGCCTGGAAGGTTTTTGGCACACACATCGGCGCGTACCGCGATACCTGGAGCGCCGACCTGATCGGTGTCGACACGCTGTTTCTCGGCGGTTCGACCAACCTGTTCGCGGGTTCGGATGAGCGCGCCGAACGGCGAACCCTGCAAAGCGTAAGGGAGGCACTTGCGAAGTGGCGGCCGGTACGAATTGCCGTCATCGGTGTGTTTCTCGCATTGGCCGGATTGGCGATGTGGAGAGCTCCCCTCGCCGAGGCCGCGGTTCTGGGCCTGGTGCCGTTCTTCGCACTGACGCCAGCGGCGGCCTACTACTGGATCGCGCTGCTCGTGGTTCCATTGCGGAGAGGCCAGGGGGTTGCACTTGCCCTATTGGTGCTCTCCGCTGCGATGCACGGGATCGAGTACGTAGACCCGTCTCCGATTCAGGCCCCTTGGCGTTACGCGCTGCTGTCGTGGGGCTACGCGCTGATCCTGCTCGCGTGGCTGACGCCCGACCTCGTGCGGATGATCGGACGCTCACCCGTGCGGGCGAGTTGAATCGAGAGTTCGAATTGGCGCTTCGAACGAATCCAGCTCCGGGTGGGTGCCTGTTGCCGTCGAGCGAGCGCCGAAGGTATCGTTATTCGTCGATGCAAATGTCCAGTACCGCGCGGCTTGACGTCGCGTGCCGCATCTGTGACGGAGAGGTAGATCGACAGTGAGCCAATCGCGGTTTGACCCAATGCGTCGCCTGCGTCGGCTGGCAGTCATTCTGTGCACTTTCTGGTTGTCTCTCGCGATCCTTCCCGCTGTCGCGCGCGCGGCCGATTCAACGCCGAGACCCAACTTCATCTTCTTCCTGACCGACGATCAGCGCGCCGACGCGTTGAGCATCGCGGGCAACAAAGTCCTGAAGACGCCGAACATCGACCAACTCGCCCGAGACGGTGTGCGGTTCACCAACGCGTTCGTGACGACCTCGCTGTGCGCGCCGAGCCGGGCGTCGTTCTTGACCGGTCAGTGGGCACATACACACGGCGTGCGAACCAATGAGCCCAGCTCTCGCTTGAAACCGACCCAGACCATCTTCGCGGATCTGCTTCGCGAAAACGGTTACGAGGTCGCGTTCATCGGAAAATGGCACATGGACGGGGCGGGTCGAGACCGCGAGTGGGACTACTATTTCGGCTTCGAGGGCCAGGGGCGATACAAGCACCCGATAATCGCCGAAAACGGCGGTCCGGACCGGCGCTATTGGAAGCGCTACACGGACGACATGCTGGCGACCAAGGCGATCGAGTTCATTCGCCGCCCACGCGCCAAGCCGTTTTGCCTTTTCGTCTTCTTCAAGGCACCGCATCGCTCCTGGATTCGCGCCCCCCGTCACAAGAAGCTCTTCGAGGGCATTGCGGTGCCCGAGCCGGACACGCTGCACACCGACTACGCGGGCAAACCCAACGCGTTCAAGAACGCCGACATGAAGATCGGCGACTTCGACGACGTCGCGAGTTTCCAGAAGTTCGCCAAGGACTACTACGCGGTGATCACCGCTGTGGACGAAAACGTCGGGCGAGTGATGAAAGCCGTCGCGGACGAGAAGCTCGTCGACGACACGGCGGTCATCTTCTCGTCGGACAATGGGTTCTTCGTCGGAGAATGGAATTTCTTCGACAAGCGCTTGATGCACGAACCGTCGATCCGCATCCCGATGATCATCCGATACCCGCGATCGAGCAAACCCGGCACCACGCGCAAGGAAATGGTGCTCAATGTCGACGTCGCCCCCACCCTCCTGGATCTGGCGGGAGTCTCCGTGCCGGACTGGATGCAGGGCAAGAGCATGCGGTCGCTGCTCGAAGGCCGCGAAGCCGAGTGGCGCGACGCCTGGCTCTACGAATCCTACGAGTATCCCGCGGTCCACATGGTCCCCAAGAACCGTGGCGTTCGCACGGAGCGGTGGAAGTACATCCATTACTTCGAGGATCCGCAGGAGTACGAACTCTACGATCTCGTCGCCGATCCCGACGAGAAGAAGAACCTCTATGGCGACCCCGAATTTGCACCGATCGTCGAAGAACTCCGGCAGCGCATGACCCAGCTGCGCCGGGAGACGGGCGATCCCGACCTGAAGCAGGCTGTATCCACCCGGAGCGGGGCATCGTCGAATCCCTGATTCGGAAGACGAACCGGGTGTCGACGCCGCGGGAATCGATGTGATTTCAGCTGCAGAGCGAGGAAACATGAGAAGCCGACATCGACTGCTGCTGATCCTCCTGTTGGCTACAGGTGCCTGCACTTCGCCTCCACAAGAGTCAAAGACGGCCGCTCGTCCCCAGTTGAAACTCGGCATCGACGTGCAACACATGGATCCGGAGGTGCGACCCCAGGACGACCTCTATCGCTTCGTCAACGGCTCGTGGTTGAACACCGCGGAGATTCCCGCAGACAAATCCGATTACGGTGCGTTCACTGAGCTCGCCGACCGCACAGAAAACGATCTGCGCAAAATCATCGAAGAGATCGCTGCGGGTGAGCACCCTAATGGAACTGATGAGCGGAAACTGGGCGATTTCTATCGAGCGTACATGAACACGGACCTCATCGAGCGACGGGGCACCGCGCCGATCGACACCGAACTCGAACGCATCGCCGCGATATCCACCCGTGATGATCTGATCCGCTACATCGGCCAGCTTCAGCGAGCCGACGCCGCCAACCCATTTGCGGTCTTCGTGCAACCGGACATGGGCGATTCGAGCCGCTACGCGATCTACGTGTGGCAGACGGGTCTCGGTCTGCCCAATCGCGAATACTATTTCGACGCGGAGTTCGTCGAAGTTCGCGGCAAATACGTCCAATACATCGAGGATCTCCTGTCGCTCGCGCGTATCGCCGATGCCGCGGCCGCGGCCGATACGATCATGGCGCTGGAAAACCGGCTCGCAGAGGCGCACTGGGACAAAGTGCGAAACCGCGATCCCGATGAAACCTACAACCGATTTGCGATCGCCGAGGCAAATAAACTGACGCCGGACTTCGACTGGCGCGTATTCCTCGACTCGGCGGGCATCGAAGATCAACGGGAAATCATCCTATCGCAGCCCAGCTACCTCGAGGACGCGACGCGTGCTCTGGCTGATGAACCGATCAGCACCTGGAAGATCTACTTCAGCTTCAAACTCCTCGACGCAACAGCGCCGTATCTGACCGAAGATTTCGTGCGGCTGAATTTCGATTTCTCCGAGCGCACCCTGAGCGGAACCGAAGAAATCCGGCCGCGCTGGAAACGGGCCATCGAAGATGCGGACTACGCGATCGGCGAGGCAGTCGGGAAGGTGTACGTAGCCCGCCATTTCCCGCCCGAAGCCAAAGAGCGCATGGACCAGATGATCGCGAACCTGCGCATGGCTTTTCGGATTTCGATCGACGAACTCGCGTGGATGGGCCCTAAGACCAGGGAGCGAGCACAGGAGAAGCTTCGAAAGTTCACGCCAAAGATCGGCTATCCGTCCAGATGGCGCGATTACTCATCGCTCGAGATTCGCCCGGACGACCTCGTCGGAAACATCCGGCGCGCGAACGAATTCGAGTTTCAACGCAACGTCGACAAGCTGGGTGGGCCGATCGACCGATCCGAGTGGTTCATGACACCTCAAACCGTCAATGCGTACTACGACGCGACGATGAACGAAATCGTCTTCCCGGCGGGAATCCTGAATCCGCCATTCTTTGATTTTCGCGCCGACGACGCGGCGAACTATGGCGGAATTGGCGCGGTGATTGGCCACGAGTTCAGTCACGGATTCGACGATGAAGGGCGCAAATTCGATGGGGACGGAAACCTGCGAGACTGGTGGACCGAAGAAGACAACGAGCGCTTCCAGGAACGCGCGGCTCGGCTCGGCGAACAGTACGACCGCTACAACCCGATCGACGACATGAACGTCAACGGCGCATTCACGATGGGCGAGAACATCGGCGACCTCGCGGGGGTGACGATGGCCTATCGAGCCTACCGGCTGTCACTCAATGGCGAGGAGGCCCCGATCATCGACGGCTACAGCGGCGACCAGCGTTTCTTCATGGGTTGGGCACAGATCTGGCGCCGCCTCTATCGCGATGACGAATTGCGCCGCCGCCTGAAGGTCGACCCCCACTCGCCGAGCGAGTACCGCGCCAACGGCGCGGTGATCAACATCGATGCATTCCACGAGGCGTTCGACACACGACCCGGAGATGGCATGTGGAAGCCCGCCGAAGACCGCGTTCGCATCTGGTAGCCCGGGCGATATCGGTACCACAGAGACTCATTCGACGATCGATCTGTCTGTCGTAGAGCCGAATTCGCCTTCGGCTTCAGCTGGCTGGAATGCCTGCTAGCCTCTCGGCGTCACGACCGGATCGAGGAGCGATGGATCGTGCCGCAGCGGAAACAGGAGCGCTTCGAGCGCCGTCTCTCCCAAATCCAACGCCTCGCGCAGATTGGGTTCTGGGAGTTCGACTTCGCATCCAATACGGCCTGGTGGTCCGACGAACTCTATCGGATCTTTGACCTCGAACCCGGCTCCGTGACGCCGACGCACCGTACCCTGGCGAGCCTGCTGCACCCCGATGATCTCACGGTAGTCGATGCGCTCATTGCCCGAGCCCGAGATGCGAAATCTACCGATGCGGTGGTCCATCGCACCGTGCTCTCGAAAGACAGTGAGCGCCGCATCGAACTGAGGGCAGAGGTCGAGCACGATGCAGAAGGCCGCCCGGTTCGGCTCTTTGGCATCGGCGTCGACGTCACCGACAAATTGGTCGCCGAAGATGTGATCCGCGACAGCGAGGCGCGCCTCAGCGATGCCAACCGGATGCTCCAGGCCGTGCTCGACGCAACCCCAGTTCGATTTTTCTGGAAGGACCTGGACCTTCGGTATCTGGGCTGCAACACGAATTTTGCAAAGGACGCGGGATTCGACAGCCCCTCGCAGCTGCTCGGCAAGGACGACTTCGCGATGGGATGGAAGGATCAAGCAAAGATCTACCGCGCCGACGACCGGGTCGTAATCGAGAGCGGGCAATCGAAACTCAACTACGAGGAACCTCAGACGACGCCCGACGGAGAGACCATCTGGCTGCGCACCAGCAAGACCCCGCTGCGCACCGCGTCAGGCGAGATCTTTGGCGTTCTCGGCACCTATGAGGACATCACGGAATCGAAGCGGCTGGCCGAGGAATCGCTGCACCGAGAAAAGCTCGAGGCCATCGGACGTCTGGCGGGCGGCGTCGCGCACGACTTCAACAACCTGCTGACGGTCATCCTCGGCAATATCGATATCGCCCAGGCAAATCTGAAATCCGACACGCCACTCGATGAACAGCTTGCAACGATAGGCGCTTCCGCCAAGCGCGCAGCCAACCTGACCGCACAGCTGCTCGCGTTTGCGCGCAAACAGATCATCGAACCCCGCCCCGTCGACCCGAACGAGAAGATCGACGCGGTGCGACAGCTGCTCCAGCCACTCCTCGGCGAACAGATCGCATTGGAGATCTCGACGGTCGATCCGAGTTGGCTGATCCAGATCGACCCGGGACAATTCGAGCAGCTCCTGATCAACCTCGCGGTGAACGCGCGAGATGCCATGCCAAATGGAGGGACGCTCTCGATTGCGACCGAGAACGTGATCCTCGGTGACGATTATCAGGCCGAGCACCCAGAGGTGACGCCGGGTCCCTATGTCCTGGTGAGCGTGCACGACACCGGTGCGGGCGTCGAACCCTCGGCGCAGGAACACCTGTTCGAGCCGTTCTTCACCACCAAGGCGAGTGGAGAGGGCACGGGGTTGGGTCTCGCAACGTGCCACGGCATCGTCAAGCAGAACGGCGGACACATCGAACTCGTCAGCCGGCCCGGCCAGGGCACGACCTTCGAAATCTACCTGCCTCGAGCCGAAGCGAAGCACGCGGCTGCCGAAACTCCACCCCAATCAGAATCTTCGCGGCGCGGAAACGAAACGATCCTGTTGATCGAAGACGAAGAGCCCGTTCGGAGGCTCTGCACGCATGCGCTCGAAAAGCTCGGCTACACGGTAATCTCTGCAAAAGGGGGCGGCGAGGGTCTCGAACTCGCGTCTCGTATCGAAGGCTCGCTCGACGCTCTCATAACGGACGTGGTTCTGCCTGACATGCGAGGACCGGAGGTTGCGGAGCGGCTGAGAAATGCGCGCCCCGACGTCGCCGTACTCTTCATTTCCGGCTATACCCACGACGCGATCGCGCGCGATGGCGTCCTCGAACGGAGCGTCAATTTCCTACAGAAGCCCTTCACCATGACGAAGCTCGGGAAGAAAGTACGCCGCATGCTCGATTCGCCTCGATGAGTGATCGGGGTGGAATCGTGTTGAATCTCAGCTACTGCTCGTGGAGTGGACTCGAGCGCCCGGCGGCTCCGAGGCGCCTTCTTCGGTACCGCGAAAGCCAACGATGCGATAAGGCATCTGGAGGAGAGTGAACGCGATGAATTGGAAGTCTCGGTTTTCTGGCTGGCTGCTGGTTGTGGCGCTGTTCTCGAGCTCAGGCGCGTTGGCAGAAGAGGAATTCACACCCCCGAAGACAGCCCAGGAGATGGGCTTGATGCAGGGGTTTCCGCCACCCGCCGACAAACGAATCTCGAACCGGAACTTCATGCAAGCGCCGCAGAATCGATGGTCGTTCCAACACATTCGTGAACTGCAGCCCACTCGCGAAATCTTCCGGGGTACAGCCCCCGCATCGCAATTCGAGAGCGAGCCGCTCGACCTCGACGCGCTGGAATTCAAGACCTCTGATGATCGCCGCATCACGTTCTCGCGCTGGCTGCAGGAATCCCATACCGACTCGATCGTCGTGCTGCATCAGGGCAAGATCGTTTACGAAAGATATTTGAATGGAATGACTCCGCACACCCAGCACCAGATGTTTTCCGTCACGAAATCGTTCATCGGAACGATGGTGCTCGTGCTCGCCGATCAGGGACGCATCGACCTCGCGCGCACCGCCGGAAGCTACCTCCCCGAACTCGCGGGAAGCGCATTCGAAGATGCGACCGTTCAGCATCTGCTCGACATGACGACAGCCGTGAAATTCAGCGAGGACTACCTCGATCGCGACTCCGACATCTGGCGCTATGGCTATGTGTTTTCGCTCTGGGGCGACCCCCCCGAAGGCTACCGGGGGCCGATGAGCCTCTATGACTACCTGCCGACCCTGCGCAAGCAGGGCGAACACGGCCACGCCTTCCACTACGTGACGCCCAACACGGATGTACTCGGTTGGATCGCGAGTCGGATTGCGAAACAATCGGTCTCCGCGGCGCTGGAAAGCATGCTATTCCAGCCGCTCGGCCCGGAGCGCGATGCCTACATCTGGCTCGACGGTTCGGCCACCGAAATGGCGGGCGGGGGCCTGAACATCACGGCGAGGGACGCCGCGCGCTTCGGGCAGATGATCCTGCAAAACGGCTTCTTCAATGGCAAGCGGATCATTCCGGCCGCTGTGGCAAAACGGATCTTGCGCCCGGGCGACCCCGCCCCGTTCAATCGCTTCTACCGGGACCCCTGGTACGAGCAGGTCGCCTTCGCCTACCACGACCAGTGGTGGACGTTCAACAACGCCCACAAGGCAGTGAGTGCGCTCGGCATTCACGGACAGCAGATCTACCTCGACGCGACGGCGCAGATGGTCGTGGTCAAACAATCGTCCGATCCGGCGCCGGAGAGCGACATCAACGAAACCGAAAGCCCGCTCGCCTACCAGGCACTCGCAGAGCACCTGATGAATCGCTGATCGCTCAATCGGTCCGGCACGGCCGGACCGAGGAGATCATGTGAGGACGGGGCGGCCGCCGGGCGCAGATCGCGACGGATGGCAGCCTGCGCGTAAGTCGCCGCGACTGACCGATTTCCTGAATGCGTTCGCGGCGCTTTGCGAATCCGAGCACCTCACCGCGCGGGACGTGCGCGCCGCCCAATAAGAGTGGCGGCCCGCACGGAGAGAAGGATTCCGACAGGCAAATTGGTGGCCATGTCTTCGTTGCATCCCCTAAACTCCGCGGCGATGGGATCAAACCTTGCTGAAAGCCCGCTCCTGTAACGACTCGAACCGCGACGTGCGGGCCGTCACAGGGGTTCTGGAACCCAATCTGGAGGGAAGCCGGCCGTGATCATCTCTGGTGTGGTCGTGGCGAGCAGACCGGAGCACCTCTCGGAAATCCGCGACGAAGTCAACGGACTGCCCTGGGCCGAAGTGCACTTCAGCGACCCGGAGGGCCGCCTGGTCGTGACGCTGGAGGCGAGCGATCTCGACGAGAGCATGGACCGGATGAAGACACTGCAGGCCATCCCACTCGTCCTATCGGCGTCGTTGGCAGAGTTTTGCAGCGACGGTGAATTGACATGACCTCCCGCTTCTCGTTTGAGCCCAATCACTCGAATTTCAATCGGAGACGATCATGAGCCAGACCCGACGTGACTTTCTGAAGAACGCGGTCGCCACATCGGTGGCCGGGAGCATCGGCATCTCGGTTCCGGTGAACGCCCTGGCGCAGGTGGACGAGTGGCGGGGAAAAGAGAACTGGAAGTGGGACAAGACCGTTTGCCGCTTCTGCGGGGTCGGCTGCGGGATCATGATGGCCACCAACAAGGGGCGGATCGTCTCCGTCAAGGGCGACCCGGAATCGCCCGTCAATCGCGGGCTCACCTGCATCAAGGGCTACTTCAACGCCAAGATCCTGTACGGCGAAGATCGCCTCACGAAGCCGCTGCTCCGCAAGAAGAACGGCGTGTACGACAAGAACGGCAAGTTCACGCCGGTCAGCTGGGACGAGGCTTTCGACGTAATGACCGCGAAGTTCAAGGAGTATTACGCGGAACACGGCCCCGCCAGCGTCTCGATCTTCGGATCGGGCCAGTACACCATCGACGAGGGCTACGCGGCCGCGAAGTTCATGAAGGCCGGCGTGCGCTCGAACAACATCGACCCCAATGCGCGCCACTGCATGGCCTCTGCGGTTGCGGGCTTCATCCAGACGTTCGGGATCGATGAGCCGCCCGGCTGCTACGACGACATCGAGCAGACCGACGCGGTGGTCTGCTGGGGCGCCAACATGGCCGAGTGCCATCCGATACTCTGGTCGCGCGTGACAGATCGCAAGATCAAGCACGAGCCGATGCAGATCGTGAACCTCTCGACGTACGGCAACCGCACCAGCGACATCGCCGATCTCGAGATGATCTTCGAGCCACAGACCGATCTCGCAATCATGAACTTCATCGCGCGCTACATGATCGAGAACGGGGGGATGAACCAGAAGTTCGTAGACAAACACTGCGCGTTCGCCGCGGGGCCCACCGACATCGGCTACGGCCTGCCCGACGACCATCCGCTCGAGCAGGGCCAGTCGATGCGCAGCAAGGCCGGCGCCCACTGGACGATCACATTCGAGGAGTTCAAGCAGAACCTCGAACCCTATACGGCGAAGTACGTCAGCGATTTATCCGGCGTTCCCGAAGAGAAACTGGTCGCACTGGCGAAGCTCTACACGGACCCGAAGCGAAAGGTCGTTTCGTTCTGGACGATGGGCTTCAACCAACACACCCGCGGCACCTGGGTAAACGAGCAGATCTACATGATCCACCTGCTCGGCGGAAAGATCTCCACGCCGGGATCGGGAGCCTTCTCGCTGACCGGCCAGCCGTCTGCCTGCGGAACCGCGCGCGAGGTGGGCACCTTCGCCCATCGACTGCCCGCGGACATGGTGGTCGCCAATCCGGATCACCGCGCGAAGGCCGAGAAGCTCTGGCACCTGCCCTCGAAGACACTCAATCCCAAGGTGGGAACCCACGCCGTGCAAATGGTGCGCGACCTGCGCTCCGGGAAGGTCAAGTTCTTCTGGGCGATGGTCACGAACCCCTTCCAGGATTTCGCCAACGCCAACGAATGGCTGCGGGCGGCCCGCGAGAAGGACAACTTCATCGTCGTGTCGGACTGCTACCCGACGGTATCGGCAAAGGTGGCCGATCTGGTGCTGCCCGTCGCGATGATCTACGAGAAGTGGGGCGCCTACGGGAACGCGGAGCGGCGCACGCAACACTGGCGCCAGCAGGTGACGGCGCCGGGCGACGCCAAGGGAGACCTCTGGCAGATCCTGGAGTTCTCGAAGCGCTTCAAGCTCGCGGAAGTGTGGAAAGAACAACCGCTGCCCGGCCTCGCAGCGGACGGCTTCGAGGACGGAAAGCTCCCGGACGTGCTCGCCGAGGCCAAGAAGATGGGATACGACCCGGAGCAGACCCTCTACGAGGTGCTCTTCGCGCGACCCGAGTACAAGAGCGTGCGCTGGCCCGACCCCATCGCCGACGGACACCCGAACGACATTGCCGAGGATTTCGGCTTCTTCGTCCACAAAGCGCTGTGGAACGAGTACCAGAAGTTCGGAACCGGCAATGGCCACGATCTGGCGGATTTCGACACCTATCACCGGATGCGCGGCCTGCGCTGGCCGGTCGTGAACGGGCGCGAGACCCAATGGCGCTACCGCGAGGGTTACGACCCCTACGTGAAGCCCGGTCAGGACTTCCACTTCTACGGCAAGGCGCTGAAGAAGATCCCGGCGGGTGGCCCCAAGGGCGAGCCGGTCGCCCTCGACGGCAAAGCGAAGATCTTCTTCCGGCCCTACGCGCCGGCGGCGGAGAGCCCGGACGCCGAGTACGACCTGTGGCTCTGCACGGGACGCGTGCTCGAGCACTGGCACTCCGGAACGATGACCAAACGCGTTCCGGAACTCAATCGCGCCGTCCCGTACGCGAAGTGTTACATGCACCCGGCCGACGCAGAGGCGCGCGGGATCGCGCAACACGAGGAAGTCGTCGTGGAGTCGCGCCGAGGCAAGGTGAAGGCGCGGGTGGAAACCAACGGCCGCAACAGCGTGCCGAAGGGCCTCATCTTCGTGCCGTGGTTCGACGAGAACGTCCTGATCAACAAACTGACCCTGGACAACACCTGTCCGATCTCGAAAGAGACGGACTACAAGAAGTGCGCAGCCCGGGTGCGAAAGGTCTGAGCGTGAAGCGCAAGCTGGCGATCAGTCGCAGACAGTTCTTGACCGGCGCCTTCCGGGGGCGCGACGCCGCCCCCCCGGAAGCAGAGGCGCCCCCCGCCCTGCCCCGCGATCTCGCCCGGGCGAAGCTGGCCGAGCGCTACTGCTTTGCGTGGAACGAAGAACCGGAGACCCCGGACTGGGAAAAGGGGCTCGACGGCGTGCTCGAAGAGATGGAAAACCTGAAGGGAATCGAGGATTTCTGAACTGCGCGCGAGCCTTGGCGCAGCGAATGGCATCGGCAGAGGAGAGCATCATGCGACGCAGACTTCGGCGCAATTTCTGGCTGGTGGTGACAGTCGCCGCCGCGCTCGTTTCGGGCGCCTTCTTGGGTGCCTGCGCGGGAACGAAGGGGGAAGACTCCGGCAAAGGCGCCGCTCGGTCCGCGGCGACGGGCCCGGACGACATCGAAGTCTTCTTCCGCACCGCGAGCATTGGATCGATCGGCGACCAGGGACTGCCCGAATATCCCGCGGCCGATCCGGGCGAGTCGACGAAGCTCGGACGCGACTTCCCCGACGCGCCGCCCCAGATCCCCCACGCGGTCGACGACATGTATCCGATCACACTCTCGGGCAACGATTGCCTGGATTGCCATCACCCGGATAACGCCCTCGGGGCCGACGATGTGCCGCTTCCGGAGAGTCACTTCATGGAACCGATCATGGGCGAGGGAGAAGCCGCGAGCCCGATGGTCTTGATTTTGAAGGGCGATGCGAAGGCCCAGGATGTCGCGGGTGCTCGTTTCAACTGCAACCTGTGTCACACCCCGCAAGCGACGAACGTCGCGACGCCGAGAAACGACTTCGATGCGCAGCGGAGCATGAAGTAGTGGACGGCTGAAGCGTCAGATCGTGCGCGGCCTCAATCCGCGAGGAGGCCGCGTTCGCGATCAATCGGATTCCAGGACGTCGTCGTGGGCGCGGCCGCCGAACGAACCGGGCGCCGCAGCGCCGGCTCGTGCCGGCGCTGCGGCCGTTCGAACAGTCATCTCTCGATCAGGATCTGCTCTTCTCCCTGACCCTGCGGTTGCGACGTCGCTGCAGCCAGGCCATTCCAACCACACCCGATACGAACTGAAGCACCACACCCGGCTCGGGGGTGGGCGTCGGTGTCGGAGTGGCGGTCGGGGTCGAGGTCGGCGTGGACGTCGGTGTCGCGGTCGGCGTGGACGTCGGCGTCGCCGTAGGCGTCGCGGTGGGCGTCGGCGGCGGTAGGGTGGGTGTCGCCGTAGGCGTCGCGGTGGGCGTCGCAGTGGGCGTCGCGGTAGGCGTAGGCGTCGCGGTGGGCGTAGCCGTGGGCGTAGGCGTCACAGCCACGCAGTCGGAGTCCGCTACGTCGTAGTCGAGGTCGCCGTCGTTATCGAGGCCCAGACCCGCCGGATCGCCGGAGAACTCTTCCTCCGCATTCGCATTACACGGATCCAGCGTCAGAGCGACGATGTCATTCGTGGTGGAGCTATACCAGGGCGGCATGATGTCTTCGCCCGCGGCCGTGAAATTCGCCGGGTTGGAGTCGGCGTGGCAGGTAACACAGAAAAAACCGTCGCCGTCGGCTGGCGCGCCCGCTTCGAAGTGATGCTGGCGCAGACCGGCTCCCCAACCCGGACCGGGCCCGAAAGCGTTGGCATCTTCCAGGCGGCCGTGACACCCCATACAGGCGATGGCGTTGACACCGTCTTTGGCGTTAGCGGAACTTCTGAGGTTGACCAGCCTCTGGAATGTTCCATCGCCGCCATGACAGTTGTCACAGCTGGAGTCGATATCCGTGTTGTCCAGATGGGCGGCGTGAAGACTGGTTCCCCAGTCAAAATTCTCCGCCACCGAGATGTACGGACTGGTCTCCCGGAAGCCGGTGTGGCAGTGGGCGCACTGTCCTACCGTACCGATTGCGTCCGAGTAGAATTGGTAGGCGGCGGAGTTACTCGCCCAGAGGGTCGCGAATAATGCGGCCACCGCAGCGATTGCGAGTGCGCCCGATAGATGACGCAATAAGTGTGATGAGAGGGTATTGCGTGACATAGATAGCTCCCGTCAGTGAGTTGATCCCTTTGGCGGCCTGAGTAGGCGCTTCCGCGCCCACTCCCCCGACCGACGGTTCATTTACACGCAATTCGCATGCCACCCCCTTTTGACGCCTTAGAAAGCGCCAGCGCCAACTTGAAGGCGGCGAACGCTGCGCGGCTAGATGGCGGTGTGGCAAAACACCCCATCGCGCAGCAAGCGACAATCCTTGCAGGTCGCAGAGGATCCCCTCGGGGGGAACCCATCCCGGCCTGCGCAGTTCCTCGGGTGCGGGGCTCCATCCGGTGGGCGCGCAGAGAGCACACCGCGATTAGCGGTTCAGTCGCTACAGCGAAGGGAACTCGGCGGCGTGTTGCCGCACTGGATGCCGGCGGTCACACCGGAGGAGAGGATTGCGCAGGCGTTGGCCGTGGCTCCGCTGACGGCGCGTTCGCGGCTCGAGGCGATGGTGGTGCGGCAGGCGCGCCTGCCCTCGAACTCGATACACACCTCGCACTCGACCTGGGCCTCCTTCATCAGCGCCATCACGAGCACCGAAACGAAGACCGCGGCCAGAACGACTCCCGTGATTACGCGCGCCATGTAGCAACAGTACCTGTTCTGGTCGACTGCGACATCATCCCGTGGTGGATCGCAAGGCCGATCTCGCGATCGATCGAAGCCGCGCTCCCGGGCCCGATGGCGCGACGAATGCCGAAGATCAGACGATCGATTCGTCTACGAAGACGTCGGCCTCGGGTCGGAGCAACTCTTCTACACCCGGAATCGCGTGGAGAATGTCCAGCGCGGAAATCACACCCTGCACCCGGAGCTCTTCGTCCACGACCACCAGGCGGTGAATCCGTTCTCGGACCATCGTCGAGGCGGCCACCGCGATGGGCCGGTCGGCGCCGATGCAATGGACCATCGGAGACATCACGTCCTCGACTGGAGCCGTCTGGATGTCGGTGAGCTGCAAACCGGCGATCGCCTCCTCGTCGGTGACGTGCAACCGCGAGTTGTCGTAGAACGCCGCTCCGTCCACACCGGTGTTGTAGTGCCAGGCGAGCAGGTCGGTCTGACTGATCACACCAACCAGGATGCCGTCGTCGTTGACCACGGGCAGGCCGTGCACGCGCCGTTCCAGCATCAGCTTTTCCAACTCGTGCACATCGCTCTTGCGATTGATCACCGCGACGTCGCGGGTCATCAACTCGGCAACCTGCTTTGCGCCCATCGAACAGTCTCCAAAACCTCTCGGCGGCCGCGCTGACCGTCGACCCCTCGGATGATGGCATGACTGCATTCCATTTCCCAGTGGCCAATCGCGCGACTGCGACCGCGGCAGATGCTCGGGGGCTGGACGGTGGCGGCGATACCCGGAGTTCCCGAATTCCGACGTCGCGTCAGCACACCGCCGGGCGCGAGCCGTTGTGCGAGCGCCCGC
>JAFDBP010000051.1 GCA_019313245.1 Deltaproteobacteria bacterium
GACCCGCCGGCCGGATACGCGCAAGCCCGACGCTCGGGCCGCCGACCGGGCCGCCAAGCGGCGAGCCGCAGCCGAGCAGAGCGCTGCCAGACCCGCCGCGATCCAGCAGTCGGAGCCCGTGGCGACTGCGAAATCCGTCGAGCCCGCAGCCGCGAAACCGCAACCGAAAGCGACGGAACCGGTCGAGATCGCGGCGGTCGAGCCGAATCCGACTCCGGCGCCGATCCCCGCTCCCGTTCGAGAGCCCGAGAAGAAGGTCGTGCAACGCGCGAAACTGCCCTCGCTCAGCATCGAGAAGACGATCTGGCACCCCAACACCGAGCGGCGTATCGCCATCGTCAGACTGGTCGATTCCGAAGAAGTGCTGCGCCTGAAGGAGGGCGACGCGATCGGCCCCCTGGTGATCGAATCCATCAAGCCCGGCAGCGTGCTCTTCAGCCACGACGGCATCGAAATCCGCTACAACGTCGGCGGCTAACCGCCTGGGCAGACCTCACGGGTGTTGCGCTGCGCTCCACTGGCCGGGCCCCAGTTGACCGGGCCCCGGCTTGCTCGGATAGACCTCACAGGCGACACCCCCCACCACCCGGCCAACTGGGCCCCGGCCAGTGGTGAGTAGCGCGTTACCTGTGAGGTCTGTCCGGGCAGGCTAGTGGAGCGCAGCGCAACACCCGTGAGGTGTGCCCGGGCGTTTAGTGATGGCGGTTGTTGCGTTTGTCGTTTTCGCGGCGGCGGGCTTCGAATTCTTCGTATTGGACTTCCCGCAGCTTCTTGCGCATCTGGTGGCGCTTCCAGCGCGACTTCAGCTGGCCGATGCTGAAGATCGCGTTCGCGTGGCCCGTGCGGCGCAGATACAGCCAGCCGACGATCACGCCGCCGAGGTGCCCGATGTGGCTGATGTTCTGTCCGCTCTGGAACATCATCGACATCAGGAAGAGCCCGGGGATCAGCCAGATCGCGCGAAATGCGACCGGCGGGAAGATCAACATGATGGTGCGGTCCGGCCAGGTCAGCGAGTAGCCGAGCAGCACACCGTAGACGGCACCCGAAGCCCCGAGGGTGTAGGAGATCAGACCGTGCGGGTTGAGCTGCATGATCAGATAGGGGTAGGTCGCGATGATCAGGCCCGCGCCGACGCCGCAGATCAGATAGAAGCGCAGGAAGCGCTTGGGCCCCCAAGCCAGCGCGAGCTGCGAACCAAACATCCAGAGCATGAACATGTTCATCGCGATGTGGCCGAAGCTCGCGTGCAGCCACATGTAGCTGAACGGCTGCCAGAGATGGCCGAGCTGCCAGAAAGCCTGCGGCACCAGGGAACCGTAGAGCGTCACCTCGGGGGCGACCTGTTGGGCGAGGAAGATCACCGCGTTGGCGATCATGATCTTCTTGATGATCGGCGGCGTGATCGGCGGACCGATCCGCATGCCGGGCTGCTGGCCGCGTCCGTACACTGTTTGGAGTCTCCCCGCGCTATGGCCTAAAGCCTAAGAAGTCCAACTGCGCGCGTCAACGCGGCTTTGCGGGCGCCAGCCCCTCCAGCGTGGCGCGGCTGGCCGCCGCGTCGAGGCCCGAGAGGTCGACGACCGGAAAATCCAACTCGAGTTCTTCGGCGAGCCCCGCCAGGCGCGCCCGGCAGTGCTCGGCACTGCCCACGACCGCCGCGGCCGCGCACTCGTCATCGGAGAGCGAACCGAACCACGGATTCAGGCGGCGGTACTCGGCGATCGCGCCGGCCGGGTCGCCCGCCGCCCGCACCCGCGTGAAGATCCACATCGAGCGCTCGATTTCTGACGGATCGCGTCCGCGCTGCCGGCACGCGTTCGCGAGTATTGCGCTCGCCTCGGCGACGCGGTCGGGCAACGGCGGGAGGTTGATCTCCCAGCCGTCAGCGTGGGCGGCGACGAGTTCGAGCAGCTTCGGGCGCCGCCCCGCGATCGCAATCGGGATGCGCCCGGCCGGCGGCGCGGGCTGGATGCGCGCACCGTCGAGCTTTACGTAACGGCCGCTCGCGTGGACGGATTCGCCCCGCCAGAGTCCGCGCACCGCGCTGAGCATCTCGTCGAGCCAGATGACTCGCTCGCCCGCGTTCGGTCGCTGCAGCCCGAAGCGCTCGTCGTGCGGGCGGTCGCCGATCGAGATCAGGAATCGCAGCCGGCCGGGCGCGATCCGCTCGGCGCTCGCGGTCGCCTGGGCGAGGCGCGCGGCGTTCCAGTGGTGGACGAGGCGCATCGAGCCGATCTGGATGCGCTCGGTTCGCGCGAGCAGTGCGGTCGTCAGCGTCCAGCCGTCGAGCACTTCGGCTTTGCGCGTTCCGCCGAGCATCGAGACGTCGCCGTCGACGAACGCGGCCGCGTATCCGAGCGCCTCCGCGGTTTCGACCAACTCGAGCAGGGTCTCCCAAGGGTGGGCGTACCAGCCGAACGCGACGCCGAGTTTCACGCCAGCTTTCCGAGGCGCCGCGCGGCGTGGATCAAGGTCATCGCGCTCTTCGCGTCGGTGAGTTCGCCGCGCCAGATCAGCTCGAGCGCTTCTTCGAGCGAAACCCGATACGGCGAGATGATCTCGTCGTCTTCGGGCCGCGACGCGACGGGCTCGAGATCGAAACCCGCGTAGAGGTGGATCTTTTCGTCGGTGAATCCCGGAGTCGTCCAGATCCAACCGAGTTCTTCGATGCGCCCGGCCTTGTGGCCGACCTCCTCCTGCAGTTCGCGATCCGCCGTCGTGTACGGGGTTTCGCCCGGGTCGATCTTGCCCGCGGGCACTTCGAAGATCGTGTCGCGGGTCGCGTGCCGGTACTGCCGGATCAGCAGGACGTCGGTGTCCGAGATGAACGGCACGATGGCAGCTGCGCCCGGGTGCTTGACGATGTCGAGCTCGAGCACGCGCCCACTCGGCAGCTCGAACCGCTCTTTGCTGACGACCACGTGGAAACCGCGTTTCTCGACGGGCGGTTGTTCGCTCATCGGTCGCCCTCTCGCGCGGCGGTCGGTCGCTCTTCGGACGCCGCCAATCGCACCGCGAATTCCGCCCCGCCCGCATCCCGATTGCGGACGCGGATCTCTCCACCCGCATCTCGAATGATCTGTCGCGTGATCGCCAAACCCAATCCCCCCGGATTGT
The DNA here is from genome assembly GCA_019313245.1 of Deltaproteobacteria bacterium. Taxonomy (GTDB): domain Bacteria; phylum Myxococcota_A; class UBA9160; order UBA9160; family SMWR01; genus JACZVU01. The sequence goes on from JAFDBP010000051.1 coordinate 3,121, forward strand.
CGCTGCGCGTGGAGAAGAAGGGCTCGAAGATCTCCGAGCGCAACTCGGTCGGAACGCCCGGCCCCTCGTCGACGACGATGATATCCACCGAATCTCCCACGCGCCTGGCGCTCAGCGCGACGCGGCCGCCCGGGACGGTCGCGTCGATCGCGTTGAGCAGCAGATTGAGCAGCACCTGTCGCAAGCGGTCTTCACTGAGTGCAACCGCGGGCAGATCGTCGGGGATTTCCGATTCGAGCTTCACCTCTCGCTTGCGGGCGCGGTGTTCGAGCAGCGCGAGGTTGCCGTCGATTGCGCTCGAGACGTCGGCGGGCCGATGGTCGGGGGTCTCACCGTCGGGCCGGGCGCACTCGATGATCACGTCGAGCAGGCGTTCCATGCGGCGCAGTTCGTCGCCGACCAGGGCGAGAAACGATTCGGAGAACTCGGGGTCGCCCCAGCGCTCGGGCAGGAGTTGCAGGAAGGTCTTCATCGAGACCAACGGATTGCGGATCTCGTGTGCGATCTCGCTGCTGAGCGCTCCGAGTGATGCGAGGCGATTGAGCTGACGGACGTCGCGATCGAGCTGCTCGACGCGCGCGACGGCGAGCGCGGTGGCGACGGGAGTCTGCAGGCGATGGGCTTCGCGCTCGAGCCGGCCGAGCACGCGCGGCCGCGGCGTTTCGGGGCCGAGCAGCAGAATTGCGGCGGCCTCGCCGCGCTCGCTCGGGATCGGAACCGCGACCGACAGGCGGTGGCGCCGGCCGATCGCACTCAGATCCGCCGAGCCGTCGAGTCGCGTGACTCCGGATCGCGTCGAGAGGGTGCCAAAGTCCGCCGCGTCGGGAGCGACCGGCGGTTCGCCGCTGAAGGCCGCGGCCACGACGTAGGGCTCGCCGCTTTCGCGCAGCGTCCAGGCGGCGACCGTGGTCGTGCCGCTGATCGCGTGCACGCGCTGGACGGCGGCCGACAGCAGCGCCTGTAGATTGCGCGTGGTGTCGCGACCCAGCGCCGCTGCCGCCGCGCGCCGATTGCGCTCGAGCCGCCGCCGCAATTGCGAATGAACGATTTCTTCCCCCACCGCGCCCCAGTCTAGCCCGGACAGACCATCCGGGTGGCGGACTCTACCCCGACCCCCCCGTCCACTGGGCCCCGACAAGTGCGGCGTAGCGCGCCACCGTTGCGGTCTGTCCGGGCGAGTCGGGGCCCAGTTGGCCGGGTCTCGGCTTGCCCGGACGAACCATCCGGGTGATGCACCCACCCGAACGCGGCCAACTGGGCCCCGGCCAGTGCGACGTAGCGCACCACCTTTGCGGTCTGTCCGGGCAGGTCGGGGCCCAGTTGACGGGGTTCGGGTGGAAATCGGAGTGCGGGGTTCGGGTGGAAATCGGAGTGCGGGGTTTGGGTGGAAATTGGTGGGTCGAGAGTGGGGTTCTGGGGAGTTGCGGGGGATCAGAAGGAGTCGAGGCGGAGTTGGCGGCGCGATTCGGAGTGGGTGCGGGCGGAGTCCGCCATCTCGGTGGGCACGGTCCCCTGCAGGAACGGCTGGAAGACGGTCGACTCGGTGCTCTCTCCGGCCAGCAGTCCGGTCTTGCGGTCGATGCGCGCGAACTCGATCAATTCCGGCACCGGGAAGTCGCGCGCGGGCCGGCCCGCGAGCGCGGCGCGCATGTAGTCGACCCAGATCGGGGCCGCGGCCCGCGAGCCCGTTTCGCCGTAGCCGAGGAAGCGGCTCTCGTCGTGGCCGACCCAGACGCCCGTGACGATTTCGGGCGAGAAGCCCATGAACCAGGCGTCGGCCTGGTCGTTGGTGGTGCCGGTCTTGCCCGCCAGCGGGCGGCGCAACACCCGCAAGCGATGGCCGGTGCCCTGTGGATCCTCGACCACCGCGCGCAGCAGCGAGACCGCCAGGTACGCCTGTTCGGGCGAAATCAGCTGGTCGGGGTCGGGCAGGAACTCGGCGTCGACCGGAGCTTCTTCGTCGAGCGGCAGCGCCTCGTCTGCGGCGGGCGCCGCCACGTCGATGAAGTCTTCCCGCGTCTCGTCCGAATCGACCGCCACCTCTTCCGGCACGCCCAGCGCGACGTTTTCCAGCAGAATCATTCCGTCCCGGTCGGTGACGCGCCGGATGAAGGTGGGAACGACGCGCCGGCCGCCCTCGGCGAATACCGCATAGGCGCGGGTGAGTTCCAGCAGCGAAACGCCACTCGAGCCGAGTGCGAGCGAGAGGTCGCGGTTGAGCGGCGACTCGATCCCGAGCCGGCGCACGTATTCGATCACGTAATCGATGCCGACGTCGCGGAAGAGGTGCACGGTGGCGTTGTTGATCGAGCGCGCGAGCGCTTCGCGCAGCGTGATCGGGCCGTAGAAACTGCGCTTGTAGTTGCGCGGGCGCCAGATGAAGCCGGATTCGTCGTCGGTGTAGACGATGGGCCGGTCGAACACAATACTCGCGGGTGTGTACCCTCGATCGAGAGCGGCGGCGTAGATCAGCGGCTTGAAGGCCGAGCCGGGTTGCCGTCGCGCCTGCGTGACGCGGTTGAACTGACTCTGTTCGAAGTCGCGCCCACCGACCATCGCGATCACTTCGTTGGCTCCGGCGTCGATCGAAAACAGCGCCCCCTGGACTTCGGGAGTCTGGTCGAGCGTCACGCGGATCTCCGCGGGCTCGTCGGTGTCTGTCGCGTCGTCTTCCGCCTGCTCCGAGTGGACTGCGGCAAATCGCGCGACGTCGCCCTCGGTAAAGACCTCGTCGATCGAGCGCACCGAGTAGGGCGAGCGGTTCGGATCGGGCACGCGCGCCCACTTGACGTCCTCGAGCTGCACGACGCCGTCGACCTCGGCCGAAAAGGCGACCCGCGCGATGCCCGACTTCTCATTGACGGCCGTGATCACGCCCAGCAGGGTTCCCCCCTCCTCGGCGAGCATGCTGCGCGCGAGGGCCCGCTCTGCCGCGCCGGGCGGATCCGAGGGCATCCTGTCCAGTAGTTCCGCGGCCATCTCGTCGAGCAGCTCCGAGGACGCCTCATCGATTGGCTCTTCGCGCCCGATCCAATCCAGCCGTCCGTCCGAATCCGGAACTTCGAGCACGAGTTCGTTCGCCTCTGCGAGTCGAACCATCTCGTCGGGGATGTCGGATGGCGCCACCCGGCGAATCGGCCCCCGATAACCCTGCCGGCGATCGAGGTCGATCAATCCGGTCTGCACGGCCCGCGCGGCCGCCCGTTGCAGCTCGCTGTCGAGCGTGGTTTCGATCGTCAACCCACCCTCCAGCACCAGTTCGCCGCCGAATCGCTCGAACAGGGTGCGGCGCACCTCCTCGGTGAAGTAGGCGGCGGCGGGGTCGTCCTGATTCGCCGTGCGCTCGGCCAGCAAGGGCAATTCGGCGATCGCCTCCGCATGACCCGCGTCGTCGACGAAGCCCTCGGCGTGCATTCGCGACAGCACGTAGCGCCGGCGCTCCTCGGCCGCTTCGGGATTCTGGAAGGGCGAGTAGCGCGAGGGCGCCTTGGGCAGGCCCGCGAGCAGCGCGCTCTCCGACACGCTCAGCTCGCCCATTTCCTTGTCGAAATAGGTGCGCGACGCCTCGTGGATGCCGTAGGCGCCGTGTCCGAAGTAGATCTGGTTCAGGTACAGGTAGAGGATCTCCTGCTTGGAAAAGCGCTCTTCGATCCGGCGCGCGAGGATCATTTCGCGGATCTTGCGCTTGAACTTGCGCTCGGGGCTGAGCAACAGGCCCTTCACCATCTGCTGGGTGATCGTGCTCGCACCCTGCTTGATCTCGCCGCCCGCGCGCAGATTCACCCAGGCCGCACGCAGGATCGAGCGGTAGTCGATCCCCGAATGCTCGAAGAACGAGCTGTCCTCGCCCGCCACGAATGCCTGCACGAGGTGCGTGGGCAACGCGTCCATCGGCACGAGCGTGCGCCGTTCGGTGTAGAATCGGGCGATCGCCTCACCGTCGCGATCGAGCACGAGGCTCGCGACCGGCGGGCGATAATCTTCGACGGTCCGCAGGTCGGGAAGGTCGCGGACGAATGCGAGATAGAAGGCGATCCAGCCGCCGATCGCCGCCACGACGAGCACGCCCGCCGCGATCAGGAGCAGCTTGAGCGCCCGAGAGTGTAGAAAAGCCATCGAAACTCCAGGGGTTAACCGACCGTAGCCGAGAGCGCGCGCTCTGCGCTACCGCTTCGGCTCGCAGGAGGGATTGCTGAAATGTCCACCCCCCGCCGCACCCTCGCATTCGTGATGGATCCCCTCGACGGCATCGACATCGGCGCCGATTCGACCTTTGCGCTGATGCTCGAGGCCCAGCGGCGCGGCCACGAGGTGCTCTACGTCGACCCGTCGGAGCTCGCGGCTTCCAATCGCGGCCCCTGCGCCCAGCTGCGGCCCGTGGAATTGCGCCGGGAGCCCGGCCGGCACTTCGATCTCGGCGAGGCCCGCAGCGCGCTGTTGGACGAAGACGTCGATCTGGTGTTCCAGCGCACCGACCCCCCGGTCGATGCCGAGTACGTGATTGCGACCCAGCTGCTGACGCTGTGTCGGCGCGCGGTCGTGCTGAATCGACCCGAAGGCATCCTGGCCGCCAACGAAAAGCTCTACACGCTGCAGTTCCCGGAGCTCATGGCCGAGACGCTCGTGAGTCGGAAAATCCCGGAGTTGTTGGGTTTTATGGACGGTCTCGGCGGAGAGATGATCGTCAAACCGCTCGAAGGCAAGGGTGGAGAGGGGATTTTTCACCTGCGTCGAGAGGATCGAAACCTGCGCTCGATCCTCGAGCAATCGACCCGTTTCGAGTCCCGTCGGATCATGGCGCAGCGCTATCTGCCCGAGGTGCGGGAGGGCGACAAGCGGATCCTGCTCGTCGACGGAGAACCGATCGGCGCCGTGCTCCGGGTGCCGGGCGCGACCGAGGTTCGCTCGAATCTGCACGTCGGTGGGCGGCCGCAGCGCGCGGAATTGGACGATCGAGACCGCAAGATCGTCGAGGCGATCGCGCCCTCACTGCGTCGAGATGGCCTGTTCTTCGTCGGGATCGACGTGATTGGCGGTTTTTTGACAGAGGTCAACGTCACGAGTCCGACGGGGATTCAGGAGATCGACGCCCTCGAAAATCGCTGCCTCGAAGCCGAGATCCTCGACGCCGCCGAGGGTCGTTTGCGCGCTCGCTGAATCGGCGCGCCCATTTCGGGCGTTTCGCCCGTCGAGAGCGGCTGTTCCCACCGTCGAAAAACCACCCCAAAACCATTGACACCGCGAATTGCGCGCTCCATGCTTTCCGTCGGTGCAAGCCTGCCACCCCCCGGGCTCGCGAGAATTGCACCTCCTCCAGGTAACACCGGTGCCACGCTTCTTTCCCTCCGGCGTGGACGAAATGCAATACTCACACGAAGGAGATGGCCGATGGCCACAGTCGTAGAAAAGACGGGTATCCGTCGAGAAAAGGGTTGGCTCTACTATCTCGACAAACGCGGCGACGTGAGTCGCGCTCGCATGGCGCGGGGCGGCGGCAAGGGCCCGAAGGGTCGCGAGAAGGTCGCCAAATGCGGGATCGAGCGAGAGGAAGGCTTCCTCTACTTCATCGACAAGAAGGGCAATGTCGCGAAGGTGAAGATGAAGCGATCTTCCGGGCGCAAGAAGACGTCCCGCAAGAAGACCGCGCGCAAGAAGACTGCGCGCAAGAAGACTGCGCGCAAGAAGAGCGCGCGCAAGAAGACCGCGCGCAAGAAGACCGCGCGCAAGAAGACTGCGCGCAAGAAGAGCGCACGCAAGAAGACGGCGCGCAAGAAGAGCGCGCGCAAGAAGACTGCACGCAAGAAGACTGCGCGCAAGAAGCCCGCACGGCGGAAGGCAGCCAAGAAGAAGGCTCGCAAGAAGACCGCCCGCAAGGCTCCGGCACGCAAGAAGACGGCGCGCAAGAAGGCCGCTCGCCGCGCGCGACGCTAGAAGGCAATCGCCGGGCCGACGGTTCGATCCGTCGGCCCGGCGGTCCCTTTGCCGCCGGGGCGTCTGGCACCGGCAGTTGTTACCTTTCGGCCGTGTATTCCCCGCGCTTCGACACCAGCGCCAATTTGGCAGGCCGCTCGTGAGTTCGGATCCGACGGAAGCGGGCGAGCCCATCGAGGCCGCTCGACGGCAGTCGGGCGGCGATCCCTACGAAATCCTGATCGTCGACAGCGATGCCGCGAGCCTGGAGTCGCTCGAGTTCGCACTCGGAACCGGCTATCGCGTTCACGTCGCGACGCAGGCCGCCGAGGCGCTCGATATTCTCGAGCGCGCGGAGATCGCGCTGATCTTTGTCGACGAGTCCCTGCCTTCGATTTCGGGGATCGACTTTCTGGAGCGCACCCGAGAATCCCGCCCGCTCGCGATTCGGATGCTGCTGACGCGCGACGCCGAGTCCCGCGCGCTGAACCGGGCCGCCAACGACGCGCTGGTCTATCGCTGGATCGAGAAACCGTGGGTTCCCGATGCGCTGCGGTTGACCGTGAAGCGGGCGTTGGAGTCCTACGAGCTCGCCTCCGAAAACATCCAGCTGGCCGTCGAGTTCGGTGTGGAAAACGAGCGGCTGCGCGCGGAAAACACAGACCTGCGTCGAGAGGTCGAGCACCGCTACGCGTTCGATCGCATCATCGGCTCGGGTCCCGCGATGGAGCGCGTCTTCGATCTGATCGAGAAGGTCGCGCAGACGGATTCGAGCGTGCTGATCACCGGCGAGCCCGGCACCGGCAAGGGCGTCGTTGCGAGGGCGATTCACTACGCCAGCGCGCGCTGCGGCGAGCGCTTTGCGGCGCAAGATTGCGCCGCGTTGCCGGACACGCTGCTCGAAAGCGAACTCTTCGGACACAAGAGCGGCGCCTTCACCGGGGCGCAGGCCGACAAGCGGGGGCTGTTCGAGATTGCCGACGGCGGCACGGCGTTCCTGGGCGAGGTCGGGGAGGCGCATTCCGCTATGCAGGTCAGGCTGCTTCGGGTGCTCGAGAGCGGCGAAATTCGACCGCTCGGATCCTCCGACACCCGCGTCGTCGACGCGCGGGTGATCGCGTCGACGAGTCGAGACCTGCTCGCAGACGTCGGCGAAGGGCGCTTTCGCGAGGATCTCTACTACCGGCTGCGCGTGGTCGAAATCGCACTCCCGCCGCTTCGAGAGCGCAAGACCGACATCCCGATGCTCGCCTCCCACTTCCTCGAGGCGGCCTGTCGCGAGGCGAGGCGCGAGGTGAAGGGGTTTGCGAACGAAGCCCTGGATTGTCTGGTGCGTTACGCCTGGCCCGACAACGTCCGGGAACTCGAGAACGAGATCGTGCGAGCGGTTGCGGCAGCGGGCGGCGCGGAGCGGATCGAGGCCGAGATGTTGTCGGAGGCGATCCGCAGCCCTGCCGCCGCGGCCGTCCGGGGCGACTTTGCGGGCGATGGCGCGAGCCTGAGCCAAGCCGTCGACGCGCTCAAGCGCAAGCTGATCCTCGAGGCGATCGCCGCCGCCGGCAGCAAGACGGGCGCCGCCGAACGCCTCGGAATCCCCAGACAATCGCTGCAAAAGATGATGAAGCGGCTGGGTCTGAAGAGTTAGCCGCCCGGCTCGGACCCGCCGAGCTTCCAACTCTGTAGCCAGGCCCACGCGGTCGAGACGATCGTGTCGAGTTCCGAGAGGCGGGGCTCCCAGCCGAACTCGCGGCGAAACGCCGAGGCGTCCGCGATCAGCCTCGGCGGGTCGCCCGCGCGCCGGTCGGTTTCCCGCACCGGCACCGGCCGGCCGACCGCGCGCTCCACGGCCGCCATCACCTCGCGGTTCGAGTAACCGTTGCCGGTGCCGAGATTGCGGGCGCCGAGGGATCTGCCCTCGATCAGCGCTTCGATCGCGCTGACGTGGGCGTCTGCGAGGTCTGTGACGTGGATGTAGTCGCGGATGCAGGTGCCATCCGGCGTGGGGTAGTCGGTGCCGAAGAGTTCGAGCCTCTCGCGCAGACCGCAGGCGGCTTCGAGCGCCGAGGGGATCAGGTGGATCTCCGGGTCGTGGCATTCGCCGATGCCGCCCTCCGGATCCGCGCCGCTCGCGTTGAAGTAGCGCAGCGCCGCCCAGCGCAGGCCGTGCGCGGTCTCCGCGTCCGCGAGGATCCGCTCGACCATCGCCTTCGAGGCCCCGTAGGGGTTGATGGGCGCGAGCGGGGTGTCTTCCGAGATCGGAATCCGCTCCGGGATCCCGTAGGTCGCGCAGGTCGACGACAGCAGGAAGGCCCGGGTGCCGTGGGCGAGCGCCACGTCGATCAGCGCCAGCGAGCCGCCCACGTTGTTCGCGTAGTAGTCGAGCGGCTTGGCGACGGATTCGGCCACGAACAGCGAGGCCGCGAAGTGGAGCACGCCGTCGAACGGGCCGTGCTCGTCGAAGGCGCTGGAGACGGCGTCGCGATCCGCGACGTCGCAGCGCACCAGCGGGGCGCCGCGGACCAGCTCCGGGTTGCCGGCGCGCAGGTCGTCGATGACGACGGCCGTGTGTCCCGCGCGCTGCAGGTTCCGCAGCGCGTGGGAGCCGATGTAGCCGGCCCCGCCGGTGACGAGCAGATGAGACATGGCCGCCGTCCTTTCCGGTGGCGCTGCCGCGAATTCCTCGAATTTCGGCGCGCATTGCTGACGATCACCGCACCGATCTGCGGCGCGAGATGTTATTGTGCCGGAGCGATGGAAACCGTGCACATTGCCCGATCGAATTCACCGATCGGATGGGTCCGCGTGGCGTCGACCCGGTCGGGGCTCGCCTACGTCGAATTGCCGCATTCGAGTGGCCGCGGCATGCGGGACTGGATGGAGCGCTATCTGCCCGAACACCGCTGCGTGGACGAGCTGGGGCCGAACGCGCTCGCGATCGAGCAGATTCTCGAGTATCTCGCGGGGGAGCGGACCCATTTCGAAATCCCGCTGGATTTGCGCGGCACGCCGTTTCAACGCGCCGTCTGGGATGTGTTGCTCGAGATTCCCTACGGCGACAGCTGTTCGTACGCGGAAGTGGCGCGCGCGATCGGCAAGCCGAACGCGCAGCGCGCGGTGGGATCTGCCAACAACGCCAATCCCGTTTCGCTCGTCGTGCCGTGCCACCGGGTGATCGCCGCCGACGGCAGCCTCGGCGGTTACGGCGGCGGCCAGGATCTCAAGGCCCGCTTGCTCGCGATGGAGCGCGCGACGCGGCCGTCGTGCGATCGGCTGCTCTAGCAGCGCGATCCAAGACTGTCGCGCCGGCCGGTCAGATCGCCCTCAGCGCTTGTTCGAGATCCGCGATCAGGTCCTCGGCGTCTTCGATGCCGCACGCCAGGCGCACCAGCGAATCCGTGATCCCCAGTTCGAGGCGCTCTGCGGGTTTCAGATCCCAGTAGGAGATCAGCGCGGGCATTTCGATCAGGCTCTCGACGCCGCCGAGACTCGCGGCGATGTAGGGGATGCGGCACGCGTCGACGAAGCGGCAGGTGCCGTCGAAGTCCGCGTCGAGATCGAAGGTCACCACGCCGCCGCAGCCCCGCATCAATCGGCGCGCCGTCGCGCAATCCGGATGGCTCTCGAGTCCCGGATACCAGACGCGCTTCACCGCGGGGTTGGCTTCGAGCCAGCGCGCCAGCTGCAGCGCGTTGTCGTTGTGCTTCTGCATGCGCAGCGAGAGGGTCTTGAGGCCGCGCAGCAATAGATAGGCGGAATGCGGGTCGAGAATGCCGCCGAGCATGCCGGCCGCTTCGCGAACCGGCGCGATCGCGTCGGCGGATCCGAGCACCACACCGGCCAACAGGTCGTTGTGACCGCCGAGGTACTTGGTCGCGCTGTGGATTGCGTAGTCGGCCCCCCATTCGAGCGGCCGCTGGCAGAGCGGGGTCGCAAACGTCGAGTCGATCACGACCTTCGCGCCGCGCGCGTGCGCGATTTCGGCCGCCTTCGGCAGGTCGATCACGCGCAGGTAGGGGTTCGTCGGGGATTCCGTGAAGAAGATCGCGCTGTCGTCGCGCAATGCGCTCGCGAGCTTGTCGGTATCCGCGGGTTCGATCACCGTGGCCTCGACATCCAGCTTGACGAGATGGTTCTCGATGAATTGACGCGTGCGCCGGTAGCAGTCGCTCGTGATCACCAGGTGCCCGCCCTTGGGCAGCAGTGCGAAGAAGAGCGTGGTGGCGGCGCACATTCCGCTCGCGAAGAGCACGGCCTCTTCGGCGCCCTCCAGATCGCAGAGTTTGCGCTCGACCGCGCGCCAGGTGGGATTGCTGTAGCGGCCGTATTCGTCGCGCTTGAGTCGGCCCTCCTGCAACGCGCGAAGTTCCGCAGAATTCTCGAACCAGTAGGTCGAGGTCTGGTAGATCGGAGTCGTGACCGCGTGGCTGCTCTGGTCGTCGCGCTCGCCGCGGTGCACGGCCCGAGTCGAATCCCCAGCGCTCTTCGTCTGTTCGTCGGCCGCCACGTCGTCGCGGCGGGATCCATCGCTCATATTCAGTCTCGTGTCATGGCGCTTAGCAGGTCGGGCGCGGATCCCTCAGGAGGTCCGAGAGGCTTGCAAGCGCCGGAAATCGCCCGGTGTTTTTCGAACCCGATGCGGGGAGCCTAGGAACGGGAGTCGCCCGCGTCAACCAGTCTCGAAAGTCGCCGGGCGCTCAGCCGTCGCTGCGATTGCGGTAGAGGCTGCTGTCGACCGCAGCTCGCATTGCGGCCTCGTCGAGGTGGCCACCCACGAATGCGTTGACACTGCGCGCGGTCGCGGCGGGGTCTTCGATCGTGCGCTTGTAGTTGACCTCGATCAATTCGAAGTTCGGGCGGTTCTTGCACAGCAGTCGCGTGCGCACGATGTCGTTTCGGTAGGCCTCTTTCATCGCCTCTTCCGCGGCGGTCGCGTCCTCGGTTCCGAGGCGTTCGATCATCTTGTTCTGGCTGGCCAACACTTCGTCGAGGTTGCGCCGCATGAAGATGACCCGGTAGTCGTTGTCGTCCGGAAGATCCTTGATCAGGAAGGAGATCACCTTGAGCACCTTGCCGCGCCCCTCTCGGATGTAGCTCTTGTCGCTCTCCTTCTCGAGATCCTTGACGCGCTCGTACTCGAAGTAGCCCTTCGGGTTGTCGATGTCGGCGACGCGCTCGCTGTCGGTCATGATCTGCATGCCGCCGGCGTCGAGCATCTTCATCAACATCGAGGTTCCCGAGCGCGGCAGGCCGCTGACGATGACGATGGGTTCGCCCTGGGGTCGGCGAAACGCGCGTTTGAAGAATTCGAACATGATCGATCCGGTCGCCTCTCTATAGGGTTACGCCGAAGAAGTCCTTGAGCGCGACGCCCGCGACGAGCGAGAGCACCATGGCCCACATCAGGATTCCGAGTTCGCCGTCCCAGACGAAATCGATCGGGCGCGTGTGCATGTCGAGTTCCAGCGAGAGCACGGGGGCATCGCTCGGGATCGCGGCTTCGCCGGGATAGAGCAGCGCCTCCCAGTTGCGCAGGCGCTTGACGGGAACCTTGCGGGCTTCGCCACCGACCGCCCAGCCCTTCTCGTAGACCTCGTCACCGACCCTCACCTTGAACACGTGGTCGCCGGGCTGGTCGGCCTTCACCCGCCAGAACACCTGGCCGTCGGCCGTGCGCACGGGCGGCGCGTCGAGGCTCGTGCCGGCGGGCACTTCGAGCGAGACATCCTGGGCAGAAACCGCTGCGTCCGGGTCGAGCTTCAAGTGCAGCAACTCGACGGAACCCGGCGGCGCGGGTTGGTAGGCGTAGTGGGCGACGAGCTGAACCATCAGCGCGATCATCGGGATGATCATCACGGCCATCGGCGTGAGGTTGTGCGCGATGTAGATCACGTTCTTGCCGATGATCTTCGCGGTCGACTTCAGCACCTGGGCGATGTCGTCGCGAAACAGCCGGATCTCGAGCAGGTGCATGCTGATCTGCCGTTTCACGCTCGCGATCGCGGCCTGGTTCGAGGTGTACTTGTAGACCTGGAGGGCCCCGATCCCGATGATCACGGGCCAGACGATCAGATCGAAGAGCGCGATCTCGTGGCCAAACGGCGCAAACAGGAAATCGAAGATCGCACTCGCGATGTTGTTGTACGTCTGCATCAGGTCGTCGTCTCGCTTACTCGTGGCGCCGTCTCGTTACGAGATGTAACCGAGGCCCTTCAGCTTGTCTCGAATGTCGTCGTCCGACCCGGCGTCTTCGAAGTGGAGCATCTCCTTTTCGAGCACGTGGGTGACGAACTCTTCCGTCGTCGCATAACCCGCGACGTCGGCGACCTTGCGCAGTCGGTCGAAGAGATCCCGGTCGATCTTCACCTTGACGGTCTTGCCTCCCAGCATGGCTGGCCTCCTCGTTGCCTAAAAGATGGATTCGCCCGTCATGCCGGCGAGCGGTTGGATTCCGTAGTGGGAGAGCACCGTGGCCGTCACGTCCGTCAGGTCGTGGCCGCTGCTCGATAGCTTGCGGTTCGTCAGCAGCACGCCGGGCACGACGTCGGGCGACATCAGGTGGTTGCCCGACCAGCGCGACGTGTTGTCCTCGATGATCTCCTCGGTGATCTCGCCCAGCGTCGATTCGTCCGAGCAGCCGTATCCGCGGTTGTAGCCGACCACGAGGTCGGGGCCTTCGGGGGTGCGCGGCCCGGTGTAGACCTCGTCGCCGCGGAACATTTCGAGCACGACCGTCTCCCCGTTCTCGGGGTCCTTCAGCGCTTCGAGCTTGCTGGAGAGTTCCGCCATCAGCGCGTCGGCTTCGGCCTCGGAGACGATGCCCTCGGCTTCGCGGCCCGCGATGTTCAGGTACAGACCGTTGAACCCCACCCCGTAGGCGCGGGTCTTCGACCAGTCGACGTCGCCCGTGAGGATGTGACCCGACTTCTTGCCGTCCTTCAGCACCAGGTAACCGTTGTCGCGCAACCAGCCGTTCAGGTGGAGCTTGCGGGTGTAGGGCTGGAAGCCGTGATCGCTCATCACGATCAGCAACGTGCCGGCGGGCAGGCGCTCGCGGATCTTGCCCAACGCCACGTCGACATCCCGGTAGAAGTTCTCGATGTCGTGCGCGTGCGCGGGCGCCGTCGCGGGATCGAAGGCCGGGTGGTCGGGGGCGTCCGGATATTTGGGGTCTTCGTGGCGCCAGAGCATGTGGCACTGCAGGTCGATGTCCGAGAAGTAGACGAAGGTGGTGTCGCCGGGCTCGAAGCGGTCGAGCGAGAAATCGACCATGCGCCCGGTGTCTTCCTGGACCAGCGCGACCTGCGCGACGTACTCGTCATCGTCGAACACGCCGTCCTTGAGCGCCTCTTGCTCCTCCGGCATGCCCTGGGTGTAGAAGTAGCCGACGTTCGCGAAGATCGTCTCGACGAAATCGTCGGGGCTCGCAATCGGCATGAAGGGCGAGGCGGGCGAGAGATTGACCGGCGAGGCGTAGAGCGAGAGATTCGGGCGCAGCTGCTGCGCGTAGAACCGGACCGTTCCGGTGACCGGCATCATGCCCATCGGCAGCAGATCGAAACTCACCTCGACCCAGTCCGACCACTTGCCCTGTTCGACCAATGTGCGGCTGTCGCCGACCTCGACGACCGCGCTGTCGTTGTCGGGGTCGATGTGCACCGTGACTCGCACGGTCAGGTAATCGCCGCTCGAGGGAACCTGGCCGGGCTCGAGGTGGAACTGGTCGGGCGGGCCCCGCAGGATCGACGAGGCGGTCTCGGGAATTCCGTCGAGGTCGAGGTCCTGGACCGAGACGTACTCGATGTCGCCCTTGGGGTTCTTCTTTTCGACCAGGGTGTCGGTATACAGCGTGTAGGTTCCGAATCCGCCGCGCAGGTCGACGGTGCCCATGCCGCCGAGCACCTTCGCGTCCGACGGCGGGGTCGGGAAGTTTCCGGGGATCCGGATCACTTCGACGTCGACTTCGCTTTCGACGAGCAGATCCCACCAGGGCGTGCCGCCGCGGTTGTTGCCCGCATCGGAACCGCCGAGCGGGATCACGTAACCGAACAGGCGCAGCGCGCTCGGCGGCTCGCCGGGCGCCGGCGTCGCGGACGAGACGGGGTGGTAGTTCGCGGGGTCGCGGTGGAGGAAGTCGAAGATGCCGTGGCCGCCCGGGTTCATCCCCGTGACGAAGTTCGACCACGCCACCGGGCTCTGCGGGGGGTTCGAGGTCCCGAGTTCCTGGTAGCTGCCCTCTCGCGCCAACTTCGCGAAGTTGGGCAGCTGGCCCTCGTCCATCATGCGCGAGAGGATCACGGGGTCCACGCCGTCGACGCCCATGATGAAGATGCCGGGCCGGCTCGCGGGTTGCGCGTGCGCGAGTGCGCCGCCGAGCAGCACCGCACACGCGGCTGCAGCGGACTTCAGCGTCGCCCTGGAGAAGATCGGGCTCACGACCGCTCGCCCGCCACGCGCTCTTCGGGCGCAAAGACCAGCGCGCCCGGAGCGGCGCCGCTCTGCTCGAGTGTGGTCGGATCGAGCATGCCCTTCGCAGCGCCTTCTTTGGGATCGGAGGGCAGGATCATCTGCCCCTGCATGTAGTTCGGGATCTCCTGCCCGAAGAGTTTCATCACCGTCGCGGGGATGTCGACCAGGCGCGGCGTTTCGGTGTTGATCGCGCGATCGCAGAAGAAGACGCCCGGCACGATATCGGGATCGACGCAGTGATCGCCCGACCAGCTGCGGGTGTTGTCGGTGATGGTCTCCTCGGTCACCTGCCCGACCGCGCACTCCCAGCTGTTGCGATAGCCACCCTCCCAGCCGACGAGCAGGTCGGGCGCGTCGAAGCGATAGGGCCCGTCGAAGTACTGCTGGGACATCGCGACCTTGCGCACGCAGCGCTCGCCGTCGGCCGGATCGATCATCTTCTCGAGTTTTGCCGCGAGCTCCTTGACGAGCGCGCGGTACTCGGCGCCCTCGCTGACGATCCCGCTCTTTTCGCGCCCGGCGCGGTTGATGAAGATGCCCGTCAGCCCCAGCGCGAACGCCCGGGTGCGCGTCCAGTCGACGCCGTCGAACCACTCGCCGCTGGTGGTCGCGTTTTCGTCCTTCAGATAGAGGTAGCCGTTGTCGCGCAGCCAGCTGTTGATGTTGACGCCGCGGCGGAAGTTGGTGAAGCCGTGGTCGCTGATCACCATGAAGATCGCATTCGGATCGTCGACGAGATCCCAGACCTTCCCCACGAGCGCATCGGCGCGCTCGTAGACCTGCGGGATGGCGTCCTTCCACTGCTCGGTGTCCTTGCCCGCATTCGCCGGATGGGTCGGATCGAGATAGCGGTAGAACATGTGCTGCACGCGATCGGTGGTGTCGAAGACGGTCGTGACCAGGCCGCTCTTGGTCTGCTTGACGGCGTCGAGGAACATCCGCTCGCGCTCTTCGCAGATCGAGATCGCCTGATCGAAGAAGACCTTCTCGTCGATCACGCGGTTGTTGAGCGACCAGGTGTCTTCGGCGAGGCCGAGCGTCGCGTACTTGCCCTGCTTCTTGGCCAGGTAGATCGCGTAGACCTCGGGGTGCGAGATCGGCATCGCGGGGTTCTCGGGGTCGATGTGGATCGGCGTCATGTAGAGGTTGACGTGGGGGTCGGTCGAGATCAGGTAGAACTTCGCGATCCCGCTGACCTTGATGCCGAGCCCCGCCTTGAAGGTGAGCTCGACCCAATCCGAGTACTCGTTGAGCTTCAGCGCGAGCGACTCGCCGCCGTCGATTTCGAGCTGCGCACTCTGCCCATCGTCTGCGATCGTGAGCGTGAACGGCAGCGTCATGCGCCCGCCGGACTTGAGCACGCTGTTGTCGGGCCCGACGATGCGCGAGCGGATGCTATTGCCCTTGCGCCGCAGCACGGTCTGCTCGCCGCCGATGAACTTGGCCGCGTCTCCCTCGCTCTCGGTGCTGAAGAACGAGAAGGTGCCCTGGCTGCCGCGCAGGTCGGGCACGCACATGCCCGAGAGCAGCAGCCCATTCTTGAAGGGCGTGGGCGGAAAGGTGATCGGGACGCGCTGGATGATCGAGAAGATGTTCTTGTCGCCGAGCAGCTTCCAGAAGTGCTGG
Source organism: Deltaproteobacteria bacterium (assembly GCA_019313245.1). Classification (GTDB taxonomy): domain Bacteria; phylum Myxococcota_A; class UBA9160; order UBA9160; family SMWR01; genus JACZVU01. Next base: position 19,123 of record JAFDBP010000051.1, read on the forward strand.
CTCTTCTGCAGCAGCTTCATCTTGGGTTTGCCGAGCGGCACGACGTAGCGGCCGATGTTGATCACCTTCTTGGCGCCGCCGATGTCGGTCGAACTCAGGATCGGCGCGTAGGTGCAGGGATCGCGCGTGAGGAAGTCGTAGATGCAGTGGCGGCTCGCGTCGACGCCGGTTGCGAACGTCGACCACGCCACCGGAGACATCGAGGGGACGCTGGTGTCGAGCGGCCGGAAGACGCCGCGTTCCGCGAGCTTCTGGAAGTTCGGCAGGCGGCCCTCGCGCATCAGCTTCGTCGCCATCCCCGGGTCCATGCCGTCGAGCCCGAGGATCACGACCTTCTTCGCCATCGCGGTCTTGTAGGGGTTGCCGACCTTGATCAGCCGGATCGCGGCGCGAATCGGCCAGGTGAGGATGATCGCGAACGCGAGCGCAAACGTGACCAGCAGCACCAGCATCGATCCGCCCAGAGCGAAGCCCGCGCCGGGACCGATGTAGGCGTGCGCTTCACTCGCGGTCAGGGTTAGAACGAGGGACCACGTTGTGGTGGTCGACCAATGTCGCGCGAATTTCATGATCTCCTGGGGGACCTCTCGAACAGAATCGACGGCGTTTTTCGGAGGTCTCGGCCGTGGCGGCTGCCCCGGCTTCTCGGACACTGGCCGTAGCGGCTATACTATACCATTCGGAACCCACCAGGTGGCATCGGGTTCCAACCCCCGCGACCGGAGATTGGATTTGATGTCGTTCGGAAAGACACCCGCGACGTTTCTCACCCGACGCGCGAAAGTGCTGGGTTCACTCGCAGTTATCGCATCGATATGCGGCTGCGACACGTCGCGGCAGGAGCATCTGATCGAGGCCCGCGCCGCGATGGCGGACGCCGCCTATGACGAGGCCGTCGCCGCCGCCGAGGCCGGCTTGCGCGCCGCTGTGGCGGGATCGCATGACGCGCTCGATGACGCGACCTCGTGGGGGCTCGAACTCGTGAAGCTCGAGGCGTACGCGCGCGCGGGCCACGGCGAAGAGGCCAAGGCCCAGCTCGCCCAGCTCGCGCAGCGCCATCCGAATCGGGTGGAGGCGAGCGAATACTTCGCCACCGCGCATCAACTCCGCGGCGCGGGAGCCGGCACCGCGGCGATCGAGGTGCTCGACATGGGGGCGATCCTGTTTCCCTACGAGCCCGTGATCGGGCGCATGATCGAGGAGTCGAGCGAGGGCGGCGACCCGGCCGAACTCGAATTGCTCAGAAGCCTCGGCTACGTCGAGTAGGCGCGCGCCCGCGCGGCTTCAGTTGGAACCGGTGACGGGGTCGGCGGCGAGGATCTTGTTGCGCTCGCGCTCGTAGTCGTACTCGTCGATCTCTCCGCGCTGCCGCCGCTCTTCCAGGTCCGCGAGGGCGCGGAGGGTCTGCGCGGAGATCCCGGCGGGCACGGTCTGCGCGCCGGCCGGTTGTTCGAGTTCGCCTTCCGCCTCGCTCTCGGGTTCCTCGCTCTCCATCAAGATCGTCTTGCGAACCATCTGGCCGCTCGGCGTGACCCGGGTGCGGGTGGGCCGTTCGAAGATCTCTTCGTCCCACGAGATGGCCAGCGCCTGCTCGTCCACCAGCCTCATCGCCTTGCCCGGCAGGATGCGAAATTTGCTCGGAAATTTTCCGATCTTCGGCTCGGGCAGCGAGTCCTTCCTGCGCGGGGGGATTTCCCAATCCGAGCGCGAGAGGTGCAGGAACAGGTGTTCGCCGTACGCGTAGGCGATGAAGCTCGTGAGGTATTGCGTGTCGAAGATGCCGAAGCGCTTTTCGCGCCGGATCGAGTAGACGATCACGCGCTGGTTGGGAGCCGCCTCGCGCAATCCCTTCGCGAGGCCCTCGGAGATGCCGTCGATCTCCTCGATGTGAAAGGCCGGCACGCGCTGCTGCGAATCCTTGGCGGTGAGGCGGATGTCGATCCGGGCCAGGATGTGGGAGAGCCGGACGGGCGCGATCGTGATCGGGTGGTTCAGCTCGACGCTTTCGCTGCGCTTGGAGATCAGCTGGACGGTGATGCCCTGCTGCTGGAAGATCGTCTTCTTCGTCGTCATGCAGCCCGCGAGTGCGGCCGCGGACAGCGCGAGTGCTGCGAGCGCGATGGATTTGCGAGCGATCATCGCGGGTAGGCTACCCCACGCCGATTTCGGTCGCCCCGCCCGCGCGCAGGCGCGCTCAGCCGATGACGCGCGCGACGATCTGGTGTGCGGCGAAGCTCGCCCCGTAGGCGAGCACGAGCAGGTAGCTGAACGCGAAGGCCGGCCAGCGCCACGAGTTCGTCTCGCGGCGCATGATCGCGAGGGTCGAGATGCACTGCAGCGCGAAGACGAAGAACACCAGCAAGGAGGCCACGGTCGGCGCGTCGAAGATCTTCGCTCCGGTTTCCGGGTCGACGTCGTTCTGGACGGCCGCGCGCAGCGAACTGCCCTGATCGGTCGCCGCGTAGGTCTGGGCCAGCGTCGCGACGATCAGTTCGCGCGCCGCCAGGCTCGCGACCAGGCCGATCCCGATCTTCCAGTCGAAACCCAGCGGTTCGATCAGCGGCTCGATCGCGTGTCCGGCCCTGCCCGCGAAGCTGTGCTCGAGTGCGTAGCGGCTCGCCTCCGCGGGGGTCGAACCGGGCGGCGCCTGCTGCTGCGGGAAGGTGATCAGGAACCACAGCACGATCGAGACCGCGAGGATGATCGTGCCCGCGCGGCGCAAGAACGCCCAGGTGCTGCGCCAGACCTGGCCGACGAGCAGCCTCGCGGTGGGCATCCGGTAGGGGGGGAGTTCCATATAGAATGGCATCGCGTCTTCGCGCAGCAGCGTGCGGCTCAGCACCGATGCCACCAGCAGCGCCGTCAGCGAGCCGATCGCGTAGAGCGCGAGCAGCACGAGCCCCTGCAGGCCAAACGGGCCCAGCACCGAAACGGCGGGCACGAAGGCGCCGATCAGCAGCGCGTAGACCGGCAGCCGCGCCGAGCAGGTCATCAGCGGCGCGACGAGGATCGTGATCAATCGATGGCGCGGCGACGGGATCGTGCGCGTCGCCATGATTCCGGGCACCGCGCACGCGTAGGAGGAGAGCAGCGAGACGAAGGCGCGCCCCTCCAGCCCGACTCCCGCCATCACGCGGTCGATCACGAACGCCGCGCGCGCCATGTAGCCGATGTCCTGCAGGAAATAGAGCAGCGAGAAGAGCAGCACGATCTGCGGCACGAAGATGACCACGGAGCCGACGCCCGCGATCAGACCGTCCGCGAGAAAATCCGCGAGCAGACCGGCGGGAAGCACGGCGTGCACGAGATCGCCGAGGCTGCCGATGCCCGCATCGATCGCATCCATCGCCGGTTGCGCCCAGGCGAAGATCAGTTGGAAGAAGGTGATCATCACGGCGGCGAACAGCAGCGAGCCGATCACCGGGTGCAGCAAGACCCGATCGATCGCATCGCTCTTGCGGTTCCTGCCGGGATGTCGGGTCAGCACGTTTTCGAGGATCGACTCGACCCAGCCCGCTCGCGCGTTGACCTCGTCCGGCGGCACCAGGTGCGGGCGGCTCCACTCCTCGGGCTTGGCGAACAACCGCTTCAGCTTTGCGATGCCGATGCCGCGGTGGCCCACCACGCCGATGACGGGGATGCCCAGCGCCCGTTCGAGTCGGGGAATGTCGATGCGGCCGCCCCGCGCCTGCAGCTCGTCGGTCATCGTGAGCACGAGGCAGGTGGGAATTTCGCGGCGCAGGATCTGGGCGAGCATCAGCAGCGAGCGTTCGAGCGTGCAGGCGTCGGCGACGACTGCGAGCGCCTGCGGCACGCCGTTGAGTTTGCCGTCGAGTACGCGCACCACGACTTCTTCGTCGGGGCTGACGGGCGAGAGGCTGTAGGAGCCCGGCAGATCGATCACCACCGAGCGTCGCCCTTCGAAGGTCGCCGCGCCCTCGCGGCGCTCGACGGTGACGCCCGGGTAGTTGCCGACCTTCGCGCGCAGACCGGTCAGCGCGTTGAAGAGCGTGGTCTTGCCGGAGTTCGGGCTTCCGATCAGCCCGAGCCGCAGCGGAACTGGTGCAGCCGCGGTGGTCACGCCGCGGGCTCTGCGTCGATCGCAATCACCCGGATGCGTGCGGCCTCGGAGCGTCGCAGACAGATCTGGCCACCGCGCAGGTAGAACGCGATCGGGTCGCTGAGCGGCGCGCGTCGCACGACGCAAATTTCGGTGTCGGGCAGGAAACCGAGTTCGAGCAGGCGGTGACCTTCGGGTGTGGACGCGTCGACGTCGGTGATCGTCGCGCGCGAGCCCGTCGGCAGCGACGAGAGCGGCACGCCGGCGTCGCGAATCAGCGTAGGTCGGGGGGTTTCGGTAACGAGGGATTCTGAGGGCAGCGCCATGGTTTCCAACCGAGGTTTTTTCGGGATCGCCTTTGGGTTCTGATCGGCTTCCCGGCGGTTTAAATGAAAACGATTTTCGTTTTCGCTTAAAATCTAGCGCTCCCAACGCCTTCGCGCCACGCTTTCTGGTGGGGCTATTTGCCCCATTTTGCCTTTTCGTGCGGGGTGTTACGGGCGTTGGATTTATATGCGAACGCGTTCGCTATTCGTTCTCGCTGCGCAGCTGACGCGACATCAACCGGCGCGCGCCCTCTTCCGGCGTGATCTTGCCGCGGATCAGTTCGTCGACCATCGCCGCGATCGGCAGCTCGACGCCGTGGCGGCGCCCGAGCTCGCACGCCCCCTCGGTCGTGCGCACGCCCTCCGCGACCTCGTTCATGCCGCTCACGATGTCCGAAAGCCTCTCTCCGCGCCCCAGGGCGAGCCCGACCCGGCGATTGCGCGAGAGGTCGCCCGTGCAGGTCAGCCAGAGATCGCCCGTCCCCGCGAGCCCGAGAAAGGTCTCCGGATCGGCGCCCATCGCGATGCCCAGGCGGGTGATTTCGCGCAGGCCCCGGGTCATCACGGCCGCGCGGGCGTTCAGCCCGAAGCCGAGCGCGTCGCAGACCCCCACGGCGATCGCGATGACGTTCTTGAGCGCGCCCGCGAGCTCGACGCCCACCACGTCGCTGCCCGTGTAGCAGCGAAATTCCGGCGTGGAGAGCGATTCTTGCACCGAAACCGCGAAGGTCTCGTCGCGGCAGGCGACCGTCACCGCGGTCGGCTGCCCGTCGGCGACCTCGCGCGCGAATGAGGGGCCCGACAGGAAGGTCAGGCGCGGGTGGTGGACCGGGTCGAGCACGTCCCGGAACACTTCGTCCATCAGCATGCAGGTGCGCTTCTCGATCCCCTTGACGGTCGAAATCAGGATGCTGGTATCGGCCAGCTCGCGATTGGCGCGCGTCATCACGTCGCGCACGAATTGACTCGGAATCGCGCAGATCACGAGTTCGCGGTCCCGCAGCGCCTCAGCCAGGTCCGAAGTCGCGCGCGCGTTGGCGGGAATTTCGAGGTCCGTCAGATACCTAGGGTTTTTTCGATCGCGGTTGATGCTTGCGGCCAGATCGGGGTCGTGTGCCCAAATTGTCACATCGTGATTTCGCGCGCAGAGAAGCGCGAGGCAGGTCCCGAAACTTCCGGCGCCGAGTACCGCGATGGGGATGCTCACGGCGCCCATCATATACCCGCGCGAATCCCATTTCGAGGCGCCAAAATTCTTGACGCCCGCGGGGGACCCCGGTACCTTCCGCGCGGTTTTCGTAAGTAGTTCAGGTAGTTCCCACCTCTTTTCACGCGCGCGGAGGACGCGATCCATGCTCGCCGAGTACACCGGCGTTTTGGTGATCCTCGTCGTCGGGGTGGTGGTCGCCTGCGCGATGCTCGGCATCCACCTGCTGCTCGGTCCGCGCCGACAATTCTCCGGCAAACACGAACCGTTCGAGTGTGGCGAGTCGCAGATCGTTAGTCCGCGCCGCCGCTACGCGGTCAAGTTTTACATGGTCGCGATCCTGTTCGTCGTCTTCGATGTCGAGGCGATCTTCTTCTATCCGTGGGGCGCGATCTTCCAGGATCTCGGCTGGTTCGGTTTCACGACCATGTTCATCTTCACCATTCCGCTCGCGATCGGATTGATCTACGAGTGGATGAAGGGCGGTCTCGAATGGTGATCTCCGACGAGACGCGCTCGAAGATCGAAGAGGCGATCTCGAAGTACCCACAAAAGCGCGGCGCGCTGCTTCCAGCGATACACCTCGTTCAAGCCGATTGCGGTCACGTTTCCAAAGAATGTGCGGCCGAGCTCGCCGAGATCTTCGAGATCCTGCCGATCCAGGTGATGGAGGTCGTCAGCTTCTACAACATGTTCTTCGATTCACCGCAGGCCAAGCATCACGTCTACGTGTGTACGAACCTGCCCTGTTCGCTGCGCGGTTCGCGCAGCCTGCTGAGCCAACTGGAGTCGCATCTCGGTGTGACCGCACCCGGAGCAACAGAGGACGGCCGCATCTTCCTCGGCCACGAAGAGTGCCTGGGGGCTTGCGGGTATGCGCCCATGATGCGTGTCGACGACGAATACCACGAGGATCTCGACGTCGAAAAAGCCAAGCAGATCCTCGATTCACTCGGGAAATAGGGGTCGCGCCGTGCTCGAGAGTCCCTACGTGACCCAGTATCTGACCGAGCACTTCAGCGAGGCCGACTATCCCACGCTCGAGGGCTACGAGCGCCGCGGCGGCTACCGGGCCGCGCGCAAGGCCATCACCGAGATGGCTCCCGACGAAGTGATCGAAACCGTCAAGACCGCGGGCCTGCAGGGCCGCGGCGGCGCGGGTTTCTCGGCGGGCTTGAAGTGGTCGTTCATGCCCAAGGACGACGAGCGCCCGAAGTACCTGGTCTGCAACGCCGACGAATCCGAGCCGGGATCGTTCAAGGACCGGATCCTGCTCGAGCGCGGCGCGCATCAGATGCTCGAGGGCATCCTGATCGCGGCCTGGGCGACCGGGGCGTGCGCGACCTTCATCTACATCCGGGGCGAGTACGCGTATCCCGCCGTGCAGGTGGAGCGCGCCATCGCCGAGGCCTACGCCAAGGGTTATCTCGGCGAAAACGTGATGGGCACGGGTTTTCGCCACGACGTGCAGGTGACGCGCGGCGCGGGCGCCTACATCTGCGGGGAAGAGACCGGGCTGCTCGAATCGCTCGAGGGCAAGAAGGGCCAGCCGCGCAAGAAGCCGCCGTTTCCCGCGCAGTACGGCGCCTTCGGCATGCCGACGACGGTCAACAACGTCGAGACCTTCTCGCACGTGCCGCACATCATCGGCAAGGGCGCCGACTGGTTCCGCGGCTTCGGGACCGAGAAGAGCCCCGGCACGACCATCTTCGGCGTCTCGGGCCACGTGGTCCGCCCGGGTCTCTACGAGTTGCCGCTCGGAACGCCGCTGTCGGAGATCGTCTTCGAACACGCGGGCGGAATTCCGGGCGGGCGCAAGGTGAAGGGCGTGATCCCGGGCGGCATGTCGATGCCGATCCTGCCCGCGGGCCAGCTCGACGTCCCGATGGCGAACGAATTCCTGCGCGAACGCAAGACCATGCTCGGCACCGGCGGGGTGATGGTGATGGACGAGACCACCTGCATGGTTCGGGCCGCGAGCGTGATCTCGTACTTCTTCCGCGACGAGTCGTGCGGTCAGTGCACCCAGTGCCGCGAGGGCACGGGGTGGATGCACAAGATCATCGAGCGAATCGAGCGCGGCGCGGGTGAAGAGGAAGACATCGACGTGCTGGGCGACGTCGCCGGCAAGATGGAGGCGAAGACGATCTGCGCGTTCGCGGATGCCGCCGCGTGGCCGATCCAGGGGCTGCTGCGCCACTTCCGCGACGATTTCGTCGAGCACGTCCGACAGCGCAAGTGCCCATTTCCGGGGAGCTTCGAACTCTGATGCCGAAGATCACGATCGACGGGAACGAGCTCGAGGTCGCCGAGGGGCGAACCATCCTGCAGGCGCTCGACGACGCGGGCCTGCTGATGAACGGCATCGACATCCCGCATTACTGTTGGCACCCGAAGCTCCCGATCGACGGCTCGTGCCGCCTGTGCCAGGTGGAGGTCGAGGGCATTCCCAAGCTCCAGATCGCCTGCGACACGCCCGTGCGCGACGGCATGGTGGTGCACACCCAGAACGAGCGCGTGAAGCAGGCGCGCGAGGGTGTGATGGAGCTGCTGCTCGTCAATCACCCGCTCGATTGCCCGATCTGCGACCAGGCCGGCGAGTGCAAACTGCAGGACTACACCTACGACTACGGGGTGAAGGCCTCGCGCACCAAGGAGCCGCGGCGCGCGCTCAAGAAGAACGTGGATCTCGGCCCGACGATCGTCTTCGATCAGGAGCGCTGCATCCTGTGCCGCCGCTGCGTGCGTTTCTGCCGCGAGATTCCGAAGACGGGTGAACTCGCGATCTTCAACCGCGGCGATCACTCCGTGATCGAGACCTTCCCGGGGACGCCGCTCGACAATCCCTATTCGATGAACGTCGCGGACATCTGCCCGGTGGGGGCGCTCACCACCAAGGACTTCCGCTTCAAGATCCGGGTCTGGTTCCTCGAGGAGGTTCCCGGCATCTGCACGGGTTGTTCGAATGGCTGCAACATCCACCTCGGTGTCGCGAACAACAAGGTCTACCGCTACGTGCCGCGGCGCAACGATGCGGTGAACGACACCTGGATCTGCGACGAGGGCCGCATGAGCTACCGGCGCATCGGCGCCCCGGACCGGCTGCGCGAATGCGCGGTGCGCGACGCGTCGGGGCGGCTCGAGCCCGTCGGGCTCGACCGCGCGATCGATGCCGCGGCGAGCCGCCTGCGCCGGTTGATCGATTCGAAGGGCCCCGGCGTGATCGCGGGACTCGCGTCCGCACACGCCACCAACGAGGACCTGTTCACCTTCCGGCGCTTCCTCGCGGCTCTGGGAGCCGAAACGCACGGCGTCGCGGTCGTGTGCGGCGAGGCGGACGATCTGCTCGTCAAGCGTGAGAAGGCGCCCAACGCCGCGGGCGCGCGCGAGATCGGCTTTCGCGATGCGCGCGCGGTGGTGGATCGCATCGGCAGCGGCGGCATCGACGCCGTGATCGCGCTCGGACACGACGCACTGCAGGAAGGTCTGCTCAGCAGCGAAGAGGCGCTCGCAAATCTCGATACGGTGATCGTGCTCGATACGCACGCGTCCGAATTCCAGCGCGTCGCACACGTGATCGTTCCCGTGCGGCACGCGGCCGAAAAGCTCGGCAGCTTCGTCAATGTGGCGCGCCGGGTGCAGCGCGTGGTTCCCGCCGTCGAATCGATGGGCGAGTCGTACTCCGACGGAGAAGTGATCGCGAAGCTCGGCGCCGCACTCGGCCTTGAGGGCTTCGACGGAAGTTACGACGCGCGGCAGGTCGCGCGCGACCTCGCCGCTGCGAATCCGGCGTTTGCGGGAATCGATCTCGATTCGGTCGGCGACGCGGGGCGTCCGCTCGCGGATGCGGCCGCTTCGGAGGCGGAGCGCTAGATGCCGATCGAACCCATCATCAAGATTCTCTTCATCTTCTCCGTGATGGTGATGGGGCTCGCGCCGATCATCACCTGGATCGAGCGCAAGCAGAGCGCCGTGATGCAGGACCGCATCGGCGCCAATCGCGCGGATCTCAATGGCATCACCATCCTCGGCCTGCTGCACCCGGCCGCGGACGTGATCAAGTTGATGATGAAGGAAGACATGGTGCCCGAAGGGGCGAACCGCGTGATGCACATGCTCAGCCCGCTGATCGCGGCCGTGCCCGCGATCATGGCGTTCGCGGTGATCCCGTTCGGCGGTGTCTACGTGTTTGGCGACACCACCCTCAATCTCGTCGGCGCCGACATCGACTGGGGGCTGCTCTACATCTTCGTGCTCGGATCGATTGCGGCCTACGGCAACGTCGTGGCCGGATGGTCGAGCAACAACAACTGGTCGATGCTCGGCGGGCTGCGCGCATCGGCCCAGATGATTTCGTACGAAGTCACGATGGGCCTGACGATCGTCGGCATCTTCATGGTGTTCCAGACGTTGCGCCTGTCCGACATGGCGCTCGCGCAGGACACCTCGTTTCGGGTTCTCGGCTTCCTGGATGTCCACTTCGGCTTGAATTGGGCGTGGATCGATTGGATTCGCCTTCCGGCCTGGGGAATCATCTACCAGCCGCTCGGATTCCTGATGTTCCTGACCGCGGTCATGGCGGAGAACAAGCGCCCGCCGTTCGATCTTCCCGAGGGCGAATCCGAGATCATCGCGGGCTACCATCTCGAGTATTCGGGCATGCGCTTCGGCCTGTTCTTCATGTCGGAGTTCATCGAGATCATCCTGATCGCGGCGCTGACCACGACGCTCTTCCTCGGCGGCTGGGCGGTGCCGTGGCTCTCGACCGAGACGATCATCAACGGCATTTCGTCCGTGATGGGAACCGGTTTCGCGACGGGCCTCTGCATCCTGATCCACTTCGTCAGCTTCCTGCTCAAAGTCATCTTCATGATCTGGGTGCAGATGCTGATCCGCTGGTCGTTGCCGCGCTTCCGCTACGACCAGGTGATGAGCCTTTGCTGGAAGATCCTGCTGCCGCTTTCGATCGCGAACATCTTCGTGACGGGCGCCGTGTTGCTATGGGTGAAGGGATGATCGATCCATGACGGCCGAAACGATCCTCTTCTACGTATTCGCCGGCCTCGCCGTCATCTCCGCGCTGGGCATGGTGCTCAACACGCGCAACACGGTGGCCTCGGCGCTGAGCCTCGTCGTCACGATGGTCTCCCTCGGCGCGATCTACCTGCTGCTCGAGGCCTACCTCGTCGCGGCGCTGCAGATCATGGTCTACGGCGGCGCGATCGTGGTGCTCTTCCTCTTCGTCGTGATGCTGCTCAATCTCTCGACCGACGAGTTTCCGCCCGGCCGGCAGCGGCTGATCAAATCCGCCTTCGTGATCGCGGGCGTCGCCATCCTGATCCAGATCCTGATCGCAATGGGCAACGATCCGCTGTTCGCCACACCGCCCGAAGCGGTTCCCGAGGGATATGGCGGTTATCGCCAGGTGGGTATCCAGCTCTACACGGATTACGTGCTGCTCGTCGAGATGGCGTCGCTGCTGCTGCTCGCGGCGATCGTGGGCGCGTTGATTCTCGCCAAACGGAAGATCGACTGATGCTACCGATGGATCACGTCATCGCCTTGTCGGCCATTCTCTTCACGATCGGTGTGCTCGGAGTCGCGACCCGGCGCAACCTGATCGTGATCCTGATGTCGATCGAGTTGATGCTCAACGCCGTCAACCTGGCATTCGTGGGCTTCAATCGCATCTGGTCCCAGACGGACGGCGTGGCCGCGATCGACGGGCAGATCTTCGTGCTGATGGTCATCGCGGTGGCCGCCTCAGAAGTGGCGGTCGGACTGGGAATCCTGCTCGCGATGTTCCGCAACCGGGATTCCGTGAACGTGGAAGAGGTCAACCTCCTCAAATGGTAGACGTCGGCACAGAGACCGATCTGCTGCGCTGGATCCCCCTGCTACCCCTGTTGGTCGCGGCCTATCACGGGATCTCGATCGGATTGCTGCGCCGCCCGACGGTCCCGCGCGTGGCCGCGGTCTTTTCGTGCGCCGCCGTGCTGCTCTCGTTCGTGCTCGCGTGCATCGCGTTCCGCGATCTGCTGGCGCTGCCCTCCGATTCGCGGCTGCTGATCGACAACGTCTACACCTGGATCGGGGCGGGGATCGGCTCGCACGCCCTGAGCGCCGAACTCTCGTTCCAACTCGATCCGCTCTCCGCCGTGATGACGCTGGTCGTCACCTTCGTCGGCTCGATGATCCATATCTACTCCATCGGCTACATGGAGGACGACCACCGCGACGACAAGGGCATCCAGCGCTTCTTCTGTTACCTGAACCTCTTCACCTTCTCGATGCTGGTACTGGTGCTGGCCGACAACCTGGTGCTGATGTTCCTCGGCTGGGAAGGCGTGGGCCTCTGCTCCTATCTGTTGATCGGTTTCTGGTACAGCGACAACTGGAACGCCTACTGCGGCAGCAAGGCGTTCATCGTCAACCGGATCGGCGACTTCGGCTTCCTGATCGGGCTCTTCCTGCTGTTCAACGCGCTCTCGGAGATCGGGCACCCCGCGGTCTCCTTCGAGGGGATCAAGGCGCACTTCGACGGCATCGTGGGGATGACGATCGCGGTGCCCGCGTGGATGCCCTTCGCTCCCGAGTGGTCACTCGTGAACGTGATCGGGCTGTGTTTCTTCCTCGGCGCCTGCGGCAAGTCGGCCCAGATCCCGCTCTACGTCTGGCTGCCCGACGCGATGGCGGGCCCGACTCCGGTCTCGGCGCTGATCCACGCGGCCACGATGGTGACCGCGGGCGTCTACATGGTCTGCCGCCTGAGCTTCCTCTACGCGGCCGCGCCCGAGGCCTCCGCCGTGATCGCGTGGACGGGGGCGATCACCGCGCTGGTGGCGGCCACGATCGCGATCGCGCAAAACGACATCAAGAAGGTGCTCGCCTATTCGACGGTGAGCCAGCTCGGCTACATGTTCCTCGCCGCGGGCTGCGGCGGTTATGCGGCGGCGATCTTCCACCTCGGAACGCACGCCTTCTTCAAGGCGCTGCTCTTCCTCGGCGCCGGCGCCGTCATCCTCGCGATGCACCACGAGCAGGACATGCAGAAGATGGGCGGCCTCTGGCGCCGGCTGCGGCAGACCCGCTGGGTCTTCTTCGTGGGCGTGTACGCGATCGCGGGCTTCCCGCCGTTCTCGGGCTTCTTCTCGAAGGACGAGATTCTCGTCGCCGCCTGGGCGTCCCACGTGCCCGGTCACACCTGGCTCTACGGGATCGGCATGTTTACCGCGGGTCTGACCGCGTTCTACATGTTCCGCCTCTGGTACCTCACGTTCTGCGGCGAATCTCGCGTGCCGAGTGATGTCTACAGCCACATCGAGGATCCGAACGGTTTCGTGATCAATCCGCTCTGGGTGCTCGCGTTCTTCTCCGCGTCCGCCGGAATCGTCGGCCTGCCGCAGATCTGGGGCGACCTGATCGGGATCGAAGAGTCGAACAGTCTCGCCAACTTCCTGAAGCCCGCGTTCGTCGCGAGCGAACCGCATCACATCGCGCACAGTACGGAGTACTGGATGGCGTTCTGGGCGGTCGCGATCGCGCTGTTCGGTACCGCGGTGGCCTGGCTGATGTACGTCAAGAAGCCCGGCATCCCCGACCGGATCGCCACGGCCCTCTCCGGCCTGTATCGGGCGCTGCTCAACAAGTACTACATCGACGAGCTCTACGACGCGGTCTTCGTGCGCCCGCTCGTCGCGCTCTCGGATCGCGTGCTCTACCGCATCGTCGATGCGGGCCTGATCGACGGGATCGGGGCCAACGGAACCGCGTACGGCATCCGCGCGGTCGCCGCGAACGGCCTGAAGTACGCGCAGTCGGGTCTCGCGCAGAGTTACATCTTTTTCATGATCGTCGGTGCGGTGGCGATCGTGGGTTATCTGCTGAGGTAGGGAGGGGATGGGCGAATTCGACCAACACCTGCTTACCATCATCACCTTCTTCCCGCTGGTGACAGCGCTGGGATTGATGGCGACGAGCATCCTCGCGCGGTTGCTCGGGACGGGTGGCTTGCCGGCGTCGCTCTGGAAGCCGATCGCGCTGGCCAGCAGCATCCTCACCTTCCTGCTGTCGCTGCGCCTGTTCTGGATCTTCGATCCGCTCGAGACGGATTTCCAACTGGTGGAATACACCTCCTGGATTCCCGAGTACGGCATCCAGTATTTCGTGGGCATCGACGGCATCAGCCTGTTGATGGTGCTGCTCACGACGTTCCTGATGCCCATCATCCTGCTGGCTTCCTGGAACGACATCTCGAAGTCGCTGCGCAACTACCTCTTCTTCATGCTCAGCCTCGAGACCGGCATGCTCGGGGCGTTCGTGTCGCTCAACCTGTTCCAGTTCTACGTGTTCTGGGAGGCGATGCTGGTGCCGATGTACTTCATCATCGGCATCTGGGGCGGTCCCCGGCGCGTCTACGCGGCGGTGAAGTTCTTCCTGTTCACGATGGTGGGCTCGCTGTTGATGCTGCTGGCGATGCTCGTGCTCTACTACCTGAACTTCGACCAGACCGGCGTGCTCAACTTCGACTTCGTGGCGCCGCCCGGCGGCGAGTTGGGCGGGTTGCTGCAGACGGTGGTTCCGGTGGAAGGCACCTGGTGGAAGACCCAGACCTGGCTGTTCGCCGCGTTCGCGCTCGCGTTTGCGATCAAGGTGCCGATGTTCCCGCTTCACACCTGGCTGCCCGACGCGCACGTGGAAGCGCCGACCTCGGGCTCCGTGGTGCTGGCGGGCGTGCTGCTGAAGATGGGCACCTACGGCTTCCTGCGCTTCGCGATTCCGCTCTTCCCGGCTGCCGCGGTCGAATTCACGCCGCTGATGATGCTGCTCTCCGTGATCGGGATCATCTACGGCTCGCTCGTCGCGATGGTCCAACCCGACATCAAGAAGCTCGTGGCGTATTCGTCCGTCGCCCATCTCGGCTTCGTGATGCTCGGAATCTTCGCGCTGAACGTGCACGGGCTCACCGGCGGCGTGTTGCAGATGGTCAACCACGGCCTCTCGACCGGCGCACTCTTCATCCTGGTCGGCATGCTCTACGAGCGCCGCCACACCCGGCTGATCGCGGACTTCGGCGGCGTCGCGCGGCCGATGCCGGTCTACGCGGCCTGCTTCGGGGTGGTGACGATGTCGAGCATCGGCCTGCCGATGCTCAACGGTTTCGTCGGGGAGTTCCTGATCCTGGTCGGCACCTTCCTGGCCGCTCCGACGTTCGCGATCTTCGCGACCTCGGGCGTCGTGCTCGCCGCGGCCTACATGCTCTGGATGTTCCGGCGGGTGATGTTCGGCCCCGTCGACAATCCGGAGAACCGCGGCCTGATCGATCTCGGACTGCGCGAAAAGGTCGTGATGCTGTCGCTGCTGATCCCGATCATCTGGATCGGCGTCTACCCCAATCCGCTACTGCGGCGGGTCGAGCCGTCCGTGATCGAGTTGATCCGCCAGCTCGACGCGGGTCGGGGCGCCGCCGAAGTGGAAGCCGAAGCGGCGACGGAAGCGGGGTCCGCAGCGGCCCCTGCGGCCGAAGCTGAAGTCGAGACTCCAACCGAAACCAAGACCGCGATCCCGGACGCAGCCGATTCCGAGGGCGAAGCCGCGATCCCGGACGCACCTGAGGAGCGGCTGTGATTCCCGCGCCGGATCTCAATCTCTCGGTCCTGCTTCCGATCGTGCTGGTGGCGATCGGATCGATGGCGATCCTGATGGGAGAAGTGCTGCTCACTCGCGCGAACACCGTGCTCGGGCGAGAGGTCACGGAGTCGTTCATCGGGACGGTGTTGGCGGCTACGGCGATCTTCTTCTTCGCGCTGACCCTCTGGGCTTCGGGCGAGGCGTTCAGCGCTGGCAGCGTGCAGGTCTTCAATCCCGACAACCCGATGTACCAGCTCGACCCGTTCTCGTCGCTCGTGACCGCCGTGCTGGTGCTCTCCGCGCTGCTCTCCTGCGGGCTCTCGATCGCCTACCTGTCGGAGCTTCGGATCAACCACGGCGAGTACTACGCGCTGATCATGCTCTCCGCGTCGGGCATGATGCTGATGGTCGCCGCGGTGGACCTGATCGCGGTCTTCCTCGGGCTCGAGTTGATGAGCATCCCCATCTACGTGCTGGCGGGCTTCGACCGGAACAAGCTGCGCAGCAACGAGTCGGCGCTCAAGTATTTCCTGATCGGATCGTTCGCGAGTGCGATCCTGCTCTACGGGATGGCGCTCTTGTACGGCGTCTCGGGCGGGACCTCCTTCGAGGCGATCCGCGCGGGCTTCGACGTCGAAAACCCGATCGCGCTGACCGGGCTGGGCCTCGTCGTGGTGGGCTTCGCGTTCAAGATCTCGATGGTGCCCTTCCACCAGTGGACGCCGGACGTCTACGAGGGCGCGCCCTCCGCGGTCACCGCCTACATGTCGGTGACGGTGAAAGTGGCGGCTTTCGCGACCCTGATCCGGCTGCTCGCGATGGCCTTCGGCCCGCTCGAAGCCTCGCTCGAGAGCATCTTCTGGGCGCTGTCCGCGCTCACGATCGTGGTCGGCAACGTGATGGCGATCATCCAGGAGAACGTGAAGCGCATGCTCGCCTACTCGAGCATCGCGCACGCGGGTTATCTGATGATCGGGCTCGTGACCGGAACGATCGAAGGCTACTCGGCGATGATCTTCTATCTGATCGCCTATACGTTCATGAATCTCGGCGCGTTCGGCGTGGTGGTCGCGCTCGCGAACCGCGGCAACGACTGCGAGCGGATCGCGTCGTTCGCGGGCCTCGCGCGCACCCGCCCGGGCCTGGCCGCGGTGATGGCGTTGTTCATGCTCTCGTTGGCCGGCATTCCGGGCACCGCGGGTTTCCTGGGCAAGTTCAAGGTCTTCATGGCCGCGGTGAATTCGGGCGACATCTGGCTGCTGATCATCGGCGTGCTGATGAGCGTGGTGTCCGTCTACTACTACCTGCGGATCCCGGTGCTGATGTACATGCGCGAGCCCGAAGGCGAATCGCACCGGACGGAGATCTCGAGCGGCGAGGGCGCCGTGCTGGTCATTTGCGCACTGGCGGTGCTCGCGCTCGGTCTGGTCCCGAACCGCGTGCCGACGCTGCTGTTTGGCAATCTCGACGTGCTGGACTTGGCGACCCGGTCCGTGGGAATGTTCTTCGGCGGCTGAGTGTTCCGCTC
The DNA here is from genome assembly GCA_019313245.1 of Deltaproteobacteria bacterium. Lineage (GTDB taxonomy): Bacteria > Myxococcota_A > UBA9160 > UBA9160 > SMWR01 > JACZVU01. The sequence continues at coordinate 35,874 of JAFDBP010000051.1, forward strand.
AGCTGGGCTTTCGCGTTCCGCTCGGCGGCTGAGCGCTGCGCGCTCAGCTGGCTTTCGCGTTCCGCTCGGCGGCTGAGCGCTTTGCGCTCAGCTGGCTTTCGCGTTCCGCTCGGCGGCTGAGCGCTTTGCGCTCAGCTGGCTTTCGCGTTCCGCTCGGCGGCTGAGCGCTTTGCGCTCAGCTGGCTCTCGCGTTCCGCTCGGC
>JAFDBP010000052.1 GCA_019313245.1 Deltaproteobacteria bacterium
ACGGCGCTCTAGCCAGCTGAGCTAACGTCCCAGGATTGGTTGTGTTTTAGCAGAGTGCGGCGTCTGACGCGCGCGTTTTCGTATCTGCGGCCCCTGCCCTACCCACAGGCCTCTCTCCGATCTTCGATCTCCGACTTCGCCCGCGGCGGCGCGCGCCGCGGTGTTACTTGTCGCGGGCCTTCTGGCGCTTGGCGGCGGCCACGTAGGCCACGAAGAGCGGGTGCGGGCGGAATGGGGTCGAGGCGAATTCGGGGTGGAACTGGCAGGCCACGAACCAGGGGTGGTCTTCGATTTCGACGACCTCGACGAGCTTGCCGTCCGGCGAGGTGCCCGCGATCACAAGGCCGGCCTCTTCGAGCTTGGCGCGGTACTCGGGGTTGAGCTCGTAGCGGTGGCGGTGGCGCTCGGAGATGCGCTCCTGGCCGTAGGCGCGAAACGAGTTGGTGCCGGGCTGCAGCACGCAGGGCCAGGCGCCCAGGCGCATGGTGGCGCCCATGTCTTCGATCTCGCGCTGTTCGGGCAGCAGGTCGATCACGGGATACGGCGTGTCGGGGTCGACCTCGACGGAACTCGCGCCCTCGAGGCCCGCGACGTTGCGCGCGAAGTCGATCACCGAGAAGTGCATGCCGAAGCAGATGCCGAGGTAGGGAATCTTCTGCTCGCGCGCGTAGCCGACGGCGAGCGTCTTGCCATCGGCGCCGCGCGAGCCGAAGCCGTGCGGCACGAGGATGGCGTCGCAATCCGCCAGCACGCTCGGATCGTCGAGCTTCTCGGAATCGAAGTACTCGATCTTCACGCCCGCGTGATTCGCAAAACCCGCGTGGTAGAGCGCCTCGTTGAGGCTCTTGTAGCTCTCGGTGAGTTCGACGTACTTGCCCACCATGCCGATCGTAACCTCGGACTCGGGGTTCTTGGCGCGCTGAACGATGTCGCTCCAGGCGCGCAGGTCGGGGCGCCCGGTCCAGATGTTGAGGATCTGGGTGATCTTCTCGTCGAGCCCCTCCTTGTTGAGGATCAGCGGGACTTCGTAAATGACGTCGACGTCCTTGGCGGTGATCACGGCGTCTTCATCGACGTTGCAGAACAGCGCGATCTTGGCCTTGACGGACTTGGGCAGGAAGCGGTCCGTGCGACACAGGATGATGTCTGGCGAGATACCCACCGTGCGCAGCTCCTTGACCGAGTGCTGGACGGGTTTGGATTTGAGTTCGCCCGCGGTCGCCACGTAGGGGACGAGCGCGGTGTGGATGTAGCAGATGTTTTCGCGGCCGACGTCGCTGCGCATCTGGCGGATGGCTTCGAGGAACGGCAGCGATTCGATGTCGCCCACGGTGCCGCCGATCTCGACGATCAGGATGTCGACGCCTTCGGCGGCGAGGTGGATCCGCTCTTTGATTTCGTCGGTGACGTGGGGGATCACCTGGACGGTCCCGCCCAGATAATCGCCGCGCCGCTCGCGCTTGAGCACCGAGTCGTAGATCCGCCCGGCGGTGACGTTGTTCACCTGTCCAATGCGGGCGTGGCTGAAGCGCTCGTAGTGGCCGAGGTCGAGGTCGGTCTCGGCGCCGTCGTCCGTGACGTAGACCTCGCCGTGTTGCTGGGGGTTCATCGTCCCGGGGTCGATGTTGAGGTAGGGGTCGAGCTTCAAGAAGGTAATCCGCAGACCGCGCGCTTCGAGCAGCGCGCCGATCGAAGCCGATGCGAGGCCCTTGCCGAGCGACGAGAGCACGCCGCCGGTGACGAAGATGTACTTGGTGGTGCGATCCTTCACGTCTCCCCCCTTCCGATCATCCCATCATGCCTATCTGACGCGGGCACCGGGCTCCTGCGAAACCGAATCCTCGATCCGAATGGTGTGGATCGGAACGAACGGCTGCGGGAGCGCGTCGACCGCGAAAAAACCCAAATCGAGCGTTTCGTGCGGCGTGCTGGGCGATCCGACCTCCTCGGTCACGCGCGCGTCGAAACACAGGTTGACGAATTGCGAGCACTCTCCGCTCGACGACTGCACGGTCTGCTGGTCGGGCTCGGAATACACGCCGACCAGCCGGCCCACCTCGATCGCAAATCCCGTCTCTTCGAGCACTTCGCGCGCGACCGCTTGCGCGACGGACTCGCCCGGCTCGACGTGCCCGCCCGGCAGTCCCCAGTGCGCATTGTCGGCTCGCTGGATCAACAGGATCTCCCCGTTGCCGCCGTCGCGCCGCGCGACTGCAGAAACGGTGAGCCGTACCCGCGTCGGGTTCTTCGCGAAGTAGCGCGTCACCTCGGGGCCCTGCCGGCGACGAGCGAGAGAACGAGAACAGTGCTGAACGGTCTATTTCGTCGGAACACGATCCAATCGGACGTGGTTTGGAGTTTTATATCGCGCCGTCGGAAGCGCGTCAATCCGAGCGCGCGCGACGCGCAGTGAACCGGCGTTTTGCGTGCAGCTCGCCGCGCGTCAGGGGACCAGCGGCGCCTCGAGCAACGCCAGCTCTTCGGGCAGCCCGCAGGCGAGGTTGGCGCACTGCACGGCCTGCCCGCTCGCGCCCTTCACGAGGTTGTCGATCGCGGAGAGCAGCACGAGCGTGCCGTTGCGCTCGTCCGCGAAGACGGCGACATCGCAGAAGTTGCTCCCGCGCACGCAGCGCAGGTTGGGCGTCTCGCCGGGCGGCAAGACGCGCACGAAGCGCTCCTGCGCGTAGGCGTCTGCGAGCACCTCGCGGGCGGCATCGGTGCCGAGCCCGGCCCTGGGCCGCACGAAGACCGACGTGACGATGCCGCGCACGGTCGGCAGCAGGTGGGGGACGAAGCTGATCGAGACGGCTTCGCCCGCGGCGGCGCTCGCCTCCTGCTCGAACTCGGGCACGTGGCGGTGCTGGTTGCCGACCTTGTAGGCCCGGCAGTCGTCGGCGAGTTCCGAGAACAGCAGGCCCTCGTCGAGCTTGCGGCCCGCGCCCGAGACGCCGGATTTCGAGTCGACGACGATGCCGTCGGTTTCGATCAAGCCGCCGCGCAGAAACGGCACCAGCGGCAACAGCACGGAGGTCGGGTAGCAGCCCGGGACCGCCACCAGCTCGGCGCCGCGCAGCGCTTCGCGGTAGAGCTCGGGCAAACCGTAGACGGCCGAGCCGAGCAGCTCGGCGGCCTTGTGCTCGCCGTACCAGGCGCGATAGGTCTCGGCGTCGCGCAGCCGGAAATCCGCCGAGAGGTCGAGCACGCGCACGCCCGCGCCGCGCAGCGCCTGCACGGTGGGCGCGGAGGCCGCGTGCGGAAGCGCGGTGAAGGCGAGATCGACCCGCTTGGCGATGCTCGCGGGGTCGTTCGGCTCGAAGCCGAGGTCGAGCAGGCCGCGCAGCGCGGGGAACGCATCGCCCACGCGAGCGCCCGCGCGCTGCTCCGAGGTCACGACGGCGATCTCGAACTCGGGATGGCGCAGCAGGATGCGCAACAGCTCGAGGCCCGTGTAGCCACTCGCGCCGATCACTGCGACTCGCATGCTCATTCCTCCGTCCACCCACTGCTAGCGCGATCGATGGTAGGGGGTGCCCATCCAAATAGGGGTCAAAAACGGGGGGTCAAAAAAAGAGGGGGCCGCGAAACGGCCCCCTCGAATCGCGCCCGGGTTAACAGCTCAATCTATGCGTACCAAGACGATCGCCGAAGCCATGCGTTTACGATCTCGGAAGGGCGCGATTCAGCAACCGAGCGGAGCTCCGCGGAACAATTCGCCCGAATCGGGCTGAGAGCCTAGCGCTTCGAGAACTGGAAGCGCGCACGGGCGCCCTTCTGCCCGTACTTCTTGCGCTCTTTCTTGCGCGCGTCGCGCGTGAGAAATCCCTTCCGCTTCAGCTGACCGCGCAACTCGGAATCGATCTTCTCGAGTGCGCGCGCAATGCCGTGGCGCAGCGCGCCGGCCTGGCCGGAGCTGCCGCCACCCTTGCAGTTGGCGCTGACGTCGTAGCGCTCCTGCATGCTGACGGTCTCGAGCGCCTCTTTGATCAGCAGGCACTGCGATTCGCGCGTGAAGTACTCGTTCATCGGCTTGTTGTTCACCGTGATGATGCCGGTGCCCGGCCGCATGCGAACCTGAGCGATTGCGGTCTTGCGCTTGCCGGTGGCCTGGACGGTCTGCAGTTCAGCCAAGCTTCAACTCCTTGGGCTTTTGCGCCGCGTGGGGATGATCGGGGCCCGTGTACACCTTCAGTTTCTTGTAGAGCTGCCGCCCGAGCGCGTTCTTCGGCAGCATGCCGCGCACGGCGTGGCTCACCACGCGATCCGCATACGGGCCGCTGAGCACCTCGTCCGCGGTCTGCGACTTCATGTTGCCCGCGTAGCCGGTGTGGCGGTAGTAGGTCTTCTGCGCGCGCTTGTTGCCCGTGAGCTTCACCTTCTCGGCGTTGACCACGATCACGAAATCGCCGGTGTCGGCGTGTGGCGTGAACAGCGCGCGGTGTTTGCCGCGCAGCAGATCCGCGATCTTCGTCGCCATGCGTCCGAGCACCGCATCCGTGGCGTCGATGACGTGCCACTCGGGTGTGACATCGCCGGGTTTTGCGCTTTTCGTGGCGCGATGCGCCTGGGCTCCCATCAGAGGGACCCTCCTGTTCATCCACCGGAATGGACTGGCTCGATTCCCGCGGTAGATTGTGCGGTCGTCGTCGCCGAACCGCACGCTTTCCGGGCGCGCGCGCGGCCGCGACCCGGGGTCTGGAACCGCGTATGGGTATCCCAGCCCCCCCTCTGCGTCAACCCCCATTCGCCGGTAAAGGCCCGTTATCCCAGCGGAATCAGTAGAAGACCCGCACCAGCGTGAGCGCCCGGGCCGGCGCGGTGGGCCCCGCCCGGCGCCGGTCCTCCGAGGCCAGCAGCTCGCCCATCGATTCGATCGAGCGCTGGCCGGATCCCACCTCGAGCAGCGTCCCGACCAGGTTCCGCACCATGTGGCGCAGAAAGCCGTCGCCCTCGATCCAGAAGACCAGCTCTCCCGACGGCTCGCGCTCGATTTCGACGCGCCGGAGGGTCCGCAGCGTGTTCTCCACCTCGGAGCCCGCCGCCTGCAGGGCCGCAAAATCGTGGCGCCCCACGAAGGCCTCGGCGGCCTCGGCCATCGCGGGGAGGTCGAGTTCGCGCGACACCCAGTGGGCTCTGGCGGCGTGCAGTGGCGACCGGGTCGGAGCGTTCCAGACCCGGTAACAGTAGAGCTTGCCGGTCGCCGAGTAGCGCGCGTGAAAGTCGTCCGCGGCCCGCTCGGCGGAGACGACGGCCAGATCCGGCGGCAGGGTCTGGTTGAGCGCGCGCTGCAGAGCGGCGGGCGGCAGCTGCGTCTCGATCTGCGCGCTGACCACCTGGCCCAGCGCGTGAACGCCCGCGTCGGTCCGGCCAGAGGCCGCGACCCGCAGCCGCTGGCCGGTGACCCGCTCGATCGCGGCTTCGAACGCGTCCTGGACGGTGCGCTGGCCGTGGGCCTGGGCCTGCCAACCCGCGAAGTCGGTGCCGTCGTATTCGAGGGTGAAGCGGAAGTTCGGCACGCCGGATTCTCGCTACCCCAGCCGCAGCACCGCCAGCTGGATGGCGTGCGACGCCGCGAGCCGCATCGGATCCGAAACCAGCCAAAGCTGCAGCCCGCGCTGCGTGCTCGGGTCGCCGCGCAGTCGCCCGACCGTCACCGAATCGCGCCCCACGGCCGTGCGGGTGGTGGGAAACTCGTCGCCGTCGGTCGCGAGTTCGACGCCGGGCGCCTTGCGCAACAGATCCTCGGCCTCTCCGACTGCGAGGTCGCGCTCGGTTTCGAGCGAGAGTGCGGCGCCCAGCCCGGCAAACACGGGGACCTGAATCAGCGTGGCCGCGACCTTGACCTCGCTGCCGAGCAACAGCGCGAGATCGCGCAGCAGCGCCGACTCGCGCTGCGTGAGCCCCTCGGCGTCGAGCCCTTCCGCGCCGCTCATGCAGTCGAACGCCACCGGGCCGGGGAAGACCGTCGATTCGGGCAGCGGCTGCTGGTTGAAGACGGCGATCGACTCCTGGTAGAGCGCGCTCATGCCGTCTTTCCCGGCCAGCGACGCAGATTCGAGTACGGCGCCGGTCACTCGCTTCAAGCCGGCCGCGGCCGCAATCGGTTGCAGCGCCATCACCAACGAGAGCGCGGGGCTCCGCGGGATCGCGAGCACGGGAATGTCCTCGGGCACCGAGCCGTAACCGGCCACCCGCATCGGCACGTCTTCGCTGCCCGCGGTCGCGCCCGACAGGTCGATGCAGGGCACCTTCTCGTGGAGTGCGCGGCGCACGAAGTCGAGCGCGGCGGAAGGCGGCGTGCACAGGAACGCCAGGTCGAGGCCGGTCAGGCGCGCGTCGTCGGTCTCGATGGGAAAGACGCTGCCCTGGAATTCGATATCCCGGCCGAGCGAATCGTCGGTCGCGATCGGAACGATCTCGCCCACGCGCAGCGACGAGAAGTCGAGCAATTCCAGCAGCTCGGTGCCGGGGCTTCCGGTCGCACCGACCACGCCGAGCCGGAGGCCCACCCTCGCCATCAGATCTGCGCGAGCTTTTGCAGGACCAGATCGCCCATCGCCCTACAACCGACGGCCGCGAGCCCGAACTCTCCGGCGAGATCGATCGTCCGATGGCCCTCGTTGAGGACCGACTCGACCGCGGCTCGGATCTTCGCGGCGGGCTCGAGCGCACCCAGCGAGTGCTCGAGCAACATCGCGGCCGAGAGAATGGCGGCGAGCGGGTTCGCGGCGTCTTCACCCGCGATGTCGGGCGCCGATCCGTGAACCGGCTCGTAGAGCCCGACGCCGCCCTCCCCGAGGCTCGCGGAGGGCAGCATGCCGAGAGATCCGGTGATCATCGCGGCCTCGTCGGACAGGATGTCGCCGAAGAGGTTGCCCGTGACGATCACGTCGTAGTTGCGCGGCTCGCGCAGCAGCAACATCGCCATCGAGTCCACGAGCTGGTGGTGGAGGGCCACTTCCGGATAATCCTTCGCCACCTCCTCGACCACCGTCACCCAGAGCTGCGACACCTCGAGCACATTTGCCTTGTGGACGTGGGTCACTTCTTTGCGGCGGTGCAGAGCCGCCTCGAAGGCCACGCGCGCGATGCGCGCGATCTCGATCTCGTTGTACACCATCGTGTTGCGCGATTCGCGGATCCCGTCGACCAGCGCGTCCCCGCGCGGCTCGCCGAAGTAGAGCCCGCCCGTGAGTTCGCGCACGACGAGCAGATCGATTCCCTCCACGACTTCGGGGCGCAGGGTCGAGGCGCCGATGAGCGCCCGAAACACGGTGGCGGGCCGCAGGTTCGCGAACAGACCGAGTTCTTTGCGGATGCGCAGCAGTCCGCGCTCGGGGCGCTGGGCGAACGGCAGGCCATCCCACTTCGGTCCGCCCACCGCGCCGAGAAAGACCGCGCGCGCGGCGCGCGCGCGCGCGATCAATTCGTCGGTGATCGGCTCACCCGTCGCGTCGATCGACGCGCCGCCGAGCAGGCCCTCTTCGAGCGCGAGTTCGATGCCGGCGCCCTTCGCGGCCGCTTCGAGCACGCGCACGCCCTGCTCGGCAACTTCGGGGCCGATTCCATCGCCCGGCAGGATCAAGATGCGCGCGTTCTGCTGCGCGGAACCGGGCTCGCTGGCTTGGGCTCGCTGATCCATCAAATTCCCCTCGGCTCCGAAGAACCGCGACGGCTCTTGTGCCACGAGATCTTGTTGAGCGCGTGAATGTAGGCCTTCGCGCTGGCCACGATGATGTCCGGGTGGGCGCCGTGACCGATCACGCGCCGCCCGTCTTCGCTCAACGTGACCGACACCTCACCCAGCGCGTCCATCCCGCCGGTGACGGCGTTCACCTGGAAGCGATCGAGTTCGCTCTTGGTCTCGCAGAGTTCGGCGATCGCCTTGAAGATCGCGTCGATCGGACCGATGCCGGTCGCGGTCGCCTTGCGCACCTCGCCGTCGACCTTGATCGCGAGCGTCGCCGTCGGCTCCGCAAACGTGCCGCTCAGGATCGAGAGGTCGACCAGTTCGAAGCGCTGGTCGAGGCCGATCACCGAATCCGCGACGATCGCCTCGAGATCCTCGTTGTAGATGGTCTTCTTCTTGTCGGCGAGATCCTTGAAGCGACGAAACGCGGCCTGGAATTCCTCGCCCTCGATCTCGAAGCCGAGCTCCTTGAGCCGGTCGCCAAACGCGTGGCGCCCCGAGTGCTTGCCGAGCACCAGCTCGTTGGACGGCCGGCCGATCGACTGCGGGGTCATGATCTCGTAGGTGATCGCCGCCTTGAGCACGCCGTCCTGGTGGATGCCCGCCTCGTGCGCAAACGCGTTGTCGCCGACGATCGCCTTGTTCGGCGGCACCGGCACGCCGATGATCGTCGAGAGCATTCGGCTCGACGGGTAGATCTCCTGCGCGCGAATCTTCGTGTCGAGATTGCCGAACACGTCGGGCCGCGTCTTGAGTGCCATCACGACCTCTTCCATCGAGGTGTTGCCCGCGCGCTCACCGATCCCGTTGACCGTGCACTCCACCTGCCGCGCGCCGGCCTGCACCGCCGCGAGGCTGTTCGAGACCGCCAGCCCCAGATCGTCGTGGCAGTGAACCGAGAACACGGCCCGGTCGGATCCGGGCACTTTTTCGATCAGGTAGCGCATCAGCTTCGAGTACTCGTCGGGCTGCGTGTAACCGACGGTGTCGGGCACGTTGCAGGTCGAAGCGCCCGCCGCGATCGCGGTCTTGAAGACCTCGACCAGGTAGTCCCGATCCGATCGCGTGGCGTCCTCGGCGGAGAACTCGACGTCGTCGCAATAGCCGCGCGCCTGGCGCACCGCGCGGTCCACCTCTTCGAGCACCTGCTCCCGGCTCATTTTGAGCTTGTGCTCGAGGTGGATGTCGCTCGTCGCGATGAAGGTGTGGATGCGCGGACTGCGGGCCTTTTCGAGCGCCTGGGCGGCGCGCTCGACGTCCGCGCTGCCCGTCCGCGCCAGGCCGCAGACCGCCGTGTTCTTCAGCTCGGCGGCGATCGCCTGCACGGACTCGAAATCGCCCTCGCTCGCAATCGGAAAACCCGCTTCGATGATGTCGACACCGAGGCGCTCGAGTTGGCGCGCCAGCTGGAGTTTCTCCCCCAGATTCATGCTGCAACCCGGCGATTGCTCGCCGTCGCGCAGGGTGGTGTCGAAGATGCGGATCAACTGGTTACTCATGACTCATCCCTCGTTTGGCTGCCCGGGCGCTGGTTCGGACAGCTCCAACACGCGCCCGGTATGGCGGCGCCACAACCACTCGACGGGCCCCGACACACAATAGGCGAGGCAGATGACGAAGAGGGTGACGCTCGGCTCGTTGATGATCAGCGCGATCGCAAAGACCATCAAGACGAGTGTGCCGTAGGAGTGACGTAGATCGATCTCCTTGAAACTCCTATATGGAATCGAGCTCACCATCAGCAGGCCCAGAATTGCCGTGCCCGCCGCGACGAAGCCCGAGGGAATCGAAAACTCGAATCCGAAATCGCGCAGGAAGGCGACGAACCACACCGTCGTCGCCACCATGCCGGCGCCCGCCGGGCTCGGCAGCCCCTCGAAGCGGCCGCGGTAACGACCCGGCGCCACGTTGAAGCGCGCCAACCGCAACGCCGCGCACGCGGTAAACAGGAACGCCATCACCCAACCGGTGCGCCCGAGCACCTGCAGCTGGCCCGCGCTGAAGGCGAGCATCGCGGGGGCCACGCCGAACGAGACCGTGTCCGCGATCGAGTCGTACTCCAGGCCGAAGCGGCTGGAGGAGCGGGTGAGCCGCGCGAGCCGGCCGTCGAACGCGTCGCAAACCGCGGCCAGCACGATGCCGAGCGCCGCGAGGTCGGGCTTGTCGTTGAAGGCCTGGACGATCGCGTAGAAACCGAAGAACAGGCCCGCAGTGGTCACCAGGTGCGGCAGCACGAACCAGCCGCGGTGCGGCTCCCCTTGCTCGCGGCGGCGGCGGTGATATTGGTGTTTTTCGATCGGAGCTTCCGGCTGGTCCATCCCCTAGCCCTCCGTGTTCTCGATCTCTGCGACGATTGTACTCCCACCGCGCACGCGATCACGCGCTTTGACCTTCGCGACCGCGGTCGGCGGCAGGAGCACGTCCGTCCGCGAGCCGAAGCGAATCAGCCCGTAGCGGTCGCCGCGCCGAATCCACTCACCCACCTGCGGGTGGCAGACGATGCGGCGCGCGATCAGGCCCGTGATCTGGATGACCCGAAAGCGCACACCCGCCGCGGTTTCGAGCGTCAGCGCGCAGCGCACGTTCTCGGCCTCGGCCCTGCGGTTGAAGGCCGCCAGAAACGCGCTCCCGCCGCGATCCACGGCGACGACCCGGCCCGCGAGCGGGCAGCGATTGACGTGCACGTTGAACACCGACAGGAAGATGCCAATGCGCAGCCACTTGTTCCCGTCGGGCGCCTCGATCTCCGCGACGTCGATCACGCGCCCATCGGCGGGCGCGACGACGCTGTTTTCGCCGCCCGGGATTTCGCGGGGCGGGTTGCGGAAGAAGCAGGCCACGAAGACCGTGACGCCCAGCAGGCAGAACCCCAGGGTCGTCCAGCCCAGCAGTCCACAAGCGCCCGCGAGTGCGAGCGGCGCTGCGCCGAGCGAAAACGCGTCGCGAACGACGAACTCGGTGGGCCGCTCGACGAATACCGGGTCGGCTTCTGCGGGGTCGGAGTCCGCCATTTCAGTTCTTCGAGCGGTCGACCAGGCGCTGCTCCTTCAGCCAGGGCATCAGGTTGCGCAGCTTCGCGCCGACCTTCTCCATCGGATGCGCCTCTCCGCGCTTGCGCAGCGCGCGGAACTGCACGTTGCCGGATCGATTCTCGAGGATGAACTCCTTCGCGAAGGCGCCGCTCTGGATTTCCCCGAGGATCTCCTTCATCCGCTCCTTCACACCGGCGTCGATCACCCGCGGACCGCGCGTGAGGTCGCCGTACTCGGCGGTGTTCGAAACCGAGTAACGCATGTTGGCGATGCCGTCTTCGTAGATCAGGTCGACGATCAGCTTGACCTCGTGGATCGTCTCGAAGTACGCCATCTCGGGCGCGTAGCCGGCCTCGACGAGCGTCTCGTAACCCGCGGCCATCAGCGCCGTGAGCCCGCCGCAGAGCACCGTCTGTTCGCCGAAGAGATCCGTCTCGGTCTCTTCGCGGAAGCTGGTCTCGATGATGCCCGCGCTCCCCGCACCGATGCCCTTCGCGTAGGCGAGTGCGACCTGGAGCGTGTCGCCCGACGGATCTGCGGCCACCGCCACGAGCGACGGCACGCCGCGCCCCTGCTCGTAGTGGGCGCGCACGGTGTGGCCCGGGCCCTTCGGCGCGACCATGAAGACGTTGACGCCCTCTGCGGGTTGAATCGACCCGAAGTGGATGTTGAAGCCGTGGGCGACCGCGAGGTAGTTGCCCGGCAGCAGATTCGGCCCGATGTGCTCCTCGTAGACCTGGGTGGCCGTTTCGTCCGGCAGTGTCAGCATTGCGATGTCCGCTTCGCGCGCGGCCTCTGCGGGCGACACCACGCGCAGCCCGGCGGATTCGGCCTTCGCGCAAGACGGCGAGTCCTTGCGCAAGCCGACCACGACGTTGACGCCAGAAGCCTGCAGGTTCTGGGCGTGCGCGTGTCCCTGGCTGCCGTAGCCGATCACCGCGACGGTCTTGCCGTCGAGGCGGCCGAGATCTGCGTCCTTGTCGTAATAGATGTTCAGCGCCATGAATTTCGATCTCCTGCGGTGGATCCGAATCCGGGCTGCACGGCCCGGTCGAATCCCACTCTGACACAGCCCCCCGCACCGCGCAGCCGCGCGCGGACCTCCCGACGGACTGAAACTAGATACTGGCCAAGAGGAACTGGGAGACGGCCTTTGAAAGCGCTCCGGCCGATTTCCGAAGTCGCTGGGTAGACGCAAAATTAATCAATGAATTCGGGCGTGTCAAAGCCCAGCTTCGAGCTGGCGCGCGGGCTGTCCGCGCCGGCATCCGAGCCTCAGGCCGGCTTGGGGGGCTGCGGTGCGGGCTCGAAGCGCTCTCCGGTGCGCTTCACCTCGGCCTCGGCGCGGCGCAAGTAGTGGGGCGCGAGTTGCTCCGCGCGCACCCAGGCGCCG
>JAFDBP010000053.1 GCA_019313245.1 Deltaproteobacteria bacterium
ATTTCGGTCGGGTGCAGGACGGTGTCGCGCAGGTGCTGAACGAAGCCGAGTCCAAGGCGCTTCTCGCGCGCTGCGGCATTCCATTCCCCGCCTCGCGCGTCGTCGGCGACGCCGCGGAAGCGGCCGCTGCGGCCGAGGAGTTGGGCTATCCGGTCGTCGCCAAGGCCCTGGGTGTCGCGCACAAGACGGAAGTCGGCGGCGTCGTGCTCAACCTGCGCAGCGCGGACGAAGTGTCGGCGGCGGTGGCGAAGATGTCGAAGCTCTCCGGGGCGTATCTGATCGAGAAGATGGTCGACGGAGCGGTGGCGGAACTGATCGTCGGAGTCGCGCGCGACGAGGATTTCGGCCCATACCTCCTGATCGGGGGCGGTGGCGCCCTGGTCGAGATCCTGAAGGACAGCGCGTCGCTCCTGCTGCCGACCACTCGAGAGCGGGTGTTGGATTCACTGCTTCGGTTGAAGTGCGCACCGCTGTTGAAGGGTTTCAGGGGAGCTCCAGCTGCCGATGTGGATGCCGCGGTCGATGTGATTCTCGCGGTTGCGGGTCTGGTGGAGAAGAACCCGTCGTCGATCGTCGAACTCGACATCAATCCGCTGATGGTCCGGGCCGACGGTCGGGGGGCGGTTGCGGCCGACGCCCTGATCAGCCTGAATCCAGAATCGACGATCGAAGCGTGAATGGCCGGGTTGGCGCAGGTTCTTCCGAGCGAGTGACTGCTTCGAAAGTGGCGGACTTCGGGTCGGCTGAGCTGCAGGACCGCCTCGCGCTCACGGAATGGTCGTGTCGATTCCTCTCGGGATCTTTTTCTCCGGATCGTAGAAGGGGAGGGTTACGACCGCGCCCTTGAGTTCGGTGCCGTCGCGATGGACGACGGTGACATCCCTGCCGAGCCAATCGTCACTTCCGAAGAACCGGACGTAACCGATGCCGCAACCCAGCAGAGGTGACCATGCCGACGACAACACGCGCCCGATGGTTTCGCCGGCCGCGTGCACCTTGGCGCCAAAGGCGGGGACCCCGCTTTCGCAGCGCAGCCCGTGCAGGCGCGAGCGCTGATCGGCCTCCGCGAGCGCGACTTTCCCGATGAAGTCTCCCTTGTCGAGATTGATGAATGCGCCGAGCCCCGCCTCGTAGGGAGTTACGCGCTGATCCATGTCGGTGTTGTAGTCGAGAATGCCCGCTTCGATGCGTCGGATCTGCATGGAGCGCAGGCTGCTGACCACCAGCCCGTCGGGCTCGCCCGCGGCCAGGACGTGCTTCCAGACCGCCGCGCCGTCGATCTCGCGACGAGGGACGTAGACTTCGAAGCCGAGCTCACCCGTCCAACCCGTGCGCGAGACGGTTACCGGGAAGCCCGCGATCTTGCGTTCGCACACGTCGAAGTAGCGAAAGCCATCGGGTGCGCCATCGTCGCACGCGCGCGCGAGGATGGCGAGCGAACGCGGGCCCTGGACCTGAAACACCCAGATGTCGGGATCGCGCACCTCGACGTCGAGGCCCGCGGCCTGGGCGCTGAACCACCCCAGGAAATCGCCGTTCGCCTGTACGTACCAGTAACGCTCATCGCCGAGGCGGATCGCGATGCCATCCATCACGATACCGCCGCGGGTGTTGCAGGCGATGGCGTAGACCGCGCGTCCCGCGCGAAGTTTGCGCATGTCGCGTGCGAAGACCTTGTCGAGCAGTTTCACGGCATCTGGCCCGGTGATCTCCAACGGCATCTCCGGCACATCGAACTGCGCCGCATTGCGTCGCAATGTCCAATAGTCGGCAGTGGCGCTGTCGCCGATGCGCCAGGGGAAGAGCCGGCCGTTGCCGACACCGAACTCTGATTCCGGCGTCGCGTAGCAATCGAAGAAAGGTGAGCGGCGTGTTCCGAATCCGTCGATGCATAGTGTCGTGTTAGGCATGATGCCCTCCCGTTGATTGGCTCAGGCGTTCATCCGTGCGTAGAAAGTTTGCGCCCCCTTCGATTCTTCTGCCAAACCATGGTCATGCCCATGGGTGGCCGAGCCTCTGCATGTTCGAGGTCCGAACACAATTCGGAAATATTGTATCCGAATTCGGAGAAGTGTTTCAGCGCGAACCCCTCTTCGATGGCCGCCATCGCGATGTCAGCCAGGGTGTGTTGAAAAGAGTAGTGGGTGCTGGATTCGTATTCTGTCCCCTGGTAGTAATCGAGTCCTGTGGTTTCCACCCAGGGGTCGTCCTTGAAATACGAGTATTTGAGATAGGACGGCTCTTCTCCTTCCCCCTCTTCATACATCATGAGTACCGGGTGAATTTCTTCGATGAACACGTGTCCTCCGGGCTTCGTCAACCTGCCAAACACCTCGAAGAACCGCCTCAGGTCGGGCATCCAACTGAAGACTCCAACGGTGGACATGACGATGTCGTAAGGCCCGGTATTCACCGGGGGGATTTCATAGATGTCTGTCGATACAAATTCGACATCAGTGTGTTGCGATGCTTCTGCGAGTTCGATCGCCTGTTCGATGAAAGCCGCCGATGCGTCGAAGCCCACGCAGTGACCCGCGCCGAGATTCTTGAGTGACAACAGCTCCCGACCGTTGTTGCAGCAGAGTTGGGCGATGGATTTGCCCTCGATGCCGATTTCTTTCAAGCGATCGAGGCAGTGATCGTCGAGCGTGTTGTATTCGGGGTCCGAGAAAGCGTTCAGCAGCCGCGACTGGTTGATCTTCTCGTGTATCGGGGCAACCTGATTCCAGGCCTGGCGGTTTGCATCCGTATACTCGCGACACTGCTTCGGAGAATAGATTCGACCCACGGCTCGATCTCCTGCTGCGTTTGCGAATTCTACCAGATTTTGTGCGACGCGATTCCGGGTTGGGCGATGAAGGGCTGGGCGCGCCAATCGCGATTACCCGACGCTGTGTTCTAAATCGGGTGCTAATGACGACCTGTTGGAGAGGTTCCGGATAGCGGAATTCACGACTTGCGCTTCGGAGTCTTCTTCTTGCGCGACGACTTGCGCTTCTGCTTTGCCGGTGACAGATCCATGGCCAGGCTGTAGACGCCGCCGTGGAGTTGGCTCTGGATCTCGAGGCCCGATTTGTGGAATACGTGCCGCATGGCCCGATTCTCCGCGAGGACGTCGGCGGTGAATCCCGCGATGCCGTTCTCGCGGGCGATCTGGATGAGGTGGTCCAGCAGGATGGTGCCCAGGCTGTGCCCCTGCCATTCGTCGAGGATCACGAAGGCCGTCTCCGCGTAGTTGGTGGCGGGATCCGTGTGGTATCGACCCACTCCGATGATCTTTGATTCCTCGTGGTCGAGTTCGGCCTCCATCACGATGGCCATGTTCTTGGTGTAGTCGACTTCCAGCAGGCGCAAGATGTCACTGTGCGACAGCTGCTTGAGGCCCTGGTGCCAGCGCCTGTAGACGGTGACATCCGAAAGGCTGTAGAACAGGCGGCTCATCTTCGCCTCGTCCGTCACGCGGATGGGGCGCATGAGCACGGGCGGGAGCCCCTCGATCTCGATCCGCTTTTCGTACTTGCGCGGGTAGCCGTATTCCGACGTGATCTGGTCGGGGAAGACGTAGTGCCGCTCTTTGCCCGCGTCCAGCAGCTCGGCCCGATAGCTGGGATGGGCGATCGAGATCAGCGCCATGGCCCGGTCTCGAATGGAGCGCCCCTTGAGATCGGCCACGCCGTACTCGGTGACCACGTATTCCACATCGCCTCGGGAGGTCACCACGCCGGCTCCCGGATCCAAGCTGGCGACGATCCGGCTCAGCTGCCCGTTTTTCGCAGTGGAGGGCAACGCGAGGATGGGCTTGCCGCCGGGCGACATCGAGGCGCCGCGGATGAAGTCCACCTGGCCGCCGATGCCCGAGTAGAACTTCGTACCGATCGAGTCGGCGCAAACCTGCCCGGTGAGGTCGATCTGCAGGGCGCCGTTGATGGCCACCATCTTGTGCTGCCGGGCTACGCGGGTCGGATCGTTGATGAAATCCGAGGGATGGAAGGTGAAGGTCGGATTGCGATCGACGTATTCGTAGAGGTGGTTGGAGCCAAAGGCGAACGATGCCGACACCTTGTTGGGATGGATGGTCTTGTAACGGCCCGTGATGTTTCCGTTCTCGATCAGGTCGATGACGCCGTCCGAGAACATCTCCGACCAGACGCCGAGGTCCTTCTTGTTCTCGAGCGCCTTCAGGCTGGCATCGGGGATCTGCCCGATACCCACCTGGATCGTCGATCCGTCGTCGACCAGCGATGCGACGTTGCGTCCGATCTCGAGGGAGATTTCGTCGAGGGGCTCGCGCTTCAGGTCGGGTAGGGTGTTCTCGCCCTGCACCCAGCCGTCGATCTGATCCATCGGCACGAAGCCGGCGCCGTGGATCACCGGCATTTCGGGGTTGATCTCCGCAATCACGAGGCTCGCGCACTCGACGGCCGATAGAACCACGTCCACCGAAACCCCCAGGTTGACGAAGCCGAAGCTGTCGGGCGGAGAGGTCTGGATGAAGGCCACGTCTACCGGCACGCGTCGAGATCGGATCATCGACGGAATCTGCGACAGAAAGATCGGTGTGTAGTCGGCGCGGCCCTCGTGGACCGCCTCTCGCACGTTGGGCCCGATGAAGAATGCGTTGTGGCGAAAGCGATTCTCGTGCTCGGGCTTGACGTAGGGCGCGGGGCCGAGTGTCAGGATGTGGACGATGGTGTTGTCGGCGAATCGGAGAGACTGCGCGACCAACTCCTCGACGAGCTTCACGGGCTCTGCTGCGCCGGATCCGATGAAGATGTTCTTGCCGCGGGGAACGCGCTCGACCGCATCCGCCGCGGTCATGCGCTTTGCCGCATAGTGCTCCTGCCAGTCCATGGTTCCCCTCAGAGTCCATTGCGTGCGGTGAGCCCGACCCCAGGGCTCGTGTGCCCGCACCCCGGCGCGCGCGGGGGCGCCGGTCTTTCACTCGGGAATCGTAGCGCCGATGCGAGCGGAACGAAGCGGTCCCTCAGTCATCGGATGAAGCTCGCAGCGGGTGAATCCGAACTTCGGCGGGGTTGTTCGAGGCCTCGGACGCGGCCTGAGGCGCAAACGGTTGTGCTAGATTGGCGCCGTGAAAATTCAGGTAAAACTGATTGCCACCTATCGCGATCATCTGCCGCCGGGTACGTCGGGCAACACGACATCCGTCGATGTACGCCCCGGCAGCAGCGTAAGAGATGTGCTCGCGCCCTTCGGCATCCCGCTGGATGGCAGCACGGTGATCGCACTCAACGGCGTGACCGTTCCGCTCGAAACGACCGTCTCCGAAGGCGACCGGGTTGCAGCGTTCTCGGCAATTGGCGGAGGATGAGGCCGGGCCGACAGATTTGATCTGTTCGTGCCCGGATCTGGAAAACCTCGGACTCCAGATGGGATTTCAAGGAGAATGGAATGTACGGATGGCATGGCAAACTTCTTCGGATCAATCTGACCAGCCGAGAAATCTCCGCCGAGGAGATCGCCCCGCAGGTTTCGAAGGACTTCATCGGTGGGCGCGGTGTAGCGATTCGATATCTGTACGACGAAGTCGATCCGGCTGTCGATCCGCTCTCGCCGGAAAACAATCTCATCTTTGCGACCGGCCCGCTGACCGCGACCACGGCCCCGACCGGCAATCGCTACATGGTCGTGACGAAGTCTCCGTTGACGGGTGCACTCGCCCACTCCAATGCGGGCGGCAGCTTCCCGACCTGGATGAAGCGCACCGGCTTCGACCTCTTCATCTTCGAGGGGCGGGCGGAAGAACCCGTCTACCTGTGGGTGAATGAAGACGAGGCGGAAATCCGCTCGGCGGCGCACCTCTGGGGACAGGACGTCCCCGCGACGACGGACGCTCTCCTGGCGGAAACCGATCGGAACGCGAAGGTCGCCTGCATTGGCCCAGCGGGCGAGAACCTCGTCTTGATGGCGGCCATCATGAACGACAAGGATCGCGCCGCAGGGCGGTCCGGCGTGGGCGCGGTGATGGGTAGCAAGAACCTGAAGGGCGTCGTCGTCAATGGGCGCAAGAATCCGGAGTTTGCCGACGATGAAGCGATGCGCGAACTCAGCAAGACGATCGCGAAGGAAGTCGGCGTGGATATGCTGGCGGGATCATCTCTGCGCGAGTACGGCACCGCCTACGTGCCGCAGGTGACCAACGAGTTCGGCATCCTGCCGACCCACAACTGGCAGGCCGGCACCTTCGAAGGCGTCGATACGATCGACGGTCCGACGCTGACCGAGAAATATCTGATCAAGCCGAAGCCCTGCTACCGCTGCCCGATCGCGTGCGGCCGTCTGTCGGAAGTTCCCGAGGGAAAATACGCGGGCAAGGGCGAGGGCCCCGAATACGAGACCATCTCTGCATTTGGCAGCGGCTGTGGGGTGGATGACCTCGCCGCCGTCACCAAGGCCAATTATTGGTGTAACGAGTTGGGGATGGACACCATTTCGACGGGGATGACGATCGCCGCCGCGATGGAAATGTACGAGAAGGGATATATCCCCGAAGCGGACATCGGAAAGCCCCTGCGCTTTGGCGACGCGGACACCATGATCGAGATGGTTCAGAAGATGGCCTACCGCGATGGCTTCGGGGACGAACTCGCAGAGGGCAGCTACCGCCTCGCCGAGAAATACGGCCATCCCGAAGTGGCCGTGACCACCCGCAAGCAGGAATTTCCCGGTTACGACCCGCGCGGCGCGCAGGGGATGGGCCTGCTCTACGCCACTTCCAACAAGGGCGCATCCCACATGGAAGGCGACGTGGTCTACGAGGAACTATTCGGTGTACCCGTGAAGGAAGACCTGATGACGACCGAGGGAAAGGGTGAACTGGTCGCTCGCTTCCAGGATGCCTTTGCGCTGATCGATTCTTCTGGTCTGTGCGTGTTCCTGGCGTTGCGTTATGTCTTCAGCAAGGAGCGCATGATCCTGCCGACGCGCCTGGCGCAGCTGATGCAATTCACGACCGGCGTGGAGGCCACCCCCGAAGAGGTCCTGAAGTCTGCCGAGCGCGTCTACAACCTCGAGCGGATGTTCCTGCTCAAGGCCGGATCGACCGAGGATACGCTTCCAAAGCGTATGCTCGAGGAGCCGCTGCCCGACGGCCCCGCGAAGGGACACGTCAACCGGCTGCACGAGATGCTGCCCGATTTCTACAAAGTCCGAGGCTGGGACGAGAACGGCGTTCCGACCAGGGAGAAGTTGGCGGAGCTGGGATTGGAGTAGCGGTCCGGAAAGCGGCAGATCGACGGACGAGGTGTAGGGGGTTTCCCCGATTTTCGGCGCCGCTTCGGGGGATCGGACTCCTCGGGCGCCGCCGAGAACGCAGCTGGTGGGCGACGGCCAGCGCCAAAGCCGCATTTCTGCGGCCCGCGGGCCAGATGCCGTCTGACGGCCTACAGTCTGCGCGCTTCCGCGCAGACGTGCGCGGTCGATAATCGAGCAGTCAGTCCGGTCTGGACCACGCGTCGGGGGATCGCCTGTGCAAGAAACCACCGTGAGAACGCCCGCACTCTGGCAGGCGCTGTTGCCAGTCGCCGCCCTGATCCTGTTCCTGGTGGTTCAGATCAGCCTCTTCCACGGTCCTGTCCACATTCCCCTGATTCTGGCGAGCATCGTCGCCGCCGTGGTTGGCTTGAGCCTCGGGCACCCCTGGCACGAGATCGAGAACGGGGTCGTCGACGGCATCGCGGTCGCGCTGAAGGCGATCCTGATCCTGATGGTGGTCGGGATCCTGATCGGCACCTGGATCGCCGGCGGCATCGTGCCGGCGTTGATCGACTACGGCCTGCGGTTGTTGAGCCCGAGCTACTTCCTGCTCGCGGCCTGCATGGTCTGCTCGGTGGTCTCGATCGCGACGGGAAGCTCGTGGACCACCGCCGGCACGGTCGGCGTGGCGTTGATCGGCATTGGAGACGGTCTCGGCGTCTCTCTGCCGATGACCGCGGGGGCGATCATTTCCGGCGCCTACTTCGGCGACAAGATGTCGCCGCTCTCCGACTCGACCAACCTATCGCCCGCGGTCGCGGGCGCCGAGCTGTTCGATCACGTCCAATACATGATCTACACGGCGGCGCCCGCGTACGTCCTGGCGCTCGTGTTGTACGGGGTTCTCGGCTTCTCCGCGCAAACCGGGTCCATCGAGGGCTCGCAGGTCGAGGTGATCCGCTCGGCGCTGAGCGAGAACTTCAATCTGGGCCCGATCCTGCTGCTGCCGCCACTGCTGATCATTCTGGCGGTGGCGTTTCGGGTTCCGGCGCTGCCGGCACTCGTCGGCGGGGCGGTGCTCGGCGGCTTGATGGCGCTCTGGGTACAGGACTCCAGCATGCAGAAGGTCATGGAAGCGGCTCAGTCCGGCTACCAGTCGAGTACCGGAAATCTGCGGGTCGACAATCTGCTGACGCGCGGCGGCCTGGAGAGCATGATGAGCACGGTGGCACTCGTGCTCTGCGCGCTGACCTTCGGCGGCATCATGGAGCGCACCGGGCTGTTGCGCAGACTCGCCGGTGCGATCCTGAGCAGGGCCCACTCGACCGGCTCGCTCGTGTTCGCGACGGTGGGTTCGTGCATCGGCACGAACATCATCGCCCCCGATCAGTACATGTCCATCGTCGTGCCCGGACGGATGTACAAGGAGACCTTCGAGGAGCGGGGGTTGGCTCCCCAGAATCTCTCGAGGGCGTTGGAATCGGGCGGGACGCTGAGTTCGCCCCTGGTGCCCTGGAACACCTGCGGCGCGTTCATGTCGACGACGCTGATGGTGTCTGCGGCCGACTACTTCCCCTACGCATTCGTGAACCTGCTCACGCCGGTGATCGTGGTGATCGTCTCTTATGCCGGCTATCGGATCGCCACACTGCCCGACCCCTCGTCGAAGGCCTGAGCTTCGAGTGGGTTGGAGGGTGCCGACAGCCCCGGGCGGCGATCGACGGGTTACATCGAAACCTTGAACTTCAGCTCGGCGATGTTAAGCGGAAATCCTCCCAAAAATTCTAAGCATTGAAGCGCGATGGATCGAACATTCTCTTTCTCGGATGGGCGCGTGGTGGATCTGCGAAGTTCGGCGGGGTGAATTCTTCGATCGGACGCGCCCGCGCCATTGGGATATGGGTATCCTTGCGCGCGGGGTATCGGTTGCTAACGATCCGATACGGTGACCTGCAGGGGCGAATCCGAGGGGGATGGAACGAGATGCAGAAGCTGAAGCAGATCGCGATCATCATCAACCTCAAGACGGTCGTGATTACCGCACTCGCCGTCGCTTCGACCTACCTCTGCCGCAGATACGAGATCAAGGCGGACTTTCCGATGACGCTCATCGCAACCGCCGTCGTCTTCCCGATCGTCTTCTCGATCGGCGGCGCGTACAAGAGGCGAGAAAACGCCCTGACGAAATACAGTTCCATCAAGGCCCATGGGCGGGCGATCTACTTTGCGTCACGCGATTGGTTGGAAGAGACGGATGCCGAGGTGCAAAACAAGGCCAAGGCGCTGCTGGGAGATCTGCTCGTCGCCTGTCGAACCCTCTTCATCCATCCCGTATCCGAAATGGCCGAATACGAGGAAAAGGTCTATCGGATGTTTTCGCGGCTCTCGGAGTTCATCAAGGAGGATCTCAGGGGCAGAGGCCTACCCTCGGGCGAAGCGTCGCGCTGCAACCAGTTCCTCAGCAAGATGGTCATCGCCTTCGAGGATGTGAAACACATCTACCAATACCGAACGCCTCGAACCCTGAGCGCGTTCAGTGATTTCTTCGTGACCGTGCTCCCGATCCTGTATGGCCCCTATTTCGCCGCCATCGCGCAGGACTACTCGAGCGGCCTGGCGTACGTGATGCCCGTGCTGTTTACGACGATCCTGGTCAGCCTGGACAACATCCAGGAGCACCTGGAGAATCCCTTCGACCAGATCGGAGAAGACGACATCGCGATCAACGCGGAGAAGTTCGTAGAGCGACTCGAGCTCGCCTAGGCCACTGCCTCGCGGGCGACGCCAGCTCCCGTCTTCGCGCTACCAGAAGCGGTAGGTCAGCGACATGGACACGAGGTGGGCGCTGTAGTGCGGCGGCCTCTCTCCCGATGCGACCACATTGTTGTTCCCGGTCAGACAGGAGGGGCACATCGAATCGATCGCCCAGTCGCTGGAGTCGAAGTCCTCGAACAGATAGCCCACCCGCAACGAGAGGCTGCGAGTGATCGCCAGGCTCCCCTGGACGCTGACGTTGTGGAGTGTGGTTTCATTGTCCGGGAAGGGCGGCGCGATCGGTCCCGATGCGTCCGTGACCGTGTCGACCTTGCCTTTTGACCTGGCGAAGAGGTATTCGACGCCGAACGCCAGCCGTTCCGGCAGTACATCGAAATCGAAGCCGGCGCCGACCGTGTTGGTGATGTCCTTGTCTCTGCTCGACCAGTTCTCGCTCTGGTCGAAGAATAGAGAGGACGTCGCATCCATCTCCGTCCGGGTCTTGTCGTGGTTGTAGAAGCTGTGGAAGCTCAATGCTTTCGTGACCTGATACGAGAGATCCAGCCCCGTACCGAGTAGTCGATACCCGGTCAGGCCATACGTCGATTTGTAGTAGTCATCGTCGATGTACTTCAGATGGGCTCCGATGCTGATCTTTTCGGTCGGAGTGATCGTCATCCAGCTGTGGGTATCGTGTCGCCGCCGGTTGGCCATGTTGTATTTGCGCAGCTGCGGTTGATTCTGGAAATCCGGGGGAGGGAACTCGGCGGCAGTAGGGCAGCCGGGATTCGTCAGCGTGAGCGGCGGCAGGCCGGCGAGCAGCGGCTTTACGCAGTCGTAGGAGCTGCGGTCGCGATAGGAGCGCTCGTAGCGCACGCCGAGGTTCAGGTACTGATTCGGGCGGCTCAACAGCTTGCCGCCGACGGTGTGTTCGTTGTTTTCGTGGACTTCCTGGAGATTGCGGGACATCTGGTCCCACTCGTACAGCAGCGTCAGCTTGGTGCGCTTGAATACCCGGTAGCTCACATCGGCGTTGACCTTGTGCTGCTCGAAGCTGTACGGGCGATTGACTCGAACGTTGCCCATGCTCTGGTTTTCCGCGTCTGCGAGGATGCGAAAGTAGGTGTCGATCGGCGAGTCGTTGTCGCGCTCGTTCCAGCGGTAGGCGACGTTGATTCCGAGTCTTGGCAGCGGGTTCGATACGAACCGAGCGGTCACCAGCCGGGTCTCCAATTTGCCGTCGAGATCCGGCCGCGGAAGACGGAGCGCGGGGTCGAGGTTGAGCATCTGGTTGTTGGTGTAGGGAAGGAAGTCGTCGTCCTGGGTCCCCCAGCCGAAGGCCGCGTTCAGCATCACGCGGCTGTTGGCGGGGAGGTTGAAGCCGCCGGAGGCAGTCACCTGGTGGAACCAGTTGTCGGGCATGCTCGCTTTCTGCCCCACGCCGCCGTCGTCGAAGCCGACTCCGGCTGCCCCGGTGTAACGCGGATCCTGCCAGGCCAGACCGTTGAGGTCGTTGTAGAAGCCCGACGCGTAGTACTGGAGCTGGAGCTGGAAGTCGTCGGCCGTGTAGCGGAGATGGGAGTCGATCTGGTGGGTGTTGTACTTCAGCGGTTCGGGCACGATCTGCGAACCCGCTCCGGACCAGGATCGGCCGATGAATGTGGACGTGAGCTTGTCGCCCCGCTTCCGCTGGTATTCATAGCTCGCGTCGAAGTCGAAGTTCTTGGGCAGGATCAGTGAGATCTCGCCGCCCGCGGTCTTCCGCTTGTGGTCGATATCGTAACCGCGGAGAAAGCCGTCAAAATCATCTGTGCTTATGCTGTCGGTTGGCAGGGCTGGACCGTTGCCCACCCAGCCGGACGGCAGGGTCAGGAAACCGTCACCGGCGTTGCGCATGAAGGTCAGGGCCGTGTCGGTCTGGTACTTGGGTATCTCGTCGTAGAACAGCGCGATCCCGAACAGCCCCGGTTTCTGGTACAGGGCGTCGATGTAGCGGGAGTCGAGACCCAGGTTGAGCCCCCGGACCCGATAGTAGTAGGCGCGCTCGGCGTCGAACGCACTCCTCCGACGCAGGTCGACGTTGCCGAGGATCGACCAGCCATCGGCCTCGAAGCCCTGGCCCACGCCCGTGTAGTCACTGAATTTGAAGTCGTCGTCGCTGCTGAAGAGGGCGCCGAGTTCCAGCGTGTTCACGTGATTCGTGAGGTCGTGGTAGCGCATGTCTTCTGCGGCCCAGCCTGTCGAAGCGAACAGGCCGACGGAGCATGCGGTCAGCAGCGCCGTTGCGAAAGAGCGCATCGCTCGGAGCCCAATTTCTCGTCCCATCGTCTCGCCCCCAATCTCGGTCTGAGACTTCATCGAAGACCTACCGCTTGAACCGCACACCGCTCGGATGATTCGAGCCGTGTACTTCGACGTGACAGTTCAAGCAGCCCTTTGCGCCCACGAAGCGGTCGCCGAAAGCCGGGCTGCTCGGGTCGGGCGCCCCGTAGGCCGTGGCGGTGTGGAAACCCGTGAGGTGGCACGACTGGCACAACTGTGGCACCCGCGCCGTCAACAGCGTCGGATGGTTCGAGCCGTGCGGCGTGTGGCAGTTGCCGCAGTCCTCCGACGCGGGCGCGTGCTCCCAGAGGAACGGCCCGCGCTTCTCGGCGTGGCAGGTGTAACAAGTCTCGTTCAGCGTCGGCTTTACGAGGTTCGAGGGGCCCATCGAGCCGTGCACGTTGTGGCAGTCGGAGCAGAGCATCACGCCGTCCCGCAGCGGGTGCGAGGAGGTCTTGTGGATCTCGGCCCGCTTCTCGGCGTGGCACTGGAAGCAGATGGCCGTTTGGCCTCTGCGCATCACCGGCGTGTCCGGACGCCGGTCTTTGATCATCACCGGGTCTTCCAGCACGTGGATCGAGTGGCAGCTCGTACAGGCGATTTCCGAGGCCGCGTGCACGCTGCCCTGCCAGTTGATCCGCTCGCCGCCCTGGTGGCAGCCGAGGCAGACTTCGTTCTGCGGGCCGGCGGGCAGATCGGGGCCGAAGCGGACGCCGGGCGCGGCTTCGTCCTCGATGTGCGCTGCGCTCGGGCCGTGACAGGTCTGACACTCGTACTGTTGCGCGAGCGGTGTTCGCGCGTCCGCCTTCACACCGTGCGGCGTCGCGAGGATTGGAGTGACGGGATATCTCGCGCTCTCGTCGTGGCAGTCGAGGCAGTCGCTCAGCTCCTCCTCGGCGTACGCTTCCTCCTCTTCAGCCTCTTCCTCCTCCTCCGCTGCTGCCGCAGGAGGCAACGCGAATGCCAGCGCGACTGCCGCGAACAACAGTGCCGCAATGCCAGCACGTCGTGTCATCCTTCTCATGATCACTTCCTCGTCGTGAGCTGCGCGCGGTTTTCGGGCCATGTTACAGGCTTCCGAGCCGCGGGAGACCTCGGATTCGACCGAAAGAGGGCCGTTGTGTCTGGGGGGGACGCTGACGATTCGACCGGTGTGGTTGCACTTGCCCGCCGGGATGCCAAGGTGGAATTACTGTAGCGAACCGCCCAATACGCTCCTTCGCTCCGGCTTGATTTGCTGGGGCTCAGAGTGCAGCGGCGGTCCAACTCGCTCTGGATGTGAGGAATTGCCCACACCGATCTGTCCCATCAAACGGATTGCGCGAACGGGATGATCGTCAAATGGCGGCTTGATTTTCCTATGATGCTGTCTGGAGAGGGTTTGCCCAAGCGCGATCGCGCTGCCCGGGCGTGGCAACCGGGCAATCGAGAAGGAGTCGTCGATGTCGAGGCTGAATCGCTCGCTGCTAGCTGGCGTTCCCCCGTTCACACCCGTGGCTGGGATGGTGATCGCGTGCTCCGTAGTGCTTTGGGGCGGCCACGCCGCGGCGTACCAGTTCTACTCCGACGCGATCAACGACCAGGGGCGGTGCGCTCAGTGCCATACCGGCTTCCGGGAGAGCAGCCCCTACATATCGGCGGCGGAGAATTTCAACTGGGGGGTCAGTCTCCACGACGCCCACCTCGACAACACCGATATTGGGGACAATTGCGACAACTGCCATGGCGGCGATGGGACGTTCCAGAGGCAGGTCAACCTCAGCAGTTCCGCCGCGGCGATGGACGGCGTCAACTTCATTTCCTGCATGGGGTGCCACGGCCGCCTGCAAGACGCCAACGGTATCGGGTTGGGTCCGGGATGGGGTGCCGGTTTGCGCCAGCATCACAACGCGGCGGGTGTACCTGCTGACGGCGATGGTCTTCTCTGCGTCGACTGCCACGGCGACTCCGATCCGTCGGCCTTTGCGGTCGCGGGCGAAGACATCATGCCGCCGTGGTACGGCTCCACCACGAATGGCATCGTCGGCCTTACGCTGGATCCGTGCAATGCAGCGCTGGAAGAGGAATTCTCCGGCGACCCAGCGGCCCTGGGTCTCGATAACGACGGCGACCTCGCCTACGACCTGGGCGATTCGGACTGCGCAACTCCGACGCCGACGGCCACACCCACCGCGACACCCACGTCTACGCCGACTGCGACGCCGACGGCAACACCGACGCCAACACCGACCGCGACGCCGACTGTGACACCCACCGCGACGCCGACCGCGACGCCCACGTCCACACCGACGTCGACGCCGACGACGACGGGTTCTCCGACGCCGACACCCACGGCCTCCGGCTCTCCCACCGCAACACCGACGGCGACCGCGACGCCTACGGCGACTGCGACACCCACGTCTACGCCGACTGCGACGCCGACATCCGTACCGACCGCGACACCGACGGCCACACCCACAGCGACGCCCACGGCCACGCCGACTGCGACGCCGACATCTACACCGACCGCGGCGCCGACGTTCACGCCGACTGCAACTCCAACTGCGACGCCGACGACGCCACCGAGTGCCCAGCTCGACCATTTCCTCTGCTACAAGGCGAAGAGGGCAAGGGGCGCGGATCGATTCGAAAGGCGCGTGGTGACGCTGTCCAACCAGTTCCAGACGAGGCGGGTAGAGCTCATCCGCACCGAGCAGTTCTGCAACGCGGTCGACAAGAATGGCGAGGGCATTCTCGACCCCTCGGCGCACCTGACCTGTTACAAGGTGGGGCGGCCGGTCTCAGCCGTCAGACCCCGGGTGATCGCGACAGACCAGTTCGGCGAGCTGGAGCTGAACGTGCGGAAGCGAAGGACCCAGCTCTGCGTCCCATCCCAGGAGATCGGGACACCCGTCAACAGGAGCATCTCGGAGGTGCCGAGCCTCGATCACTTCGAGCTCTACTCGGCCGCGACGACGCCGGGCGAGTCGAAATTCGAAAGACGCGAAGTGAGCCTCGAGGATCCATTCCTGGACGAGACCGTGGAGTTGAAGAAGCCGGTGCGACTCGGTGTTCCGACGAGCAAGAACAATGAGGGCATCGACGATCCAGACACGCATCTGACCTGCTACTCGCTGAAGGCTCCGAGCTTCGACAAGCGAGACGTGGAGGTATCCAATCAATTCGGCGAGTTCCGCTTGACGGTCAAGAAGCCGAACATGCTCTGCGTGCCGTCCAGCAAGCAGGTGGTCGACGACGACTAGCGCTCTGGGGGATCGCCGCCTCGAGCTGGCCCGCGGCGCCCCGCGCTCGCCGCGCTAGGAGATCTGGATCACCGCAGCGCCGGTAAAATTGCCCCGCCTGAGGTCTTCCAGCGCCTCGGCGGTTCGCTCCAGCGGATAAGCGTGCACTTCCGTTTCGATCGCGACGGTTTCGGCGAGCGCCATGAATTCGATGCCGTCGTTGCGCGTCAGGTTGGCGACGGAACAGATGGAGCGCTCCTCCCACAGCAGGTCGTACGAAAAAGAGGGAATGTCGGTCATGTGGATGCCGGCACACACGACCCGCCCGCCGGGTCTGATCAGGGACAGCGCTCGGGGCACCAGATCCCCCACCGGCGCGAAGATGATCGCGGCGTCGAGCTCGCGGTCGGGCGACTGCTCGGAGCTGCCCGCCCAGACGGCGCCCAACCCGAGCGCGAACTCTTGCGCGCGGGTATCGCCGTCGCGCGTGAAGGCGTAGATCGAAGCGCCCCGGGCCTTCGCGACCTGGGTCAGGATGTGCGCGCTCGCTCCGAAACCCATGAAACCGACGTTGACGGCGCCTTCGAGCATCTTCCAGGCGCGGTAGCCGATCAGGCCCGCGCACAGCAGGGGGGCGACCTGCAGATCCGAATATCGCTCGGGCAAGCGAAAGCAATAGCGGTGGTCGGCGACGCAGCAATCCGCGAACCCGCCGTCGATCTGGCAGCCCGTATAGCGCGCATCGGGGCAGAGATTCTCCCGTTCCCGGCGGCAATGCTCACAATGCCCGCAGCTGAAGCCGAGCCACGGAACCCCGATGCGTTCGCCGATCTCGAACCCGGTGACGCCCGACCCGAGCGCCTCGATTCTGCCGACCACCTGATGGCCCGGAACGATCGGGTACTCGGCCTGTTCGAGTTCCCCATCCAGCACGTGGAGGTCGGTCCGGCACACGCCGCAGGCCGTGATCCGGACCAGAATCTGTCGATCGTCGGGCACCGGCTCGTCGCAATCGACCAGCTGCAGCGGCGATCCGGGTTTTTCGAGTAGTATGGCCCGCATCGATTCCGAGCCGCCTCCCTGGATTCATCGAGTTCACGAGAAGGATAAGCTTGATCTGAGCCCATGTCCGCCGTCCAGAAATCCATACTGATCGCCTTCGGGCTGCTCTGCGTCGGACTCGGCGTTCTGGGGATGTTCCTTCCGGTACTTCCGACCACGCCCCTGCTCCTGCTGGCCCTGGCCTGCTTTGCGAGATCGTCGGAAAGACTGCACGGATGGCTCCTGTCACACGGGACTTTCGGGCCGGTCCTCAAGAACTGGCACGAGACGAGAAGCATGCCGCGACGGGCGAAGGTCAGCGCCTTGGTCTCCATCGTCGTGGTGGGTGGGGTGTCGGTGCTCTTCTTCGTCGAAGGAGCCGAGTTGAAACTCGCCGTGACCGCAATGCTGCTGATACCCATCGTCATCGTACTGAGGACGCGAAGCACTGAATCGTTGGAGCGGTCGCCGTCCGAACTTTCCCGATGAGTCCAGGATCGACGTCGAGGCGAGGGGTGGTTCGGTAGGGTCTGCTTCCCAGACGATTGCAATCGAGTGACGCGGGCCGGCTGGCGTCCGCTCAACCCGTCTGAAGCAGTCCAATGACGGTAAATGCGAGGGTAAACGCCGCTCCGCCGGTCCAGAGCGCCCAGTACAGCACCGGTTCTTCGTCTTTGTGCACCCACCGCGTGCGCCGATGGACGTGACCGCCGACGGTGAAGCGGATGCGCCCCGAGTGAAAGCACCACGCGTGGTAGGCCAGGAGTGCAATGACAACGATCCAGATCCAGAGCATGTGCGTGTCCTCTGTCGCTCGTATTGCCTCGTTGTGGTGGTGAGCCCGGCTGCGGAAGTGGCCCGTGCCGGTGCGGTCTACTCCCGCGGACTCATTTCTCAACAACTTCGGCGTTTGGAGTGTGAACTTTAGGCCGGATCTCGGCGATGCATCATTGATTTCAACGACTCGACCGAGACGCAATTATGCGTCGATGCAGAAGGAGATCCACATTCGACGTAGTCTCCAATGAGATGAGACGCGTTCAATGACACTGAATCGAGACGAAAGGCCTTCGGATTTTCGGCGCTCGGTGACTTCCGAAGTTGCGGCAGCTCTTCGCGACCGATCTTCGATTTCCAGGCTGGGCTCTCCGGTCCGGTTCTCCGTGTCGTTCTGGCGCCTCTGGGTGCTCGGACACCGATGCCAGCGGCCGTGTGAGATGCCCAGAGAGGCAACCGGTCCCTATACTGTCGCTGCCAGACGCAGCTCGAATTGACGGATTCAGCATGACGGTAGCGGCGAGGCCCTGCTCTTCTCTCGTGTTCGGCGTGGCGAGCGTATGCTTGCTGCTTTCGACGTTGAACTCGTGCGCCCAACAGGAAGAGCCAGAGGAAGTGTCCGATGCGGGGCCCTCCACCGAGGCGCGAGCTGACGAGCATCTCAAGCAGGTCGTCGCGGATATATTCGAAGCGCTGTTGATGGATTTTCCCACGGATGCGCTTCTGGTCGAGCTGACGCTGGAGTTGTCGTACTTGTATCATCCCGCGAAGGCCGCCGATCTCCTCACGCACACCCTGGGATACAATCCCGAGAACCCAATATTGTGTCGAATGATGGCCGAGATGTCGTTCGACAACGGCGACTACGAAAAGGCACTCGCCTACTTCAGGAAAGCGTCGGAGCATTCGCCGCAGACCTGGGAACTGCGCAATCGCATTGCCGAGTCGCTCATCGCCCTCGGTCGATATCAGGAAGTTGTCGACAGCCTCGAGGGCGAAGTCGGGGATTCAACCAGACCCGGGCGAAGCCACTACCTCTTGGGGCAGGCCTTCGCCCAGTTGGAGAATGACACCAGAGCAGTGGAGTGCTTCGAAGCCGCTCTGGAGGCAAATCCGCAAAACGCCCAACTGGCCTACGCACTTGGCAACGCATACATCAGATTGGATCGGCTGGAGGAGGCGAAGCCGCACCTCGAGGCATTCCGCAAGCAACAGGCGGGACGCACGAAGAGCGCCCTGGCGGCGGCGAGTGAGCGCAGGGAACCGGAGGTCCACCATTCGGCCAGCGCGAATCCGTGGAGGCGCGGCGAAATCGCCAACCTGCTCGGCACCCTGTGTGCGCGCGGAAACGAACTCTACCGGGCGGAGCAGCGACCGGAGCGAGCTGAGCGGATTCTCGAACAGGGGCGCGCGGCGTTCCGGCAGGCCATCGACCTCGCGCCCGGCCAGCCGGATTCGCACCGCGAGTTTGCGCGCCTGTATCTACTGACGGATCAGAGTCCGTCCGCGGCGATCGAATTCGCCGAGCGGGCCGCGGAGCTCGAATCATCGGCCTCGAACCATCTCATCCTGGCACACGCCTACCGCGCCAACGCAGAGGATGACAGGGCGATTGCCGCGCTCCGAAAGGCGATCGAACTCGAGCCGGAGTGGTTCGCACCTCAGAGCGATCTCGCGTGGATCCTGGCTACCCACACAGATGCGGCCACCCGCCGGCCGGCGGAAGCGATTCGCCTGGCGAGGCGGGCGTCCGTTTTGGCAAAACACCGCAACCCATACGTTCGCAATGCCCTGGCCGCCGCCCACGCTTCGGCCGGGCAATTCGCTCGCGCCGCGAAGGTCGCGGAGAGCGCCCTCGAAATGGCGCGCGCGACCCGCGACGAAGCCCTGGCGGCCGACATCCTCGAACAACTGGAGTTCTATCGGAAGGGGAAGCCGTACGTGAGCTTCGATCGAGCAATTTGGGGAACGACGGCGAGCGGATTCCGGTCCGCTGCGAGGCAGCGATGATTTTCGAAACCGTTTTCAATCGATTGATTCGACCGTGGAAGCTGTTCGGCGCCTTGCCGGGTATCGCCGTCCTGGCTGCGCAGCCGACACAATCGGTGGAGACCGCGATCCGCTTCACGGAGGTCACGGATCAGACGGGCATCACATTCCAGCATCGCGACGGCAGCGGGGGCGAGTTCTACATCATGGAGACGGTCAGCGCGGGCCTGGCCCTGTTCGATTACGACAACGACGGCGACATCGACATCTACCTGCTCAATGGGGCCGCGTTGAAAGGAACCAGCTATGACCCTACTCCCATCAACAGGCTCTATCGCAACGACGGCGGATGGAAGTTCACCGACGTGACCGAGGCGAGTGGAACGGGCGACCCGGGATTTGGGCTGGGTGTGGCCGTGGGAGACTACGATCGCGATGGGCATCTGGATATCTATCTCAACAACTACGGGCCCAATCTGCTCTACCGCAACAACGGCGACGGAACCTTCAGTGACGTGGCCGAGAGCGCGAATGTCGGCGACGGAAACTACGTCGGGGGCGGCACCGCCTTTCTGGACATCGACAGGGATGGCGACCTGGATCTGTATTCCGCGCGCTATGTCGAATTTTCGTACGACAAGAACGTCATCGACATCATCGGGGGGAGTCGGTCGTATATGCCGCCGACCGCCTACGTATATCCCTCCGATGCCCTGTATCGCAACGATGGGGACGGCAGCTTTACCGACGTGAGTGAGTCATCGGGAATCGCGAAG
This sequence comes from Deltaproteobacteria bacterium, assembly GCA_019313245.1. Classification (GTDB taxonomy): domain Bacteria; phylum Myxococcota_A; class UBA9160; order UBA9160; family SMWR01; genus JACZVU01. The sequence continues at coordinate 20,093 of JAFDBP010000053.1, forward strand.
CACGTCGGGACGGGAATGGGGATGACCTGCGCGGACTACGACAACGACGGCGATACGGACATCTTCGTCGCAAACGACGTTCTGGGAAATTTTCTGTTCAAGAACGACGGTACCGGTCAATTCGAGGAAGTCGGAATGCTGGCCGGTGTGGCATACGACTTCTTCGGAAGGGCTCACGGAAGCATGGGCGTCGAGAGCGGGGATTACGACAACGACGGGCTTCTCGACTTCTTCGTGACTTCTTACGCGAAGGAGCCCGCGGTTCTGTATCGCAATCTCGTAGGCGGCCTGTTCAGGGACGTGACCGCGGCCCCCGGTACGGGAGTCGTGACCTTCATCAACCCCACC